>BEIA01000062.1 GCA_002898715.1 bacterium HR24 | reverse complement strand
CGCAGCCGAAGCCATCGGCCGCGCGCTCCAGGCCGCTACGCCGGGCGAGCGGCCGCCCATCTTCCTCCTGCACGGTCTCACCGGCAGCGGCAAAACGGAGGTCTACCTGGCAGCCATCGAGCGGGCGCTGGCGCTGGGGAAGCGCGCCATCGTCCTGGTGCCGGAGATCTCGCTGACCCCCCAGACAGTGCAGCGCTTTTCGGCCCGTTTCCCGGGGCGGGTGGCGGTCCTGCACAGCGGCCTCTCGTTGCGGGAGCAGTTCGATACCTGGCACCGGGTGCGGCAGGGCCGCTGCGACGTGGTGGTGGGGGCCCGCAGCGCCATCTTCGCGCCCGTGCCTGACCTGGGCCTGGTGGTGATCGACGAGGAGCACGAGTGGACCTACAAAGAGCAGGACAGGACGCCCCGCTACCACGCCCGGCGAGTGGCCGAGGAGCTGTGCCGCCTCGCCGGCGCGGTCCTGGTGCTGGGGAGCGCCACCCCCGACGTGGCCAGCTACCACAAGGCGCGCACCGGCCGCTATCACCTGCTGGAGCTGCCTCACCGCCTCCGGCCCGACGGGGCGAGCGGTGTCGTGCCAGCGCCCCTGCCGGAGGTGGAGGTGGTGGACATGCGCCGCGAGCTGAAGGAAGGCCATCGCGGGCTCTTCAGCCGGCGCTTGCTGCAGGAGATGGCTTCCGCCCTGGACGCCGGTGAGCAGGTGGTGCTCTTCCTGAACCGGCGCGGAAGCGCCTCGTTCCTGCAATGCCAGTCCTGCGGGCACGTGCCCGCCTGCCCCGGCTGCGAGGTCGCCTACACCTACCACGGCGACCATGGCCGACTCCTCTGCCATCACTGCAACCGTGGCCGGCGTGTACCCGAGTCGTGCCCTGCCTGTGGGGAGGCGGCGCTACGGCCTCTGGGCGCCGGCACCCAGCGCGTGGAGGAGGAGGTGCGTCGTCTCTTTCCGGGCGCTCGCACCCTCCGCTGGGACAGGGATGCGGCCCGCGACCGCAGCGCCCACGAGCGCATCATGTCCCTGTTCGCCTCTCACCAGGCCGACGTGCTGGTGGGCACCCAGATGCTGGCCAAGGGGCTGGACCTGCCCAAGGTGACCCTCGTGGGCATCATCCTGGCCGACATCGGCCTGCATGTGCCCGACTTTCGCGCTGGCGAGCGCACATTCCAGCTGCTGGAGCAGGTGGCTGGCCGTGCCGGCCGCGGCCCCAGAGGCGGCCGCGTCGTCCTCCAGACCTACTCCCCGCAACACCCGGTGGTGCAGGCCGTAGCCGCCCACGACTACCAGGCCCTGTACCGCGAGGAGGCCGCCCTCCGTTCGCGCCTCCGCTACCCGCCCTTCGGCAAGCTGGTGCGCCTGACCTACGCCCACGGCAATGCCCAGCGGGCCGAAGAGGAGGCCATTAGCCAGGCCTCGCGGCTGAGGCAAGCGGTCCGGCGGGAGGGGCTCGACCTGGAGGTGCTGGGGCCGGCGCCCGCGTACCCGCACCGCTTACGGGGACGCTACCGGTGGCACATCACCATCAAGGGCCCCGAGCCTCACGCGCTGCTCTTCCGCCGCCCCCTGCCCGAGGGCTGGACGGTGGATGTGGACCCCGTCGGCCAGCCGTAGCGGTCGCACGTTTCCCCCTGCCATCGGCTGCCCTTATCATGGTTGGCGATGCCCCTTGCGGAGGTGAGCCCGTGGCGGTCCATCCCATAAGGCTCCTGGGCGACCCCGTACTGCGCATGAAGGCGCGCCGGGTGACCAGGATCGACGACTCCATCCGCGCCCTGGTGCGCGACATGATCGAGAGCATGTACGCCGCCCGCGGCGTGGGCATCGCTGCCCCTCAGATCGGCGTCCCCCTGCGCGTCATCGTCATCGGCCTGCCCGACGAGGAGCCTTTCGCCCTGGTCAACCCGGAAATCGTGAAGCGGGAGGGCCAGAGGCGGGTGGAGGAAGGCTGCCTATCCATCCCCGGCTACCGCGCCATGGTGCCGCGTTCGGTGACGGTGGTGGCGCGGGGGCTCGACCTCCAGGGGCGTATGGTGCGCATCAAGGCCTCTGCCAAGGGAGGGGAGCGCGACGCGCTCCTCGCCCAGGCCCTGGAGCACGAGGTGGACCACATCAACGGCACCCTCTATATCGACCACCTGGACAGCCTGGACGAGCTGGTGAAGATCGGCGAGGAGGCGCCCGAACTGGAGGAGGAGAAGGGGAGGTGACGGCGGCGGTGGCGTGGGCGGACACGCTGGACCGCCTGCGGCAGGCGCCGGCCCTGCGCGGCGTCCGGGCCTACCTGGTAGGGGGCGCGGTGCGAGATGCCCTCCTGGGACGGGAGCCGCGCGACCTGGACCTGGCCGTGGACGCAGACCCCGCCGTCCTGGGGCCCGCCCTGGCGCGCGAGGTCGGCGGCAGCTATTTTCTCCTCGCAGCCGATACGGCCCGCCTCTTCCTGCGCGATGGCAGTGCCGTGGTCGACCTCCATGCCCTTCGTGGCAGCATCGAGGAAGACCTGCGGCGCCGCGACTACACCATCGACGCCATGGCCGTGCCCCTGGAAGCAGCGGCGGCAGACGACCTGTGCCCCATCGACCCCCTGGGAGGGCGGGAAGACCTGCGCCGCCG
This sequence comes from bacterium HR24, assembly GCA_002898715.1. Lineage (GTDB taxonomy): Bacteria > Chloroflexota > Dehalococcoidia > SM23-28-2 > HRBIN24 > HRBIN24. Next base: position 7,753 of record BEIA01000062.1, on the reverse strand, counting down.
CCAGGTACGGCTCGTATCGCCCGCCGCCCTGGAGGAGGACCCCCTGCGCCTGCTGCGCGGCCCCAGGCTGGCAGCGGAGCTGGACTTCTCCCTGGAAGAGGCCACCGCCGACGACATACGTCGGCGGGCCGGCCTCTTGCCCCGGGCAGCCCCCGAACGGCAGCGCGACGAACTGGTGCGCGTCCTGTCCACTCCGAGGGCGGCCCACGGCCTGCGCCTGCTGGACGACCTGGGGCTGCTGGCTCGCCTCGTGCCCGAAATCGAGGCGACGCGAGGGGTGGAGCAGCCCAAGGAGCACTACTGGGACGTGTTCGGGCACCTGCTGGAGACCGTGGCTGCTCTGGACATGCTCCTCTCGACATCGCCACCAGAGGACGGGCGGGAGCTGTGGAGCTCCTTCTGGGCACCCCTGGACAGCCTCGCCGAGGAGCTGCGGCGTTACCTCGATGACGAGCCGGTGCTCGGCCGGCCCCGGCGGGCGCTGGTGAAGCTGGCCGGGCTGCTACACGATGTGGCCAAGCCGCAGACGAAGACCTTCGACGCCTCCGGGCGCATGCGCTTCTTCGGACACGACAAGGCCGGCGCCCAGGTGGCGCGGGAGGTCATGGCCAGGCTCCGCTTCTCGCAGCGCGAGTCCGATTTGGTGGCGACAGCGGTGGCACACCACCTGCGCCTGGGCCATATGTCCCACGCGGGGCCGCCAACCGCCCGCGCCATCTACCGCTTCTATCGGGACTGCGGCGAGGCCGCCTGGGCCATCCTGCTGCTCGCCCTGGCAGACCATCTGGCCACCGTCGGGCCCGCGCTTTCGCCCCAGGGCTGGCTCGTTCACGTGGGGCTGGTACACTACGTCCTGATGGAGCCTGCGCGTCGCGAGGCCGTGGTGGCGCCGCCGCGCCTCGTCACCGGCGACGACCTCATGGAACACCTGGGGCTCGGCCCCGGGCCCATCATCGGCCGGCTGCTGGAGCGCGTGCGGGAGGCCCAGGCCGAGGGCAAAGTGTCCACGCGAGAGGAGGCCCTGGCCTTGGCCCGCCGCGCCCTGAAACGGGAGACACGCGGGGAAGAGGCGGACTAGACGTGGACCTGCTCGTACTCGCCCTCGCCTACCCCGTGGTCATCGCTATACTGTTCTATTTCGCTTTCTATCGGCCCATCCAGCAGGAGCGCCGGCGACAGCGCGAGGCCATGGCCAGCCTGCAGGCAGGGGATGTCGTGCTCACGCAGGGCGGACTCATCGCTACCGTGAAAGAGATCGTCCTGCCCGCCGAAGGGCCCACCGAGGTGGTCCTGGAGCTGGCGCCCGGGGTCGAGGTGCGCGCCGTGGCCACGGCTATCGTCCAGCGCCTGCGTCCTGCCCAGGAGTCCCGGCAGGCCGCCAGCGAGGCGGGCCCCCGGCGGAGGGAGCGCTAGGCGTGCGGCGTCCCACCGAGCTGGTCCTTTTCCTGTTCATACTCGCTCTCACGGCTTTCGCCGTGGTGGTCGTCTGGCCGGGCGACCCCACTCGTTATCTGCCCGACTTCATCCCCTGGCCCAAAGGCCAGGGCCTCAAGATAGGCGATTTCGACCGCCAGGCCATGCGGCTGGGCCTGGACCTCAAAGGCGGCACCTACGTACTGCTGGAGGCCGATGTCACCGCCCTGCCGCCAGGCACGGACATCGACCAGGCCATGGAGGGCGCCAGGCAGGTCATCGAGCAGCGGGTCAACGCCTTCGGCGTGGCCGAGACCGAGATCCAGCGAGAAGGACGGTACCGGCTGTCGGTGCAGTTGCCGGGCATAAGCCCCGAACAGGCGCGGGAGCTCATCGGGCGTACAGCCCGGCTCGAGTTCCTGGAGCCACAGCTCGATGCCAACGGGAATTACTTATGTCGAGCTCCTGACGGCAGCCAGTTTACGGTCCCCTCCTCGGCCTTCTTCCCCAGCCTCGACCGACAGGCCGGCAAGGTCCTCTGCCTGGGCACGGGCGGACAGCAAGGGGAGCTGTTGCTGCAGCCGGCCATGTGCCGCCGCGACTGCCCGGCCAACGTGCAGGGCATCCCCCTCACCGGCGCCGAACTGGAGCCCAACTCGCGGGTAGAGACCAACCCCCAGGGCACGGGCGTGGTGGTGACCCTGAACTTCAAGTCGCGCGGGGCGACCATCCTCCAGGACGTGACCCGTCGCCTGGTGGGGCGTCCCCTGGCCATCGCCCTGGATGGCCAGGTCATCGCCGCCCCGAACGTGCGGCAGGAGCTGTCTGGCTCGGCCATCATCGAGGGCCTGACCCTGGACGAGGCCAAGACCCTGGCCGTGCAGCTCAACTCCGGCGCCCTGCCGGTGCCCATGCGCGTCGTCCAGGAGACGCAGGTGGACGCCACCCTGGGCGACACTACGGTTCGCCACAGCATCCAGGCAGGGATCATCGGCATCCTGGCGGTGATGGCGTTCATGGTGATGGTCTACCGCCTGCCCGGAGTGGTGGCGGCCCTGGCCCTGGTGACCTATGCGGCCGTGCTGCTGCTCATCTTCAAGCTGTGGCCGGTGACCCTGACCCTGGCCGGCATCGCCGCCTTCGTACTGTCGGTGGGCATGGCCGTGGACGCCAACATTCTGGTCTTCGAGCGCCTGCGCGAGGAGCTGCGCGCCGGTCGCAGCCTGGCCTCGGCCGTGGAAGCGGGGTTCGACCGCGCCTGGACGTCCATCCGCGACAGCAACATCTCCACCCTCATCACCTGTGGCATCCTGTGGTGGTTCGGCGACCAGTTCAACGCCAGCCTGGTCAAGGGGTTCGCCGTGACCCTGGCCATCGGCGTGCTGGTGAGCATGTTCTCGGCCATCACGGTCACTCGCACTTACCTGCGCATGCTGGTGGGGACACCCCTCGCCCGCAACCTGTGGCTGTTCGGCGCCCAGCAGCCACGGTCGACCCCGGGCCCCGAGCGGAGGCCCTTCGTCATCCCCTTCGTAGAACGGCGCTGGCTATACTTCGCCATCTCGGCGCTGGTGCTGGTGCCCGGACTCATCTCCCTGATGGTCCCGCCGGCGCTGAAGCCCGGCATTGAGTTCACCAGCGGCACCACCTTCACCGTGCGCTTCCAGCAGCCACCCGACCCGGAGGCGGTGCGGTCGCTGTTGTCGGAGCTGGGGCACCCGCAGGCGCGAGTGCAGGTGGCCGACAACGGCGATTACATCCTGCGGCTAGGCGAAATGCAGGGGGCCATCAACGTGCCGCCGGTGGGCCCGCCGCCGCCCTCGGAGCGGGACACCATCGAAGAGGCTTTGCGCCAGCGCTTCGGCGATTTCCAGGTGCGCAACTTCGACACCGTTTCCGAGATCGTCAGCCGCAGCATCGGTCGCAACTCTGCTATCGCCGTGGGCGTAGCGGCGGCGGCCATCCTGCTGTACATCAGCTTCGCCTTCCGCCACTTGCCGCGGCCCTACCGTTACGGCATCGCCGCCGTAGTGGCGCTGATGCACGACGTGCTGTTCGTTATCGGCGCCTTCTCCATCTTCGGCAAGGTCTTCGGCATGGAAGTCAACACCATGTTCATCACCGGCATGCTGACGGCGGCAGGCTTCTCGGTGCACGACACCATCGTGGTCTTCGACCGCATCCGGGAGAACATGGGCCGGTACCCGGGCGAGCCGTTCGCCGATGTGGTGAACACCAGCCTGACGGAGACGCTGGTGCGCTCACTGAACACCTCCCTCACCCTGATCATCACCGTGGTGGCCATGCTCCTCCTGGGCGGCACTGCTGTGCAGACGCTGCTGCTGGTGATGTTGCTGGGGACCATCACCGGCACCTACAGCTCTATCTTCGTGGCCAGCCAGGTGGTGGTGAGCTGGGAGGAGGGGGACTTCGCCCGCCTGTTCCGGCGTCTAGTGCCCAGGCGGCCCGTGCCAGTGGAGGCTTAGGGCCCCGGGCCATCGCCGTCGGTCTCCCTTCCTGCGCCACAGAACCCGGACGACGAGCGACACCTCTACCGCGGCACCGACGGGTGCTGCCGCCGCAAGCAGGGCTGCGGGCAGCGCGCACTCCCCCGTGGGTACCCGACAGTGAAACCGTCCACGCGCACCCCCACGCCGGGGCAAGAGGGGCGCGGCGATGCGGCCGTCTATGGCAAGAGTGGGGATGGCGGTGTCGTCACCTCGATCGAAACGAGCAAGCGCAGGCCCGGCGCCAGCCGCCAGGCCGCGCGCGCCATCAAGCCACTAGCTTCTCTCTTCACGAGGCCTGCCGCCGCAGCACGCGCTCGTCGCCCCGGCGCAGGGTGACGCCGCGGGCGTCCAGGTGCTCCAGCAGGGCCTGGGCATACTTCCGGCTGGTGCCCAGAATGTCCCTCACCTGCGCCAGGGTGATGCTACCCTGGCTACGGATGGCCTCCACCACCCTGTCCGCCATCTCGCGATAGGCATCGGCGGCGAAGACCACCTCCGGCGATACGCGAACCACCTGCCCCTCCGCCTCCAGGTAGGCCAGCACCTCGACATCGATGCCTGAGGGCGAGGGCGGATGGAAGCGGCTGGCCCGCAGCGCTGCCAGGAACTCTTCGGCCTGACGGCGCTGGCGCTCGTCCAGGCTGGGGCGGTGGTCGGGCAGCGCCACGGCCCCTGCGTCCTCCCGCACGGCACCCCGAGCGGCCCAGTGGGAGAGGAGCGCCTCGAAGGCCCTCTGGGCCAGCCCCAGCCGGCTGCGCAGCTCCTCCCGCGGCATGCCCCTCCGCAGGGGCCACTGTCGGTGGTAGGCGGCCAGGGCCTCCCTCGCCCGCGCCAGCAGCGACTCCGCAGCCTCCGCGGAGCTCACCAGCGCGTCGTCCCCTGGCCCGCTGGTGGCCAGCATTACCGCCCGCCCCTCTTCGGCCAGCCTGGCCAGCTCCTGGCGCGCATCCTCTGCCCGCAGCCCCGCGGCCAGGGCCGCCTCCCGCAGGGATATCGGCCCCGTCGCCAGAGCTCCCAGCAGGCGCTCCTCCGGCCTGCCCGACTCCAGCCGCGCCAGCCGCTCCAGGGTAGGCGCATGGTGGCGGCGGTGGCGGCGAGCGTGAACCTCGACTATGCGGCCGCCCCCCAGGGTGCCGTTGGGGTCGCGCACCACGAAGTGGTCGCCGGCGACGCAGGCCACTGGCCGGGCCAGCCGGACCTGGGCCCAGGCAGTCCCGCCCGGCGGCACCTCCTCGACGTCCAGCAGGAGCAGGCGGGCAGGCACCTCGGCCGCTCCAGTGTGGAAGGTCACCTCCAGGTTGTGTCGCACCGGCCGCCGCAGATAGGGCACCGCCCGCAACCGCACGTCGACGGAAGTGGTAGGGCGCAGCCAGCCGGGGGTCGTCACGACCATCCCCCGCTCCAGCAGGTCGACGCCGATCCCCGGCAGGTTGACGGCGGTGCGCCGGCCGGGCGGTACCTTTTCCAGCGGGCGTCCATGGCTCTGGAGCCCCCGCACCCGCGAGCGCAATCCTCCGGGCAGCACCTCCACCTCCTGCCCCAGCGCCAGGCTACCGTCCAGCAGCGTGCCGGTGACCACGGTACCGAAGCCTGGACGGGTGAAGGCGCGGTCGATGGGAAGTCGTGGCCGGCCCGTATCCGGTCTGGGCGGCGTGCGCGAGAGCTCTCGCTCCAGAGTCGCCAGCAGTTCGTCCAGCCCCTCGCCGGTGACGGCAGAGCAGGGCACCATGGGCGCCCCCTCTAGGCAGGTGCCACGGAGGGCCTCCTCGACCTCCAGGGAGACCAGGGCCAGCCACTCCTCGTCTACCAGGTCCTTCTTGGTGATGACCACCACGGCCCGCCCTATCTCCAGCAGGTCGAGGATGGCCAGGTGTTCGCGCGTCTGGGGCATCACGCCTTCGTCGGCGGCTACCACCAGCAGCGCCAGATCGACACCTCCCACCCCGGCGAGCATGTTGTGCACGAAGCGCTCGTGCCCGGGCACATCGACGATGCTCACCTCTGCCCCGGATGGGAGGCGAAGCCAGGCGAAGCCCAGGTCTATGGTCATCTCCCGCGCCTTCTCTTCGGGCAGACGGTCGGGATCGATGCCCGTGAGGGCGCGGATGAGGGTAGACTTGCCGTGGTCGACGTGTCCGGCGGTGCCGATGGTGTACATGGCGGCAGGGGGCGTCCCAGGGCGAGTATAGCACCGGTTTCGATGCCTCTGATACCATAGCCTGCGGATATGGCCCGCGTCGGCTACGTTTTCGACCCCGTATACCTGGAGCACGCCGCCCCCGGCCATCCCGAGCGGCCCCAGCGGCTGGAGGCCATTCTCGAGCACCTCCGTCGCCACGGCCTCACAGAGGAGCTGGTACACCTGCCTGCCCGCGATGCCTCGGCCGCCGACCTGGAGCGCGTCCACTCGTGGGAGATGGTGGCCGAAATCCGCGCCAAGGCCGACAGCGGTGGCGACTGGCTGGACCCCGACACCTATATCGTGCCATCCTCCTATGCCGCCGCTGTGCGGGCCGTGGGCGGCTGCCTTGCCGCCCTCGATGCGGTGCTCGGCGGCGAAATGGATGCCGCCTTCTGCCTCGTGCGGCCCCCGGGCCACCACGCCACCCCAACCAAGGCCATGGGCTTCTGCCTCTTCAACAACGTGGCCATCGCCGCCAAAGTGGCCCTGGAAGACAAGGGCCTGTCCCGGGTGGCCATCGTCGACTTCGACGTGCACCACGGGAACGGCACCCAGGACGCCTTCTACTCCGACCCACGCGTCCTTTACTTCTCTGTCCACCAGTACCCTTTCTACCCCGGGACTGGCTACTGGGCCGAGACGGGCGAAGGCGACGCCGCGGGCACCACCGTCAACGTCCCCTTGCCCCGCGGCTGCCGCAGCGAGGAGTACCTGCGCGTGTTTCGCGAGCTGTGCGCCCCCGTGCTGCGCCGCTTCCGGCCGGAGCTGTTGCTGGTCTCGGCCGGATTCGACGCTCACTTCGCCGACCCGCTGGCCCACATGCTGCTCTCCGCGCGGGGCTACTACGAAATAGCCTCTCTCCTTCGCGACCTGGCCAGCGAGCTGTGCGGCGGCCGCATCCTGTTCGCGCTGGAGGGAGGCTACGACCTGGACGCCCTGGCCTGGTCGGTGCGGGCTTGCTTCGATGCCCTGCTGGACCGGCCATTCACGCCCGACCCACTGGGTGACGGCCCCCGCGTGCCCGGGCCGGACATCTCGGTGGTGCTGGCGGCTGTCAAGCGCGCCCACCATCTGGACGGCCTGGCGACATGAGGGTGGGCCTGCTCCGCGAGCGAAAGGTAGAAGAAGGCCGCGTGGCCCTGACCCCGGCGGCCGTGGCCAGGCTGGTGCAGGCCGGGCACCAGGTCCTGGTGGAGGCTGGCGCGGGCCTCGCCTCTGGCTACCCCGACAGCGACTATGCGGCAGCAGGGGCGTCCGTCATGCCCACCGCCGGGGAAGTAGCCGCCGGTTGCGACCTGCTGGTCAAGGTCAAGGAGCCACTGCCCGAGGAGTACGGGCTGCTGCGCCCCGGCCTCCTGCTCTTCTGTTACCTGCACCTGGCGCCCGCGCCCGAGCTGACCCGTGCCCTGCTGGAGCGGGGGGTCACGGCCATTGCCTACGAAACTGTCCAGCTCCCCGACGGCTCCCTGCCCCTCTTGCGGCCCATGAGCCTGATCGCCGGCCGCCTAGCGGCCGAGGCTGCGGCCCATTACCTGAAGCGCCCAGGGCCGGGACGGGGCAAGCTGCTGGGCGGCATCGAGGGAGCAGAGCCCGCTCGTTGCGTGGTGCTGGGTTCGGGCAACGCCGGCTCGCAGGCTGCCCTCACCCT
>BEIA01000061.1 GCA_002898715.1 bacterium HR24 | reverse complement strand
ACGCGCCCCACGTCGTTGCGGGCCAGGTCCACCAGCATCAGGTGCTCGGCCCGCTCCTTCTCGTCCCGCCGCAGGTCCTCCTCCAGGGCGGCGTCTTCCTCGGCCGTGCGGCCCCGACGACGCGTCCCGGCGATGGGGTGGGTCACCACCTCGCCCCCCTCCACGCGTACCAGCATCTCTGGCGAGGCGCCGATGACCTGGAAGTCGCCCAGGTGCAGGTAGTACATGTAGGGCGAGGGGTTCACCACCCTCAGGGCGCGGTAGATGGAGAAAGGGTGTGCGGCCGTGGGTCGAGACAGCCTCTGCGACAGCACGACCTGGATCACATCGCCGGCGATGATGTACTGGCGCGCCCTCTCCACCATGCCCAGGAAGTCCTCGCGGCCCATGTTGGCGCTCACGCTGCCGTGAGCGGGGGCCCTCTGCACGGCGTAGGGCTGGGCTGGCAGGGGCCGGGACAGCCGCCCCACCAGCTCTTCGATGCGCCAGCATGCCTGACGGTAGCTGGCCTCCACATCCCCGTCCAGTCGGCAGTGGGACACCACCTTGATGGTGTGGCGGAGGTGGTCGAACACCAGCAAGGTGTCCACGAACAGGAACAGGGCCTCCGGCACCAGGAGGGGGTCTTCGGAACGGATGGGCACGCGGGGCTCGAAATGGCGCACGCACTCCCAGGCCAGGTAGCCCACGGCGCCGCCGGTGAAGCTGGGCAGCGCCGGGCCGTCGGCAGGGAGGGCGAGGCGGAAGCGCCCCAGCTCCGACTCCACCTCGCGCAGGGGGTCGGAGCCGTCCCAGGCGTGGGCGTAGGGGCCCTGCCTCAACACCCGGTACGGTTCGGTGCCGATGAAGCTGTAGCGGGCCAGGCGCTCGCCGCCCTCCACCGACTCCAGCAGGAAGGAGTAGGCGCCCCGGGCCACCTTCAGGAAGGCGGAGACGGGCGTCTCCAGGTCGGCGGGCACCTCGCGCAGGACGGGGCACAGGTTGCCCCTGCCCTCTCCCGCCAGGGCCGCCACCTGCGAGAGCGACGGCCAGTAGGTGCTCAGAGCGTCCCCTCCTGCCTGAAGTGGGTCAGGCCCATGGCCTCCCGCATCTCCTGCAGGGTCTTGCGGGCCTCGGCCCGCGCCCGCCGAGATCCCTCGTAGACGATCTCTTCGATGAGCTTGGGGCGAGAGGCGAAGTAGGCCCGTCGCTCGCGGATGGGGTCGAGGAAGCGGTTGATGGCCCGGGCCAGCTTCTCCTTCACCTCCACGTCGCCCACCTTGCCGCGGCGGTAGCGGTGCTTGAGGTCTTCAACCTCGGCCCGGTCGTCGTTGAAGAAGTCGTGGTAGATGAACACCGGGTTGCCGCGGGTGCGCCCGGGGATATCGGCGCGGATGCGCCTCGGGTCGGTGAACATGCTGCGCACCTTGCGCCGCACCGTCTCGGCGTCGTCGCAGAGGAGGATGACGTTGCCCAGGGACTTGGACGCCTTCTTCTGTCCGTCCAGGCCCACCAGCAAAGGCCCGATGGGAGAGTCCGGCTCGGGGAAGATGGGCCGGTAGAGGCGGTTGAAGCGCCGCGCTATCTCCCGGGTCAGCTCGATGTGGGAGGCGTTGTCCTTGCTCACCGGCACGACGTCGCCCTTGACCATGAGGATGTCGGCCGCCTGCAGGATGGGATAGGAGAGGAGGGCCACCGAGGCCGACTCCAGTTGCAGGTCGCGCACCGCCTGCTTGAGGGTGGGTATGCGCTGGGCCCGAGGCACGCTCACCAGGCTCATGAACAGCCACATGATCTCCAGCACCTCGGGCACCAGCGACTGCAGGTAGATGGTGGTCTTGCGCGGGTCGATGCCCACCGCCAGGTAATCCAGCACCACCTCGCGCACGTTGGCCTCCAGCTCGTCCAGCCGCTCGGTGCGGGTGGTGAGGACGTGCAGGTCGGCGATGATGACGAAGCACTCGATGTGCTCCTGCAGGGCGAGGCGGTAGCGCAGGGAGCCCACGTAGTGGCCCAGGTGAAGCGGCCCGGTGGGACGGTCGCCGGTGAGCATGCGTCGCCAGGTGGGCTTCACCTGCAGGTCCAGGTTCATCTGCCACAGGCTGGGCGCCGGCGGCACCGGCGCCTCCTCCAGGGCTGTCTTCAGGCTCGTCTCGATGCTCATTCCTCCACCACCCCCTCGCCTATGGTCCCACACGTGGCAGGCTGGCCAGCGCCTCGCGTACCTTCTCCTCGGGGTAGGCGTAGTCCTCCAGCTTGCCCGAGAGGTACTGGTCGTAGGCGCCCAGGTCGAGGAACCCGTGCCCGGAGAGGTTGAACAGTATGATGCGCCGCTCGCCGGCCTCCCGCGCCGCCAGGGCCTCGTCGATGGCCGCCCGTACGGCGTGGGCAGATTCGGGCGCAGGCACGATGCCCTCGGCGCGGGCGAACTGGACCGCGGCCTCGAACACCTTGGTCTGATGGTAGGCCCGCGCTTCCATGACGCCGTCTTCCACCAGCTTGGAGATGATGGGGGCCATGCCGTGGTAGCGCAGGCCGCCGGCATGGATGGAGGGCGGTATGAAGGTGTGGCCCAGGGTGTGCATCTTCAGCAGGGGGGTCGTCTCGGCTGTGTCGCCGAAGTCATAGGTGTACTGGCCACGGGTTAGGGACGGGCAGGCCTCCGGTTCCACGGCCACGAAGCGCGTCCTCTTGCCCTGGGTCAGCCGCTCGCCCACGAAGGGCAGGGAGAGGCCGGCATAGTTGGAGCCGCCGCCCACGCAGCCGATGACCACATCGGGGTAATCGCCGGCAAGCTCCATCTGGCGCAGGGCTTCGAGGCCCATGACCGTCTGGTGCAGGAGCACGTGGTTGAGCACCGAGCCCAGGGAGTACTTGGTGTCGTCCCTGGTAGCGGCGTCCTCCACCGCCTCGGAGATGGCGATGCCCAGGGAGCCTGGCGAATCGGGATCCTGCTCCAGTACGCGGCGCCCGGCCTGCGTGTCGGGGCTGGGGCTGGGCACCACCTGGGCGCCCCAGGTCTCCATCAGCACCCGCCGGTACGGCTTCTGGTGGTAGGACACCTTGACCATGTACACCTTGAGCTCCAGGCCGAAGAAGGCGCAGGCCATGGCCAGGGCCGAGCCCCACTGCCCGGCGCCTGTCTCGGTGGTGAGGCGGCGCACCCCCTCGGCCTTGTTGTAGTAGGCCTGGGCCACGGCCGTGTTGGGCTTGTGGGAGCCCGCCGGCGAAACGCCTTCGTACTTGTAGTAGATGCGAGCAGGGGTGTCCAGGGCGCGCTCCAGCCTGTGCGCCCGGTACAGGGGCGTGGGCCGCCATAGCTTGTAGACCTCCCGTACCTCGTCGGGAATGGCTATCCAGCGCTCGGTGGAGACCTCCTGCTGGATGAGGGACTGGGGAAAGATAGGCGCCAGCATTTCGGGCCCGATGGGCTCGCCGGTGGCCGGGTGGACGGGCGGCGGCGGGGGGCCCATGTCCGCCAGCACGTTGTACCAGTGCGTCGGCAGGTCTTTTTCGTGCAACAGGTACTTGTACTGCATGGCCTCCTCCCCTCGGGATGTCCTGATAACGACTCGGCCCCTCGCCCTAGGGACGAGGGGCCGCTCGCGGTGCCACCCTAGTTCCCGCCACGACGGCGGGCTCTCGTTACGGGCGCGCCCACCACGGGCGCGCGCCCTGGGCCGATAACGGTGCCCTTCCGGCCAGGCCTACTGAGGGCGCCCTGGCGCCCCGTTCGGCTGGCGGCTCCCGGGCCCATTCACCCACCGCGGCAGCACCGGGCTCGCACCTTCCCCCGGCTCTCTGGGCCCCGCCTTGCGGGCTACTAGCCCCGTTCGCAGCCTTTGCCCTGTGCGATTGTGGAAACAACGTTATCATCTACGCCGGGCGCCGTCAATGTCCCCGGGTCCTACCTGCCGAAGGCCGGCGCAGGTCGGCGAGCGATCCCGGGCCGGCGCCGCGGGCCAGGCCCCCTCCCCCGCGATTGCCAGCTCATATCCGCGTCCGCATAATGGGGGCAGGCTTTGCCTGGAAGGGGGGCGGCCCATGGACTGGCGCGAGGACTACAAACGCAAACTCGCTACCGCCGAGGACGCGGTGCGCTGCGTCGGGCCCGGGCAGCGGGTTGTGGTGCCCATAGCCGGGCCCCGCGTCCTGCCCGACGCCCTTTTCCGCCGCGGACAGGAGGTCGGCGGGCTCGAGGTGCGCCTCTCCGCTCCGGCCAGCGACCCGGGATGGCTGCAGCCGGCCTATCAGGAGCTGTTCCGCATCGAGTTCGAGCTGTTCATCGGCGACTTCGCCCGATCCGTCCACGACGAGCGCCGCGCCTCCTACCTGCCCAATCTGTTCACCACCCAGTTCAAGCCCCTGGACGAGGGACGTCCCGAGGCGCGGCCCATCGATGTCCTGGTGGTCAGCGTCTCGCCGCCCGATGAGCAGGGCCGTGTCTACTTCGGCCCCCATAACTGGAACAAGCGTGGCTACGTCCGCCGTGCCAAGATGGTCATCGCCGAGGTCGACCCCGGCATCCGGCCCGTGTGCGGCCTCAACTACGTCCACGTGTCCGAGATCGACCGCTTCGTGGAGGTGCCGCCTCTGGAGCTGAACAAGGACGTGCTCAAGGGCTGGCTGGGGCAGGTGCCCGAGCAGGAACTGCGTTCCCAGTACGAGGAGCTGGTGGAGGAGCTGGACCTGGTAGGGCCCGAGCATGCCCTGGCCATACGGGCGGCGGTGGCCCGCCGCTACCCGGCGGAGGTGGTGCGGCGGGCCCTGTTGCTCAGCGAGCCCCCGCCCGAGTACAGGGCCATCGCTGGCTACCTGGGCGAGGTCGTGCCCGACGGCGCCACCCTGCAGATCGGCGTCGGCGAGCCCAGCATGTTCATGGTCAGGGCGGGCGCCTTCGAGGGCAAGGAAGACCTGGGCATCCACACCGAGATGGCCTGCCCGGGCCTGGCCGAACTGGTGGAGAGGGGTATCGCCAACGGCCGTCGCAAGGCCCTGCACCCGGGCAAGGCCGTGGCAGCGGCCTGGTCCGGCCTGAGCGTGCGCGAGTTGCAGACGGTGATCGGTAACCCCGCCTTCGAAGTCTATGACCCCGAATACGTGCTCGACCTGCGCAACCTGGCGCGCCTGGACGGGCTACACGCCATCAACAACGCCCTCTCCATCGATCTGCTGGGCCAGATCAACTCCGAGAGCGTGTTCGGCTCCCGCATGATCAACGGCACGGGCGGCCAGCCCGAAGCCCACATCGGCGCCGTGGTGTCCCGAGGAGGGCGCGCCATCACCCTCCTGCCGTCCACGGCGCTGGGCGGGACCGTCTCGCGCATAGTGGCGACACACGAGGAGGGCTCCATCGTGACCATCCCCCGTTTCTTCACCGACACGGTCATCACCGAGTACGGTGTGGCCCGCCTGATGGGCAAGGATCATCGCCAGCGGGCCGAAGAACTCATCGCCGTGGCCCATCCGGACTTCCGGGCTGAGCTGCGCCGGCAGGCACGACGCCTGCTCTGGTGAGGGGGGCCTATAATGATACGTGAGGGGCCATGCGTGTCCACTGGCGACGCCTCTTCCACATGCCGCGCACCCGCCTCCTCGGCAGCGACGGGGAGACGGTGCAGTTGCGCATCGAGGGCCTGGTGTGCGACATCTGCGCCCTGCGGGCACGGCAGGGTCTCCTGTCCCTTCCGGGCGTGCGCGAGGCGGAGGTGGACCTGGAGTCGGGCACGGCTACCGTGCGGGCCCAGGCCCCCCTTTCTGCCCAGGTCTTGGAGGAGGCGGTGGGCCGGACGGTGCTGTTCCCCCGCCTGCGCCGCCTGCTGGACAGGGCGCGGCGGGCCGTCAGGCGCTAACCCACGCAGCATGGCCGGAGGTGCGAGGTGAAGGTAGGAGCGCACGTGTCCACGGCTGGCGGCGTGGACAAGGCCATCGACCGCGCCCTGGAGATGGGAGCGGAGGCGGTGCAGATCTTCGCTGCGGCGCCCCAGAGCTGGCGCAGGAGGGAGTTCACCCCCGAGGAGATGGACGCGTTCCGTGCCCGGGCAGGGGAAACGGGCATAGGCCCCAACTACATCCACGGCCCCTACCTCATCAACCTGGCCAGCCCAGACCCTTCGCTGGTGGGCAAGTCGGTGGAGGCGCTGGTGCGCGATATGGAGGTCTGCCACCGCCTAGGTATGCAGGGCGTCATCTTCCATCTGGGCAGCCACAAGGGGGCAGGCCTGGAGGCGCAGTTCCGGCAGGTGGTGGAATGCATCCTGCAGGTGCTTTCCCGCACGCCGGAGGACGTCTGGCTGGTGCTGGAGAACTCGGCCGGTATGGGCGGGGCCGTGGGATCGCGCTTTCCCGAGCTCGGCCGTATCGTCAAGGCTGCCGGACACCCGCGGGTGAAGGTCTGCCTGGACACCCAGCACATGTTCGCCGCCGGCTACGACGTGCGTACGCGCGAGGGGCTCGAGGCGGCCATGGAGGAGTTCGACCGGGAGGTGGGGCTGGAGCGCCTGGTGGCTGTCCACGCCAACGACTCCAAATGCCCCCTGGCCGGAGGCGTCGACCGGCACGAGAACATTGGCCAGGGGTACATCGGCCGTGAGGGCTTCCTCAACATCCTCTCCCATCCCGCCTTTCGCGGCCTCCCTTTCCTGTTGGAGGTGCCAGGGGCCGACGGCAGCGGGCCGGACCGGCCCAACGTGGAAGCGCTGAAAGAGCTGCGGGCAGCGGCCCACAGCGCACATTAGGCTTTCTTCACGCTTTTTTGACCGCTTTCATCTTCAACCTACTTGGCAAGGTGACTCGCCGTCGCTACATTCCGTCTACGGAATGACGCAGGACGGCGCACAGGGGCGCTCGTTGCCCTGTATGGCCTTCGAAGAGCTGTACCTACGGCACCATGGCCGCGTTCTCTCCTACATCCGCGGCCAGGTGCGGGACCCGGAGCTGGCCGAAGACCTGGCCGCCGAAGCCTTCCTCCAGGCCCTGCGTCACTTCCACAGCCTGCGCCGGCAGGAGGCGGCTCTCGCCTGGCTGCTGGCCATATCGAGGCGCACAGTGCTGGCCCACCTGAAGCGCCAGCGACGGGAGCTGCTCTGCCGGCAACGACAGGGGAGCTGGATTCCGGCCGCCGCCGACCCGTGGCAAGATCTGGAGGAGCGGGAGCTGGTGGAGGCGCTGCGAGGGGCGGTGCGGTCGCTGGCGCCGCGACAGCGTCAGGCCCTAGCCCTGCGCTTCTGGCTGCAGTTGCCGGGGCCGGAAGTGGCCCGCCGCATGGGCATCGAAGCGGGGACGGCCAGGGTAATCCTCTGCCAGGCCCTGCGGAGGTTGCGCCAGGCGGTGCGCCGCTATGCCGAAGCGGGCTGAAGGCGGTAGATGTCCCCCAGCACCTCCAGGAAGGCCTGGACGGTCCTGGACCGACGCCGGTTGTGACGGTGGATGAGGGCGATGGTGCGCCTGGGAGCGGGCGCGTCCACGATGGGCACCTCTACCAGGGCACCCACCTTCAGCTCCCGCTCGATGGTCACCCTGGGCACCATGGCGATGCCCAGCCCTTCCTCTACCATGCGCTTGGTGGCCTCCAGCGAGTCCAGCTCCATGGCCACGTGGGGCACCAGCCCCGCCTGGCGGAAGTAGGAATGGATGAGGCCGAAGTAGCTGGAGCCGCGGTCGAAGAGGATGAGGGGCTGGGCGGCCACCTCCTCCAGGGTGACCCGCCCCCGCCGTGCGAAGGGGTGCTCGCAGTGGACCACCAGCACGATCTCGTCCTCGTACAGGGGGATCGTGTCCACGTCGGGGTGGTGGATGGCCCGCACCAGCCCCACCTGCACCTCGTCGCCCAGGACCATCTGCAGCACCTGCTCCGAGCGGCCGGTGCGGATGGACACGTTGATGCCCGGGTAGCGCTGGCGGAACACGTGCAGGATCTTGGGCAGCACGTAGGTGCTGATGGTCAGGGCGGAGCCCAGGCGCAGGTGGCCCAGCTGGAGGTTGCGCACCTCCTCCACCGTGTCCCGCGCCTCCTTGACGATCTGGAGGATCCTCAGCGCGTAGGGGAGGAAGGCCTCCCCAGCGTCGGTGAGGCGCACGCCGCGGCCCCCGCGCTCGAACAGCTCCTCGCCCAGCTCCCGCTCCAGGGACTGGATGCGGGCGGTGACGGAAGGCTGGGTGAGCTGGAGGGCCTGGGCGGCCTTACTGAAGCTGTGCAGCTGCGCCACCTGAACAAACGCCTCTATCTGCCCTAAATCCATGGCTATCCCCCGGCCTGTAGCATTGGCGCGTCCTATGATAGCACATTTCCATCTATCGTTGCGCCGGCCTTAACGTCCACCAATAATGCCCAATCTCTGCCCTCCTGGAGCTAACGACGCTCCGTCCGCTGCCGGAACCCCATGCTCACGTCGTGGTCCTGGAACCACTGGCGGTTCACCGCCGCGTAATGACGCCACTCCTGGGGCAGGTCGTCCTCGTGGAAGATGGCAGTGACGGGGCAGACGTCGACGCAGGCGGCGCAGTCGATGCACAGGTCAGGGTTGATGTAGTACTGGTCGTCCTGGTCGCTGGTGTGGATGCAGTCCACCGGACAGACGTCGACGCAGGAAGCGTCCTTCACTCCCTTGCAGGGCTCGGCGATGACGTAGGCCATGCAGAGACTCCTGCCAGCAGGCCAAGACTTGACTACCTGGCAAGATTCTAGCACTTGCTGGGATAACTCGCCAAGTCAGGCCTGGCGCACGCCCCGCTTCTGGACGGCCACATCGCCCCGCACCCGCGCCTGGCAGGCCAAGCGCAGCCGGCGGGCGCGCACCTGGGCCTCGCCGAACTCGGCGTACAGGGTGCGTCTCTCGGCCGGGCCCATGGGGTCCAGGGCATCGGCCCCTTCCTCCACGGAGCAGGTGCAGCTGGTGCAGATGCCCTGGCCGCCGCAGGTGGTGGGCCAGTAGTAGCCCTGCTCCCGGGCGGCCTCCATGATGGTCTGGCCGGGCCGCGCCTCCAGCACCAGCCCGGCCGGCAGCACCGTGACCCTGGGCATCGTCCGCTCCACCCGAGCTGATTCTAACATCCACAGCGCCGCCCTGGGGCCGAAAGGACGCCAGCGGGCTATTCGTTACCCCCTTTGCTTGACCCCCTGAGGTATAGGCCCTACCATAGGCTGTGAGCCCCATCACGAGGAGGCGACCCAGGTGAACCTTCGTGTCCCAGGCCCCACCCCCTGTCCGCCCCAGGTGCTGGCGGCCTCCGCCCGCCAGATGATCAACCACCGCGGCCGGGAGTTCGCCCGTCTCATCGGCGTGGTGGTGGAGCGCCTCAAGCGCTTCTATCGCACCGAGAACGATGTCCTCGTCCTCACCGCCTCGGGCACCGGTGGCCTGGAGGCGGCCATCGTCAACATGCTGTCCCCTGGCGACAAGGTGCTGGCCGTCGTCATCGGCGAGTTCGGGCAGCGCTTCGCCGAGATCGCCGCCGTTTACGGCGCTCAGGTGGAGCGCCTGGAGTACGAGCCCGGCCTCGCCGCCGACCCCGATGATGTGCGCCGCGCCCTGGCCCGCCATCCCGATGTCAGGGCTGTCCTGGTCACTCACAACGAGACCTCCACCGGCGTCACCAACCCGCTGGCCGAGATCGCCCAGGCCGTGCGCGAGGCAGACAAGCTGCTGTTGGTGGACGCTGTCAGCTCCCTCAGCTCCATCCCCGTTGAGACCGACGCCTGGGGGCTGGACGTGGTAGTGAGCGGCTCCCAGAAGGGCTGGATGGTGCCGCCGGGCCTGGCCTTCGTCTCGGTGAGCCCCAGGGCATGGGAGGCGTACCGCGAGGCCCGCATGCCCCGCGTGTACCTGGACCTGGGCCGCCACAAGCGCTACCTAGAGCGGGGCCAGACGCCCTGGACGCCCGCCGTATCCGTCCTCTACGCCCTGGAGGTGGCCCTGGAGATGATGGAGCAGGAGGGCATGGATAACATCTTCGCCCGCCACGCCCGCATCGGCCAGATGACGCGCGAGGGGGTGAAGGCCCTGGGCCTCCGCCTCCTGGCCGCCGACGAGCGCTACGCCTCCAATACGGTCACCGCCGTGCGCGTCCCCGAAGGGGTGGACGAGCGGGCGCTGCGCCGCTTGCTGGAAGATGAATACGGCGTCGTCCTGGCCGGGGGCCAGGGGGCGCTGCAGGGGAAGGTCTTCCGCATCGGCCACCTGGGCTGGGTGACGGAGGACGACATCCGCCAGACGCTGGACGCCCTGGCCCAGGCCCTGCCCAGAGTGGGATACGAGCCCGCCCGTGCCTGATATGGACGCCCGCGTCCTGGTGTGCGAGCCCATCGCCGAGGAGGGCGTCCAGCTACTGCGCCAGGCGGGCGCCCAGGTGGATGTGCGCCTGGGCCTCTCCCCCGCCGAACTGGCCGAGGCCGTGCGCGATTACCACGCCCTCATCGTCCGCAGCCAGACCAGGGTCACGGCCGAGGTGGTGCGGGCCGGCCAGGCCTTGCAGGTCATCGGGCGGGCGGGCACGGGCGTGGACAACATCGACGTGGACGCCGCCACGGAGCGGGGCATCATCGTCGTCAATGCTCCCACCGGCAACACCATCTCCGCCGCCGAGCATACCATCGCCCT
>BEIA01000060.1 GCA_002898715.1 bacterium HR24 | reverse complement strand
TGGCGGCGCTGGCCCCGTTCTGGGAAGGGCTGGATACCTTCCGTGCCACGGCTACGGACGAGCGCACCTGGTTGTACGTCTCCCTGCCCGAGACTCTGTATTTCGGCCTCAACGATGTGATGCCGCCGCTGCAGGCAGTGCGCGTGGCCAGGGCGCTGGGCGCGGCACTGTTCCTGGTGCCTTACCTGGCCTTCCTGTTTCGGCTGCGCCCCGAGCCGGAGCACCTGGTGCGCTCTTCCTACCACGCCTTGCTCTTTTATCTGCTCATCGCCTCGGGCATATTCAACCCCTGGTACATAACCTGGGTGGTGGCGCTAGCCGCCCCCCTGGCCGACCGGGCGGCCCTGGTGGCCGGCGCCTTCACCCTGCTCGGCTTCATGGCCGCCCACCGCGGCCCTATGCTCCTGCTGCAGTTCCAACGCCACCTGCACATGTCGCCCGGGCGTCCCCTGATGGCAGTAGTGGTGATGGTGCCCGTGGCCGCCCTGTGGCTGGGGCTGGAGGCACACCACGTGTGGGAAAGGGCGCAAGCGGGCGCGAAGTTGGTCTTCGCCGCCCGAAGCAAATAGAAGCATCTTGCGTTATTTTAATGTGGGGCCCCCCTGCCGGGGGAGTTGTAGCTGCCCGAGGCGGGCGCGCTTCGCCCGCACCCGCCTGGTCGGCCGGAGGTAAGCGCTGGACCGTGTCGCACGTGGCGAGCGGGCGATGAGCGACGGCCGTTCCCTCAAAGGACTGGTCCTGAGCGGTGGACAGGGCACCCGCCTGAGACCGTTCACCTACTGCCACGCCAAACAGCTCCTCCCCGTGGCCAACCGGCCGGTGCTCTTCTACGCCCTCGAGCAGCTCGCCGAGGCGGGCATCAGGGAGGTGGGCATAGTCGTAGGCCATACGGCGCCGGAGATCCGGCAGGCCGTCGGCGACGGTTCCGCCTTCGGCCTCAGCGTGACCTATCTCCACCAAGAGGCGCCGCTGGGGCTGGCCCACGCCGTGCAGTCCGCCCGCCCCTTTCTGGGCGAAGACCCGTTCGTGGTCTTCCTGGGCGACAATCTGGTGGGCACCAGCATCCGGCCACACGTGGAGGCCTTCCTCCGCCGGCGTCCGGCCTGCCAGTTGCTGCTGCGGGAGGTCGCCGACCCCCGCTCCTTCGGCGTGGCAGTGGTGGACGGCCGGAGAGTGGTACAGGTCATGGAAAAGCCCGCCGTGCCGCCCTCCGACCTGGCTATCGTCGGCGTGTACATGTTCGACGTGCCCGTGTGGCGGGCGCTGGATGGCCTGCGGCCTTCGGCCCGGGGGGAGTACGAGCTCACGGATGCCGTGCAGAGGCTGATAGACATGGGCTATCTGGTGGAGCACTGTCGCCTGGAGAGCCCGTGGGTTGACGTAGGGTCGCTGGAAAGCATACTAGAAGCGAACAGGGTAGCGCTGGAGCGCCTTTCCGGGCGCATCGAGGGCGCTCTGGACGCGGCTTGCGAGGTGGAGGGGCCTGTGGTAGTGGAGGCGGGCGCCAGAATAGAGCGGAGCCGTCTCACAGGCCCCCTCATCATCGGCAGCGGCGCCCTGGTCAGGGACTGCGAGCTGGGACCCTACGTAGCCATCGGTCGAGACTGCCGCCTCGAGAGCGTGCGCCTGCGCGACAGCGTGGTGATGGAAGGGGCCGTCCTGGAGCGGATAGTCTGGCCGCTGGAGGGCTGCCTCATCGGCCAGCAGGCGGCCATCAGCGGCCCCTTCACCGATGGCGGCAGGTTCAGCCTGGCCCTGGCAGACCATTCGCGAATCCGTTCGCTGGACGGGGGGCCATGAAAGACGGACGGCGCGTCCTGGTGACCGGCGGCTGCGGCTTCATCGGCAGCAACTTTATCCTCTACCTGCTGCGCAACCGCTCCGATGTCCGGGTCATCAACCTGGACTGCCTGACCTACGCCGGCAACCGCAGCAACCTGCTGGAGGCCGAGGGCGACCCGCGCTACCGCTTCGTCCTGGGCGACGTTCGCGACTCCCGCCTAGTCAACGAGCTGGCCGAGGAAGCGGATGTCATTGTCAACTTCGCAGCCCAGACCCATGTCGACCGCTCGTTGATGGACGGCGCCAGCTTCATCGCCACCAATGTGCACGGCGTGTTCGTGTTGCTGGACGCCCTGAGGCGACACAAGCACATCCGCAAGCTGGTGCACATCTCCACCGACGAGGTGTATGGGGAGACTTCGCGCGACCGCCCGGCCAGCGAGTCGGACCCGTTACGCCCGCGCAACCCTTACGCGGCCAGCAAGGCCGGGGCCGACCTGCTCTGCCTTTCCTTTCACACCGCCCACGGCCTGCCGGTGGTCATCGTGCGGCCGGTGAACATTGTGGGCCCTCGCCAGCACCCCGAGAAGGTGGTGCCCCTGTTCGTCACCAGCGCCCTGCAGGACTTGCCGTTGCCCGTCTACGGCGACGGCCGGCAAGTACGGGACTGGCTGTACGTGGAAGACTTCTGTCGCGCTCTGGAGCTGATCATCGAGCAGGGCGAGCCGGGCCAGGTCTACAACGTCGCCGGCGATAATCCCCAGGAGAACATCCACCTGGCCGAGTCCATCCTGGACATCCTCGGCAAACCGCGCAGCCTCATCCGCCTCGTCCCCGACCGTCCCGGCCACGACCGCTCCTATGCCCTGGAAGCCGCCAAGGTCCGCCGCCTGGGCTGGTCGCCAGAGGTGGACTTCCGGGCCGCTCTGGAGCGGACGGTGGCCTGGTACCGCGACAACGCCTGGTGGTGGCGCGCCATCTACGACGATCCTGCCTTCCGCGCCTACTATCGCCAGCAGTACGGGTCGCGCCTGGCCCAGGGAGTGCCGTACCGCTCCTGAGCCGGCGGCCGCCAGGGATCCTCAGCCGGATCGGCTACCGGGGCAAACCGCCAGTGCGCGCTGCACTGACTCCACTACCGCCTCGGCTTCCGCTTCGGTGAGTTCCGGGAAAAGAGGCAGGGTCACCACCCGCTCGGCCGCCCTCTCGCTCTGCGGCAGCGCGCCTCTGCGATAGCCCAGGCGACGATAGGCCGGCTGCAGGTGTACGGGGACGGGGTAGTGTACATCGCTGTCCACGCCCGTCCGGGCCAGCCGTCGCCGGAAAGAGTCCCTTTCCTCCACCCTGACCACGAAGAGGTGATAGTTGTGGCCGGCCCAGGGCATCTCCTCAGGCAGTGTGAGGGGAAGTCCCGCCAGACTCTGGCGGTAGAAGGCGGCGAGGTGCCGCCGGCGCTCGTTCCACGCGTCCAGGTACCGCAGTTTGACCCGCAACGCGGCCGCCTGCAGGTCATCGAACCGGCTGTTGAGGCTGTTGTACACGTGATAGAACCGGCGGCGCTGGCCATGATTGCGCAGCATCCGCAGCTTGCAGGCGAGGGAGTCGTCATCGGTGACCACCATCCCGCCGTCGCCCATGCCACCCAGGTTCTTGGTGGGGTAGAAGCTGAAGCAGCCGACGTGCCCCAGGGCCCCCACTCGCCGGCCACGGTAGGTGCTGCCATGGGCCTGACAGGCGTCTTCCACCAGCAGAAGCCCCCGCTGGCCGGCCAGCTCCAGCAAAGGCCCCAGGTCGGCGGGGTGGCCGTACAGGTGCACGGGCACGATGGCGGCGGTGCGGGGGCCTACGGCGGCCCGTGCCTGCTCCACATCCATGGTGCAGGTGCGGGGGTCTATGTCCACCAGTACCGGCCGCGCGCCGGCGGCCATGATGGCCGCCACCGTGGGCACGGCAGTAAAGGACACGGTTATCACCTCGTCGCCGCGACCGATGCCGGCAGCCAGGAGCGACAGCCGCAGGGCCTCCGTACCGCTGCCCACGGCCACAGCATGACGAGCGCCCACGTAGGCAGCAAATTCGGACTCGAAGGCTTCCACCTCTGGCCCCAGGATGTAGCGCCCGCTGGCCATGGCGGCCAGGACGGCCGTTTCCAGCTCCTGCCGCAGGGCAGCATACTGACGAGCCAGGTCTACCACCGGTACCTTCATCTTCATGACAGGTAGTGCTGGCGGTGTTGCCGGAAGAACTCCACCGTCCGCTGGAGGCCCTCGGCCAGGCCGGTGCGCGCCTGCCAGCCGAGGACCGAGACTATCTTGCGGCAGTCGGCGTAGAAGTCGCCTACCTCGATGCTGGCGTCCTCCTCAGGGAACGGCACCATCTCGACCCGTCCCTGGCCTGCAGCCTGCACCAGCAAGCGCGCGACCTCTCCCACGGCCACCGGCTGGCCGCTGCCCACGTTGAAGACCTGCCCCTCCGCCGCAGGCGAGGCCCCTGCCAGCAGAAGGGCGTCCACCACATCGTCCACGTACACCAGGTCGCGCTTTTGGCTGCCGTCACCGTACACACGCAACGTGCCCCCTTCGATGGCGAGCCTGACGAACCAGCCTACGAAGCCGTGGCGGTGGTCGCGCACCGGCATGCGGGGCCCGTAGACGTTGCCGAGCCGCAGACACGTCGCCCGGAGCCCGTACAGGCGCCAATACAGGAGGTGATATGCCTCCGCCGCCGCCTTGTGGACGCCGTTAATGTCGGTGGGACACTGGGGGTGCTCCTCGTCTACGGGGAGATAGCGGGCGCGGCCGTACTGGGAGCGGCTGCCGGTGTAGACCACCCTGGTACCCGGACTGCAGGCGCGGAGGGCCTCCAACAGGCAGAGATGGGCGCGACAGTTCATCTCCAGGTCGTCCAGGGGTGCCTGGAGGCTGCCCACATGGCTAGTCCTGGCAGCCAGGTTGAAGACCACCTCCTGGCCCTCGGCCAGTTGGCGACACAGTCCGGCGTCGCGCATGTCGCCGATGCGAACGTCGATCTGTCCCTCGGCGCCATGGAGGTTGTAGAGGTCGCCGCCCTGGCCGGGCAGCAGGCAGTCCAGCACCGTCACCCTCGCGCCCAGCTCCGCGAGGCGCAGGGCCAGGTTGCTGCCGATGAACCCCAGGCCGCCCGTGACCAGCACGCGGCGACCGGCGTAATAGGAAGCGACATCGGTCAAGCGCCGCTCGCCCCCTTTTTACGGGCCACAGCCATCACCGACAGGCCGAAGGGCAGGCCGCCCCGCCGTACCAGGGAGGCCTCCACGTCCATGATGGCCAGGCACGCCCGGTTCACGGGCCGCGGCACCGGCACCAGGTCGGTGCCGCTACCGATCCCCGCCTTCTGGACCACTCGACGCAGGGCCGCTACCGGGAAGAGAAAGGTGTTGGCATAGGTCGAGCGCACCACCCGGAAACCGGCCCTGGTCAGCTTCCGCTTCAGCTCTCCCACCGTATAGCGGTGGTGGGTGCGCAATACGCGGTCGTGGTCGGACCAGAGCCACTGGTAGGCGGGCACCCTCATCACCAGCGCCCCGCCCGGTCGCAGCACGCGGGCGAACTCGGCCAGGGCCCGGTCGTCGGTCCCGGATGGGAGCTGGCACAGCACGTCGAAGGTCGCCAGCGCATCGAAGCTGTCATCGGCGAAGGGGAGGGCATCGGCCGAGGCGAGCACCAGCGGCCACGGCCCCCGCCGCCGACAGAGCTCCAGCGCCACCGGCGAGACGTCCAGCCCTACCGTCTCGCTGCTCCAGCACGAGAGCAGCCTCAGGTTGCCGCCGGTGCCGCATCCCACATCCAGCACCCGCTGCCAGCGGCCCTCGTTCAGGAGCGGCGCCACCAGCGCGGCGGTGATGCGCCTCATGCCCACGAACCACCAGTGGTCGTCCTCCAGGCGGTAGGTGGCTTCCAGTTCCGACCGCTCCAATCGCCTCACTCCCCGTGGGGGAGTTGGCGGACGCCCACTCGCTCCGCTTCGGGAGCGGGGCCCTCATGGCCCGAGAGCTCTCGCCGCAGCCGCAGCAGGTCACGGAACGTGGCGAGGATGCGTCCCACGCGGAAGAACTGGGAGCGGCCATAGGGCCGCGGGTAGTGGCGCACCGGCACCTCGGCGAAGCGGGCGCCGGCCAGGTGCAGCTTCTTCACCAGCTCCACGCAGATGGCGCCGCTGGACGCGGTCAGCTCGATGCCCGCCAGCAGGGCCCGCCGCATGAGCCGGAAATCGCAGTCGACGTCGCGCACCGGCAGATGGAAGAGCCAGCGGGCAGCGGCGTTGTACATGGCGCCGGCCAGCCGGCGGTGAAAGGGGTCGCCCCTACCCACCTTGAACCCGTTGACCACGTCCACCCCGGGCTCCAGGGCGTCCACCAGCCGCTCCAGGTCGCGAGGGTCATACTGGGCATCGCCATCGGTGTAGAAAACGAAGTCCTTGCAGGCAGCGGCGAAGCCGGTGCGGAGGGCGGCACCGTAGCCACCATTGTGCGGGTGGCGGACCACCTTCAGCTCCGGCACCAGGGCCTGGAGCTGCTCCAACACGAGGGGCGCGTAGTCATGGCTCCCGTCGTCGACCACGACGATCTCGAAATCGTCGGCCAGCCGTGACAGGACGGCGCGGGCGGCTATCACCATGCTGGCGATGGTCCCGCCATCGTTGTAGCACGGGAAGACAGCGCTTATCCCCGACAGCTTGCGTGCGCCCATACCCTCGGAGCCCCTGCGGCCGTCAGCACGATTATAATGCTTTAATCTTTAGGGCCAAGGCCCCAGGTGCCATAAAGAGCGGGAAGTTTTGCCCCACGCCAGATCCGAGGGACGCCGCTGCGCACGGGCACCCGCCTGCGCCAGGGGGGCGGGGCCGTCACCGGTCCTCGGGCAGGAGGCCTGGCACTTCCTCCACCACGATGGTGCCCCCCTGCAGGTCGACCCGGAGCACGAACTCGTCCACCGCCGGCACCAGCACCTCCCCAGCCGGCCCTTTGACGACCAGCAACTGGTTGCCGCCTCCGGTCTCCATTACCTGGGCAACCCTCCCCAGCTCTCGGCCGCCGCTGGTGCGCACCTCCAGCCCCACGAGTTGGAAGTAGTAATACTCGCCCTCGCCCAGGGGAGCCAGCTCTCCTTCCGGCACTTCCAGATACAGCTGGCGGCACGCCTCGGCCTGGGCCCTGTCGTCGATGCCCTCCAGCTTGAGGTAGGCCCGTCCCCGTTGCCATCGGCAGGCCACTATACGGCGTCGCTCGCCGGCGAGGAAAACGTGGCGGCCGGGGGAAAGCACGTCCGGCTCGCCGAGGGGGTCCACCACCAGTTCGCCATCGAGACCGAAGGGGCGGGCTACCCTGCCCACGGCCACGAAGCCTTCGCGCACATCGTCATGGGGGCCAGGGCCCTGGCCCGTCATGCTCCCACGGGCGCTCTAGCCGATCTCGAGCACGGCCCGCACGCCCCGGCGGGCAGCCGCGACACGCAGCAGGGTGCGCAGGGCGTTGGCGATGCGGCCCTGCTTGCCTATGATGCGCCCCATGTCCTCCTCCGCCACTTTCAAGCGCAGGAGGATATGGTCGCCGGCATCGTCCTCGGTAACCTCTACCTGGTCCGGGTGGTCGACGATAGCCTTGGCCACCAGCTCCACCAGCTCCTTCATGGGGCCTACTCCTGGTCGGCAGCCCGGGTGCGGGCCAGGTGCTTGGTGTAGACGTAGGCGGGCAGTCCCGCCTTCTCCATGATGCTGAGGCGGGTGAAGAGCTTGGCCACCGCCTCGCTGGGCTGGGCGCCCTGCTTCAGCCAGTGGAGGGCGCGCTCCTCCTTGACCTCCACCTTGGCCGGATCGGGCAGCGGATCGTAGTAGCCGATGATCTCCACGAACTTCCCGTCCCGGGGGGCGCGGGCATCGGCCACGACGATGCGATAGAAGGGGCGGTTGCGCCTGCCCATGCGCGATAGCCTTATCCGCAGCAACGCCGGTACCTCCTGTTCTTGACCGTCAGGACTTGGGCCAGCGAGAGAGGACGTTCCGTCCCTGGGCCTTGGCCATGGCCTGCATCAGCCGGCGCACCTGCCAGTACTGCTCCAGCAGGCGGTTCACCTCCGCCGGCGTCGTGCCGGAGCCCCGCGCTATGCGCCGGCGCCGGCTGCCATCGATGATCTCCGGACGGCGCCTCTCCTCGGGCGTCATAGAGAATATTATAGCCTCTGCACGCTTAAGATAACGCTCGTCTAGGGCCTCCTGTGGCAACTGGCCCTTGACCGCGGCGAACCCCGGCACCATCCCCAGGAGCTGCTGGATCGGCCCCATCTTCTTTACCCGCTGGAACTGGAGCAGCAAGTCTTCCAGAGTGATCTCGCCACGGCGGGCGCGGTGGGCGAGCTCCTCTGCCTCCTCCCGGGTCACCTGCTCCTTGGCCCGTTCGATGAGGGTCAGGACATCGCCCATGCCCAGGATACGCCCAGCGAAACGGTCGGGATAGAAGGGCTCCAGGGCATCGGCCTTCTCGCCGGTGCCAACGAACTTGACCGGTACCCCGGTGACAGCCCGCACTGAAAGGGCCGCGCCACCGCGGGCGTCGCCGTCGAGCTTGGTGAGCACCAGGCCCGTCAGGCCCAGCGCCTCGTGGAAGGACTGGGCAGCGCGCACCGCTTCCTGGCCGGTCATGGCGTCGGCCACCAGCAGGACCTCGGAGGGCGAAAGCGCATCGCGCAGCTGGCGCAGGGTGCCCAGCTCTTCCTCGTCCAGGCGCAGGCAGCCGAAGGTGTCCACCAGGACCACCGTTGCCCCTTCCTTTCGGCCGCCTTCCAGGGCCTGGCGGGCCAGGTCGCGCGCAGAGAGGCCATCGGGAGGCACCAGCACGGGGATGCCGAGTTGCTTGCCCAGGGCCTGCAGCTGCTCGCTGGCCGCCACCCGGTAGGGGTCGGCCGCCACCATCAGCGGGCGCTGGCCCTGCCTGCGCAGGTGAAGGGCCAGCTTGGCGGCGGTGGTAGTCTTGCCGGAGCCCTTGAGCCCTACCAGCATGACCACCGCGGGGTGGGTCCGGCCCACCTCCAGCCGGGGATGACTCCCGCCCAGCAACTCTTTCAATTCCTGGTGCACGATATCGATGACCTGCTGGGCGGGGGTGAGGCTCCGGTGCACCTGAGCGCCCAGGGCCCGCTCCCGCACGCGCTGAACGAACTGGCGCACCACCTGGAAGTGGACGTCCGCCTCGAGGAGGGCGAGCCGCACCTCCCGCAGGGCCTCGTCCAGGTCCTTTTCGGTGACAGTGCCCCGGCCGCCGAGGCGCCGGAACGCGGCCTGGAGCTTATCGGTAAGGGTGTCGAACATGGCCAGTTTCTAGTCTACGCTCCGGAAAGGGGCCATGGAAAGGGAGAGGCGTCCAGCCGGGCCCCTCCCGGTCGCAACAAGCCCTCCGGGGACCTCACAGCCCTTTGCGGGCTATGAAGGCGCAAAGGTCGGCCACGCGACAGGCGTATCCCCACTCGTTGTCATACCAGGCTACCACCTTGACCAGGTTGCCGCTGGCCATGGTCGACTGCCCGTCGACGATGGCGCTGTGGGAGTCGCCCTTGAAGTCGCTGGACACTAGCGGCTCATCGGTATAGTCGAGGATGCCACGCATGGACTCCGTGGCTGCCTCCCTGAAAGCCTGGTTTACCTCCTCCACCGAAACCTCTCGCTGCACTGTACCCACGAAGTCGCACACCGAGACCGTGGACACCGGCACACGGAAGGCCATGCCGTCCAGCCGGCCCTTCAGCTCGGGTATGACCACCGTCACGGCCCGGGCTGCGCCGGTGGTGGTGGGGACGATGTTCAGCCCCGCTGCTCGCGCCCGGCGCAGGTCGCGGTGCACGGTGTCCAGGATCACCTGGTCGTTGGTGTAGGCGTGGACGGTGGTCATGAAGCCGCGCTCCACCTTGAAGGCGTCGTGCAAGACCTTCACCACCGGCGCGATGCAGTTAGTCGTGCAGGACGCGTTGGAGATGATGCGGTGGCGGGCCGGGTCGTACATCCCTTCGTTCACGCCCAGCACGATGGTGATATCCTCGCCGCGGGCTGGAGCGCTGATGATGACCTTCTTCGCCCCCGCCTCCAGGTGGGCCGCCGCCTTCTCAGCGTCAGTGAAGCGGCCCGTGGACTCGACCACCAGGTCGACACCCAGGTCGCGCCAGGGTATCTTGGCCGGCTCCCGCTCGGCGAAGACCTGGATGCGCTCGCCGTCCACGATGAGGGCATTGTCCTCAGCCTCCACCGTGCCCGGATAGCGGCCGTAGTTTGAGTCGTACTTGAGCAGGTGGGCGTTGGTCTGGGGGTCGGTAAGGTCGTTGATGGCCACCACCTGCAGTTCGTCGCGATAGAAATCGCGGATGGCCTTGAAAGTCTGCCTGCCGATCCGTCCGAAGCCGTTGATGCCTACTCTGACAGGCATCGAGGGCACCTCCTCCTCACTGGCCGGTCATCGCGGCCTTTAATGCTATGTTACCCCACCCTTGCCCTGCCGGTCGAGGCGCGGCGCTGCCCGCACCCTTGCCTCGGCCGGGGCGAAGGGGAGGACCGCGCGTGCGCTGGGCCGCCACAGACCGATGCCCGATTTCTTAAGAGAGCGCCGAATTCGCTGGAAGCGGGACGGGGGCTTGCTCTTAGCCCTGGCCTGTGCTATAGGGTTGGCGTCCCAACAATAGACGACGTCAGGGACAGGGAGGGCTGGACTCATGCCCCTTCTCGAAGTGCGGGACCTGCGCAAGCACTTCGGTGGCATCGCCGCCGTGGACGGCGTCAGCTTCGATGTCGAGGAGGGCAAGATCGTCGGCCTCATCGGGCCCAACGGGGCGGGCAAGACCACCGTCTTCAACCTCATCACCCGCCTGTACGACGCCGATGGCGGCTCGGTGCGCTTCCAGGGCCGCGACCTCCTGCGCCTGGCCCCCCACCAGGTGCTGGAGGCGGGCATCGCCCGCACCTTCCAGAACGTGGAGCTGTTCCG
>BEIA01000059.1 GCA_002898715.1 bacterium HR24 | reverse complement strand
GTGCAGTCTCGGGAGGTCTCCTGGCAGGCGGGGGCACTGGCGGTACCGGCGGCCCTGCTGACCATCGCTATCCTCCACGGCAACAACTTCCGCGACATTGTGGAGGACAGGCAAGCGGGGTATTCGACGGTGGCCGGCCTGCTGGGGCCCCGAGGCTCCAGCCTGTACTATCTCCTGCTGGTGGGCGGTGCCTACGCAGCGGTCCTGGCCTTCGTGGCGGTGGGATGGCTATCGCCTTGGTGCCTGCTGGTGCTGGCGACGCTGCCCTACGCCTGGCGCAACGTGCGCACCGCCTTCCGCCCGGCCCGGGTGGCCTTCACCCTGCTGGACCTGTTGACGGCCCAGCTCCACTTGCTGTTCGGCCTGGCGATGGTGGCGGGGACAGCCATCGGCCGCTGGAGCTGAGAGGGCGTCCCGCCTCGTGGGCTAGAGCTCGCGGCTATCGAGGACGATGGTCACGGGGCCATCGTTGACCAGCTCCACCTGCATCATGGCCCCGAAACGTCCCGTGCTGGTGGGGACGCCCATCTCGCGCAGGGCCTGGGCGAAGACCTCCACCAGGGGGGCGGCCACATCGGGCGGCGCAGCGTCAGTGAAGCTGGGCCGGCGTCCTTTGCGACAGTCGGCCAGGAGGGTGAACTGGCTCACCACCAGCGCCTCGCCCCTCACGTCCAGGAGCGAGAGGTTGAACTTGCTCTGGGCGTCGGCGAAGACGCGCAACTCGGCAGTCTTGCGGGCCAGCTTGCGGGCGTCGGACTCCGTGTCGCCCTGGGCGACACCCACTAGCACCAGGAGCCCGTGGCCGATGCTGGCTACGGGCTCGTCCTCCACCGTGACGGCGGCACGGCTGACGCGCTGCAGGACGGCCTTCATCTCCTGCTCGCGATGACAAAGGCCGCCCCTGTGGGGGCGGCTGCGCAGCTACGGCCCGGACGGGGGCTAGCTGGCCGACTCGGCCTTGGCCTCTTCCTTCTGCTCGGAGTCGCTGCTGCTGTGGCCGTTCTTCCGGTTGTCGGTGCTGTAAAAGCCGGGCCCCTTGAAGATGATGGCCGGCGCACTGAAGAGGCGGCGGGCCGTGCTGCCGCAATTAGGGCATTCCTGCTCCACGGGCGCGTCGAAGCCTTCCCAGCGCTCGTACTGGTGTCCCTGAGAGCAGCGGTACTCGTAGATAGGCACGGCTCGTACCTCCTTTCCCGTCCCGGTGTCGGCTGGCAGGGTAAAGGGGGTCTGCCCCAATTATATACGACAGTTTGTGAAACTGGCAACGCACTCCTGCCCCGGCCCGGTATCAGGGCCGGTGGCAGTCCCGACGACTGGCGGCTCGGGGGCGCCGCTGGCCCGGCCAGCCCTACTCCAGCGAGGCCAGATAGGGGTAATGGGGTTGGCCACCGTAGACCACCTCCACCTCCAGGCCGGGGCGCTCCTGTTGGAGCGATTCGGCCAGGGCCTGGGCCTGCGCCTCCTTCACGTCGGCCCCGTAGTATAGGGTCAAGAGGCCCTCGCTGCCGTCCAGGGTATCCAGGGCGCCACGCAGGGCGGCCTCGGCGCTTTCGGCCTTCACCTTCAGCTCGCCATCCACCAGGGCGATGTAGTCCCCTTCCCTGACCTGCAGGTCGCCGATGCGCACGTCGCGGATGGAACGTGTGACCTCTATGGTGCGCACCGATGCCGCCGCCTCCTCCATGGCGCGGGCGTTCTCCTCCAGATCGCGGCTGGGGCCGAAGGCCAGGAGGGCTGCGATCCCCTGGGGCACCGTGACGGTGTGCAGGACCTTCACCCTTTTGCCGGACATGCCTGCCGCCTGCTCGGCAGTGAGCACGATGTTCTTGTCATTGGGGAGCACTATGACTTCCTGGGCGGGCGCGGCCTCGATAGCCTCCAGCAGTTGCCTGGCGCTGGGGTTCATGGTGGGGCCGCCGCTCACCACCACCGCGCCCAGGCTGCGCAACGTCTGGGCGAGCCCATCGCCAGGAGCGACGGCCACCACTGCTACCGGCGGCTGGAGCGACTCCTGGAGCTGGAAGAACTGCCCCGCCTGCTGGCGGATGTTCTCGATCCGCACTTCCAGCAGCTCGCCAGCGTCGGTGCCGATGCGGATGGCCCCGCCCGGGTCATTGGTGTGCACGTGGACCCGTACCAGGCGCTCGTCGCCTACGGCCACCACCGAGTCCCCCAGCTTCTCCAGGAGGGAGCGGATGGCCTCGGCGTCGAGCCCCTGGCCGCCCACCAGGAACTGGGTGCAGTAGCCGTAGAGGGAGGGCTCGGCGGCGTGCATCTCCTGGGTGGCGGAGAGCCAATCGCGCTGGACGTGGGCGGGGGCCAGGGCCGGCGCCTGCTCCAGGGGCTCGCCACGCAGGTACCGTGCGATGGCATCCAGCACTACCCAGATGCCCTGGCCGCCGGCGTCCACCACGCCCGCCTCGGCCAGCACGGACAGCATCTCGGGAGTACGCTCCACCGTCTCCCTGGCCCTTTCGGCGGCAGCGGTCACGAGCGTGGTCAGGTCGCGCTCGCCGCTCGCCACCAGCTCGCGGACGGCGGCTGCCGCCTCCCTGGCCACGGTTAGCATGGTGCCCTCGCGGGGGTTGGCGACGGCTTGGTAGGCGAGGCGCGCCGCCTCGTCGAGGCCGGCAGCCAGCGTCTCCGCGTCCAGTTCCCAGCGGCCATCGGCGGCCCGAGCGAGACCCCTCACCATCTGCGAGAGGATGACTCCCGAATTGCCCCTGGCGCCCATGAGCGCGCCTCGGGCCAGGGCGGCCATCAGCTCGCTCAAGGGCACGTCCCTGGTCTCGGGCTGGAGACGGTCGGCCTCCTCCAGGGTGGCGCGCAGGGTGAGGAACATGTTGGTGCCGGTGTCGCCATCGGGAACAGGGTAGACGTTTATGGCATTGAGGGCCTCGACCTGCCCTTCGAAGTGCTGTACGGCCGCCTTGAGGGCGCGGTAGATATCGGCTGCGCTGAGGGAGACGATAGCCCTAGCCTCCTGTCCCGTGCCCCGCGACCGCTTTTTGCCGCCCGTGGCCCTTCACCTTGCCCTTGGCTGACGGGGATGGTAGGATACCACTTGCGCATTCTAGCAGGGGCCCAGGAAAGGGTAAAGCGAGGCGAAAGACGTGGCCAGGTGTCAGGTGTGTGGCAAGGGGACGCGCTACGGCCGGAATATCCGGCACCAGCACTCCGGCCGCTGGGAGCGGCGCGCGCCCAGAACGTCCCGCACCTTCAAGGCTAACGTCCAGAAGAAGACCGTCGTCATCGACGGGCGGTCCCAGAAGGTCAAGATCTGCACCGCTTGCCTCAGCGCCCTTCTCAAGAAGACTGCCTCCATTTAACCTGTGCGCCAGCAGCGCGACTGCGACCGCGTTGTCCATCGCGGGGGCTTGTAATGGCGGGCGCCAGGGGCGATACTGAGGCCGAGCCCCTCGAGCGGCCCCCCGCCCTCCACGCATGGGAGCAGCCCGCTCCTTCACGCTGACAACCCCCGCGATCTGACGAGCAGGCCGGCCGCCTCAGGGTGAGCCGTGCCCTAGAGGTGCATTAGCTGTGCTACGTCCGTACTGGCCGCCCCTGATAGCGCTGCTGCTGGCTATCGTGGGCTGCGGCGGGGCTGCCTCGTCCCTGCCCGATACGGCCAGCCCTGTGTTCACCGCCGCGCCGACGGCGTCGGTGGCGCCCCCGGGGACACCGACGCCGGGGCCATCCCCGGCGGGCTCCACCGCCGTACCGACGGCCGTCCCCACCCCTGTCGTCACTCCCGCTCCTGCCCCCACCGCACCGTCCCCGTCCACATATATCGTCCAGCCTGGCGACACGCTGTACTCCATCGCCAGGCGGTTCGGGCTGACGGTGGACGAGCTGGCAGCAGCCAACGGCATCGCCGACCCCTCCCGGCTAAGAGCGGGGCAGGTGCTGGTCATTCCCCGTGGGGGCGGGCCCACGCCCGCAACCCCGCCTCAGGGCAGCGCCCAGGTAGTGACCAAAGGCAACGCTGCCCGGCGCATGGTAGCTCTTACCTTCGATGCTGGGGCCGATGCCGGCTACACTGCCCTGATACTGGACACGCTGCGGGCCAACGGCATCCGGGCCAGCTTCGGCGTCACCGGTCGGTGGGCCGAGCAGAACCCCGACCTCCTCCGCCGAATCGTGGCCGAAGGTCACCACCTCATCAATCACACCTACAGCCACGACTCGTTCACGGGCCGGTCCACCGGCAACCCGCCCATGACCAGGGAGCAGCGCTGGCAAGAGCTGGACAGGACCGAGTCCATCGTCCAGCAGGTCACGGGCGCCACTACCAAGCCCTACTTCCGTCCCCCCTACGGGGACTACGATGCCTCGGTAAATGCCGACGTGTATGCCCGGGGCTATGCCTACAACGTCATGTGGACGGTGGACTCCCTGGGCTGGCGTGGCATCCCCGCCCAGGAGATCGTGCAGCGCTGCCTGTCCCTGGCCGAGCCCGGGGCCATCTACATCATGCATGTGGGGTCGGCCTCGCAGGATGCCTTCGCTCTGCAAGCCGTCATCGATGGCCTGCGCAGGTTGGGGTACAGTTTCGGCACGGTGCCCGAGGTCATCGCCCCGTAACATCACCCTTCCCCCTGTGCGATGGAGCGGGGTATAGTCATATTCGGAGGCGTGAAAGAGAAGGCGATGCCTATCGAGGCCGTTCTGTTCGACCTGGGAGATACCCTCTGGCACTTCCCCAATATGCCACCCGTGGAGGTGGTGCGCGGGGAGACGGTAGGCCGCATCCGCCGCCTCCTCGCCCGCTGGGGGCACGAAATGGACGGCGACCGCATCTATATGGGCCGGGACATCCGGCTGGCGGTCGAGGAGGCCACCGAAAAGGCCTTCTGGGGAGACCTCAAGAGCCCCGACTACCCGGAGCTGTGCCGCCGGGTGGCAGCCCGCCACGGCATCGCCCTGTCTCGCGAGCAAGCAGAGGAGCTGTGGGACACGTGGAACCTGGGCGGCCAGTTCCTGGGCCGGCAGCTCTTTCCCGACGTCATCCCCACGCTGGAGGCGCTGAAGGCGCGAGGGCTGCGCCTGGGGGCTGTCACCAACCGGGGCTGGTCGGGCCCGCGCTTCTGGCAGGAACTGGAGGACCTGGGCCTGGCGCCCTTCTTCGAAACGGTGGCCGTCTCCTGCGAGGTGGGCTATTTGAAGCCGCACCCTCGGATCTTCCAGGTGGCCCTGGAAGCGATGGGCTTGCGGCCCGAGCGAGTGGCGATGGTGGGGGACAGCCTGCGGGCGGACGTGGCCGGGGCCAAGGCCCTGGGCATGGTGGCCGTGTGGCGGCGCCCCCCGCAGAACGAGCCGGTGGAGGAGACGGCCGACCAGCCCGGCGACGACGGCGAAGTGGCCCCCGATTACACCATCGACACCATCTCCCAGCTCCTCGACCTCCCTCCCCTGCGGCGCTGAGACCACCATCCAGCCGGCGTCGCTTCCAGGGTAGACGGCGGTCTGCCTAGCGGCGGCGAAAGATGGTGGCGCCAGGGCCGTCGTACACCGTCTCGTACTGGGGCGCCTCGGCCAGCGAGCCGCGCAAGGTCGGACAGCAGTCGTCGCGTTCCCGACGGAGGTCATAGGGAACCTGCTTGGTCACGAAGACGTAGTCGTAGTCGAGGCCCGTTTCCTCGGCCCAGCGGCCCAGGCACTCCGCTCCCTCTTCGGCGCATTTCTGCAGCGACTCGTAGGCGTCCACATGCTGGTGGAAGGCACCGGGCACCCATTCCAGGCCCTGGGGCGTAGCTACCGATATGCGCCCGGTCAGGGCAGGGAACCACTCGGCAGCCACATCGTCCCACCAGGTCCGGTTCTCCACCACCAAAAATCGGGAGCCGGGGGGAGTGTTGGCCCCCACCCAGGCCATGGCCTGGCGCGTGGCTGGCGCGAGCGGCTCGTCGATGGGTACAGGCAAGGCCGCTGTCGCTCCGGCCAGGGCCACCGCCAGGCCGGCCGCGAGCAGGCCACCGCTCCCCGGCCCGAGCCGGCGGACGCCGCTCCAGAGGCCTGTGCCGGCCAGCAGATGCAGGGGGAGCCCTGTGAGCCGGGGGAAGAGCCAGGGGGCGGCCAGCGCGCCTCCCACAAGCCAGGCGACTATAAACCGGCCGCCCTCCCTCATGGCGGTCAGCGCGCCCAGCGCCGCCAGGACAAGGGCCGCCACGAACACGGGGTCGTGGGTCAGGTGGTACTGGCCCACCCAGGCCAGCTCTGGTAGGGCGAAGAAGGTGCGGCTGGAGCCCGAGGCGACGAAAGTATCGGGGCCGTAACGGCCCAGGACCGTGGCCCACCACGGCGCCGAGACGACCAGCGCGCACAGGGCCGCCAGCGCCGTGCCCTTCAGCAGGCGCAGGGAGCGCTCTCCCTGCCCCGCCAGGAGAAAGAGTCCGCTCAGGGCCAGGAACCAGGCCATCTCCACGTGGGAGAGGAGGGCCAGCCCCCCACACACGCCGGCGGCCCAGGCGTGAACGTAGCGGCCACCCGTATACAGCCTGTGTAGCCAGGACAGGGCCAGCAAAGCAAAGAGCAGGCCCAGCGAGCGGGTGAGCCCTCCGCCCATGATGAACCAGGAGAACCCTTCGCTGTAGGAGGCGAAGAGCAGGGCCGCCGCCAGGGCGGCCCCCCGGCTGGGCAGGAGGGAGCGGGCCAGCAGGGCGAAGGCCCCCACCGTCAGGAGGCTCAGGGCGAGAGGCAGAAAGCGCAGCAGGTCGAGAGCGCTGGCGGGCGTCAGGCGGTCCAGCACGGCGGCCAGGTACAGGCCAAGGGGAGGGTAAGCGAAGGGCACCTGGCCGCCGTTGTAGGAGGAATAGAGGGGCAGCCGAAACCCGCTCGCCTCTAGATCGCGCACCATGACATAGATGAGGCCGCCGTCGTGGAGGGGGAAGTCCGCCGCCAGGACGCGCTGGAGGCGCAGGGCGGCGGCCAGGACAAAGGCGAGCGCCAGGCCCAAGGTGTAGCCGGCCCGGCCCAGGTCCGGGGCCGCCGCCCCGGGCGCCGTCCACGCCGCCCTCTCCGCCGCCGAGGGCCCTGGCCGCCCTTCCATCGCCACCGGTCTGCAGCGATAGTACCTGGCCGTCGCTGGAAAGAAAAGGACGGCCCGGGCACAGACCCCGGGCCGTCCTCGCCCCGCGCTCAGGGCATCAGGGGCCCAGCCAGGAGCAGTCGGTGGTCTGGCGTCCGTTGAGCTCTTGGCCGGTTGCCCTCTGGAAGGATGCCAGGTCGCCGTACCGCGTGCCGCCCCACTTGATGAAGCGGTCCGGGTCGCTGGTGTGGACGCAATCGTAGTCGAAGCTGGAACCGGAGGGCGGCGTGTCGTTCAGCTCGAACACGTAGCGTCCCACCTGGTAGACGTTGTTGCGGGACACGATGGGGCCCAGGCCGCTGTTGGTCTGCTTCAGTCCGTCGGCCCCTGGCCCCACCGTGCAACGGTTGCCGGTCAGGTACACCGTCGCCCGGGTGGCGTTGCCCACCTTGTAACAGAAGAGGTTGCCCTGCGGCCCGGCCACCAGGTCGTGGATGTAGTTGCGCTCGACGTACAGAGGGCCGGTCATGGGAGCGGCAAAGGCGATGCCCGTGCCGCAGCCCGAGACCTCGTTGTTGACCACCCGCACGTTCTGCGCTCCACCCTCCACCTGAATGCCATCGTCGCCGCAGTCGCGGACCACGTTGGCCTCGATGACGGTGTCACGGTCGAAGGAGCCGCGGGGGTCGCCCTCGGGCTCGCCGCCCAGGCCGTCCCACCCGCCGACGATGAGGTTGCCGCCGATGTAGTGGCCTCCGCCCGAGGGGCGGTCGGAAGCGCTCTTGAACCAGATGCCGTTGCCACCGCCCCGTGGCCCGCCCGACAGCTCGACGCGGTAGCGGATGACGTTGCCCACCAGCCGCAGGCCCGAGCCAGGGTACCAGGCGGCGATGCCGGCGCGGTTGGCCTCCTGGGCGTTGCTGCAGTTGTAGTCCTGGATGGTGCTGGTCTCGACGGTGACCCGGCTGGCGCCGTCCTCGATGATGATGGCCGCTCCGGCCGAGCGCTTGACGCCCAGATTGCGCAGGGTCACGTCTGAGGCGCGGACGGTGACCACGGCCTCGGCCGAGCACTGCCCATCGATCCAGACCGGGCCGTCGCCGTAGGCCTCCAGCGTCACTGGCTTCTCTATCACCAGGGCCTCGCGGTAGGTGCCTGCTCGCACCCTGATGACCTGACCGTTTCCGGCCGCTGCCAGGGCAGCGCCGATGCTGGCGTAGCCGCCGCTGCCCACCACGAGCCCTCCGCCGCCGGAGCCGGTGCTGGGTGTCGGCGACGGCGTGGGGCTCGGCGTCGGCGATGGCGCCGGGCTGGGAGGCGGCGGCCCCACCACGCCGCCCGGGTCCACGGCCAACGACACCTGGTCGAAGTAGCCGCCGGCGGTGCCGCCCGTGAGCGAGCGGACCATCAGCTGCACGCGGACGGACCTCGCATCGGGCGGCGCCTCCACTGGGCCTGTGGAGACCAGTTGGAAGCTGCGGTCGACGGTCTGAGGCCTCGCATCCACGTAACCGATGGCGCCGGTCGAGGCATCGCTGGAGCGGTACCAGACCAGGCGCAGCCAGGCGCTGGAGACCTGCGGGTCCGACGCCAGTACGTAGCCCGAGAGCGCGTAGCGCTGCCCTGGCTGGACGCTCAATCTCTGATAGGCATACACGGGGCTGGTGGACTTAGTCACCAGCAGCCCGGAGTAGCTGCCTTCCTGGGCGGGCAGGGCGCTCCGGCCCAGGAGCGCCTTGGAAGTCGAGACGAGCCAACCTTCCGGCGTGCCATCCCCGGGCGTAGACTCGAAGCTGCCATTGGTGATGCTCGAGTAGACTAGGGCGGCGGCCGCAGGCTGGGACTGGCCGCCCCTGGCAACCGCCAGAACGGAGGCGGCCGTGATGGCCGCCAGCAGCAAGAGGACTCCCTTTGCGAATGGCAGGGGAGCCTTCCGATTCCCGGCCATAGACATGTCCTCCTGGTCGTTGGTGTCGTCCCTAGGCCGGGCATCGTGCCACCCCTCCCCACATGGGGGCCAGTGCGGCCCCCCATCTCTGCACCCAAGACTTCGACGCCCGAACCGGGTGTAGGAGCTTCGATGCAGGGCGTGGTGTGTGCCCCTGACTGAAAGCGTCGGTGCGCCCTCGTCTTCGACTATCACTCCCCTCTTGGCACGGGCGCTGGCCCCACCTGTGCGCCAGCGGCGGGGCCGGCCCTGCCCTGGCTGTGCAGCGGAAAGGGATGTCTCCCCGGGCTGCAGCCCAACGCGGATTAACATAAGACAGCCGCGGGCGCGGGCGCAACCGCTACCTTGGTCCTGGCGCTATAGGGCGGGAGGGCGAAAAGTGTCGATTTCCGGCGTCTACGCACTCCTATCTCATCGGGCCGCACCCCTGCGCGAGGACGCCGCTCCCTTACGCGCCTGAGCGGACAGAGTCCCTCGCCTGGCCGGGCCTAGGGGCCGCAGACTGGCGACGACCGTTGTCCGTCTCCTCTTGCAAGGCCGCAGTCTGGGGCCGGAACATGTACCCTACCCCGCGCCGGGTAACGATGCGCGTCGGTGCGCGGGGGTCGGGCTCAAGCTTGCGTCGCAGATACCAGATGTACAGTTTCACAAGCCCCCGGTCGCCCACGTACTCGGAACCCCATACATGGGCGAGGATCTCGTCGTGGGTGACCACCCATCCCCTCCTCCCCACCAGCAGGGCCAGCACCCGGAACTCGGTAGGGGTCAGGTGAACGGGCCGGCCGTTCGCCAGGACGCTCATGCTGCGAAAGTCTATGTACAGGTCGCCGTCTTCGTACACCAGCTGGGAGGAGGGCACGGCCGAGAGCCCCTGCAGCGCCTCCTCCAGGGCCGATGGCGCCTCCTCGCCGTTGACCTCCCACAGCAGACAGTAGTCCAGGGGCCAGGTGCGCGCCTCGTTGAGCAGGTAGTGGCTGGGGCTGTAAGAGACGAGCAGTAGGGGAAGAGAGGTCATGCGTTTGACGGTGTGCACGAAGTCGCGCAGCTCGCGCGAGAGCCTGTCGGTCACCACGAGGACGCCGGCAGGGCGCGATACGTATATGCAGCGGTACGCCTCCCACCAGTCCTCGGCCAGGACGACCTCATACCCTTTCTTGGCCAACCAGCGCTCGACTCGCTTGCCGAAGGAGTCGTCTTCGCAGACGAGCACTAACGCAGCCGGGCCTTTCATCTGCATCCCCTCCCCGCCGCAACTGCAGCCCTAGGTCCGGCCGGTTTCCGGCTGGCCGGCGCGCGACCTCTGTCCAGGCGGCCACGATCCCATGGCCCACAGGTCGTCACCGGCTACCCCTTTAGTGTGTGAATGATAATGCAGGTGTCAAGTGGGCAACCCCTCGCGTTCAGGTTCGGCCACGATAGGCTCATACAGAACTCAGACCTTTCGTCGACCGTGGCCAGACCCCACTGCGACTGCCCGCAGTCGCCTAGGCCGTCATCATATACCCCGATGTCGACGCGCGACGGGGCCATGGCACGGCGGCTGGCCGTTATCGGGGCAGGGTACGTGGGCCTCACCGTGGCTGCCTGCTTTGCTCACCTGGGCCACCGGGTGAGCTGCATCGAGTGCGACGAGGCCAAGGCCCGCGCCCTGGCCGCCGGCAGGGTGCCCATGGCCGAACCAGGGCTGCAGCCGCTCTGGCGTCGGCACCTGGAGGACGGCACCCTGACCGTCCACTGCGAGGCCGCCGAGGGCCTGCCAGGGGCGGAAGTGGTGTTCCTCTGCGTGGGGACGCCCTCCTCGCCCGATGGCGCAGCCGACCTGGGCCAGGTATGGAGGGCGGCGGCTGAGCTGGCCAGGGCCATGCCCAGGGGCGCGCGGGCGGTGCTGGCCGTTAAGAGCACC
>BEIA01000058.1 GCA_002898715.1 bacterium HR24 | reverse complement strand
GTGTTCGGGGACTCCCTCCTGTACTTTCCTCCCGGGGACCCCGAGGTTCTGGCCCAGGCCCTGCTTCGTCTCTATCGCGACCCTGACCTGCGCCAGCGGCTGGCCAGTGAAGGACAGGCCGTGGCCCGGCGCTACGCCTGGTCGCTGGTCAGGGAGGCATACCTGCTCGCCCACAGGGAGGGAAGGGCCGGCTTCCGCGCCGAACCCGCGGTGGAGGAGAGCGAGCCATGAGCGTGGCGCGCGTTTCAGTCATCGACCCGCGGCACAGCGCCGCCTGGGCATGGTTCGCCCGGGAGTGCCCGGGGGCGACGGTCTTTCACTCGCCGCAATGGGCGCAGGCGCTGGCCTCGGCCTATGGCTTCCAGCCCAGGTACTACGTATTGCAGACTGCCTCGGGAGAGGTGGTGGCGGCGCTCCCACTGATGCTGGTGCGCAGCCGCCTGACCGGCGACCGGCTGGTCGGTCTCCCCTTCAGCGACCTGTGCCCCCCTCTGGCGGCCGACGCCGGGCCGGTGGCCATGCTGGCGGCTGCGGCGAGGGATGAGGCCTGGCGGCTGGGCCTGAGGTACGTCGAGGTGAGGGGCGGCGACCCCTGCTGGCTCGAGCCCTCGGGGTTCACGGCTGTCAACGGGCTGTTCGTACGGCATGTGCTCGAGCTGCCCCGCGACCGGAGGCAACTGGAGGCGCTGGTCCACGACTCGGCGCGACGCGGCGTGCGCAAGGCGCAGCGTCTGGGCGTGCGCGTGCGCCGGGCCGGCCCCGAGGCCATGCCTGTCTTCTATCGCATATATCGGGTCACGCGGGCCCGCCAGCATCTGGTGCCGGCCCCGTACCGGTTCTTCCAGGCCGTGGGGGAACATTTGCTGGACAAGGGCCTGGGCACCTTGCTGCTGGCTGAAGTGGGGGGCGAGGCCGTGGCCTGCAACCTGCTGCTGTGGTGGGGAGAGACGATGACTTATAAGTACAACGTGTCCCTGCCCGACCGGCTGGACGCGCGCCCCAACAACCTGCTCATGTGGGCCACTCTGGAGCTGGCCCTGGAGATGGGGATGGGGAAGCTGGACATGGGGCGATCCGACGCCGCTCACGAGGGGCTCAGGCGGTTCAAGTCCCTGTGGGGTGCGGTGGAGGCCCCCCTACCCTACCTGTACTATCCGGCCGACGCTCTCGCCCGCGACGGGCGGTCATCGCTTGGGCGGGCCCTGCGAACGGCAGTGCGGACCTGCCCCCAGTGGGGCGCGCGGGCCCTCGGCGCTCTCCTCTACCGCCACCTGGGCTGACGGGCAGCTAGCCCCGGTCTCCCCCTATATAGCCGAAGAGGACGCCGGCCACGCGGCGGATCTGTATCTCTTCCGAGCCCTCGGTGATGCGGTAGCGGCGGAAGTGGCGGTAGATGTACTCGAACGGCTTGTGACGGGTGTAGCCGATGCCGCCGTGAACCTGCATGGCCCGGTCGGCGGCCTCGCAGGCCAGACGGTTGGCCCGATAGTTGGCCATGGCCACCTTGTCCGAGACCTCCATGAAGTCCTTCTGGTCCATCAGCCAGGCCGTCTTGTGGACGAGGTTGCGCACCAGCTCGCACTCGGTGTGCAACTCGGCCAGGGGCCACTGGATGGCCTGGCGCTGCGCGAGGGGCACGCCCCAGGTCTTGCGCTCCTTGGCGTAGGCCACCGCCTCGTTGATGCAGAACTGGGCGATGCCCACGGCCGAGGCCGCCTGGCGGATGCGGTTCTCGTGCACGAAGTGCTGGGCCACCCGCAGCCCCTCACCCTCGGCCAGAACGATGGCGCTGTTGGGCACGCGCACGTTGCGCAGCACCACCTCGGCGTGATCGGAGGGCATGTTGAAGGTCCACCAGTAGAACGGCACCTCCAGGCCGGGCGTATCGCGGGGTACCAGGAAGGCGGTGATGCCCTTGGCCTCTCCCGGTCGGCCCGAGGTTCGGGCGAAGACCAGGTCATGGGTGGCGTGGTGCATGCCGCTGTTGAAGCGCTTGGCGCCATTGATGACCCACTCGTCGCCGTCGCGGATGGCAGTGGTCTCGAGCCAGGTGGCATCGGAGCCGTGGCCGGGTTCGGTGAGACCGAAGGCGGTGCGGACCTCGCCCTGGATCATGGGCTCGATGAGGGCCTTCTGGTCGGGGGTGCCATAGGCGTGCAGGATGTGGACGATGGGGAAGTTGCCCACCACCGAGAACTCCACCTGGAACTCGTAGTGCAGTCCCGGGCCGCGGGTCGTCAGGTGTTCGCGGATGAGGGCCATGTCCAGGTTGGTGCCATCGCTGCCGCCCAGCTCCCTGGGGAGGGAATAGCGATAGAAGCCGGCCCGGTCGGCGCGGCGGCGGGCCTCGGCCATCAGCTCCTCCCACTCGCGGCGGGGGACGCCCCCGTTCTCCCAGTCGGTGCGGGCCCACTCGCGACGGTGGTCAAAGAGCTCGGGGTGGGCGTCCTCCAGAGGCTTTATCTCGCGCTCGACGAACTGGTCCAGCTCGCGCAGGAACCGCTGCATGTGTTCGGGCACCGCAAAGTCCATCCTCTCACCTCGCGCCTGATATATCGCGGCGGGCTGCCGCTCTAGAAGAGCTGCCAGAGCTGGTGTTGCTCCTCCAGCTCCTGCGGCGGGCCCTCCAGGACCAACTGGCCCATCCGTAGTATGTACAGGTACTGGGCCAGGTCAAGGGCCAGCCTCAGGTTCTGCTCGACGATGAGCACCGAGAGCCCCTCGGACTTGACCAGCTCCCGGATGGTGTTCATCAGGCTCTGGGCCACCGCCGGCGCCAGCCCCAGCGACGGCTCGTCCAGCAGCAGCACCTTCGCCCCGGCCATGAGGGCGATGCCTACCGAGAGCATCCGTTGCTGGCCGCCACTCAAGGTGCGGGCAGGCTGCGCCCAGCGCTCGCGCAGCACCGGGAACAGGGTCAGGACCCTTTCCAGGCGCTGCTCCCTGGCCTGCCGGTCCTTTACCACCTGCGCCCCCAGCAGCAGGTTGTCCCGCACCGAGAGCTCGCCGAAGACCGCCCGCTCCTGCGGCAGGTACACGAGCCCGTCGCGGATGTTCTCCTCGCAGGGGCGGTTGGCGATGTCGCGCCCGTCCAGGAGCACAGCGCCGGCGTGCACCCGCGCCAGGCCCACTATGGCCCGCAGGGTCGTGCTCTTGCCCGCCCCGTTGTGCCCCAGCAGCGCCACCACGCTGCCCCGACGCAACTGCAGCGAGACGTCGAACACCACCGGCCGTCCACCATATCCTGCCCGTACCCGCTCGAGCTGGAGCACGATGCCGTCGCTGCCTTGTGTGCCCATGGCCTCACGCTCCGAAATAGGCTGCGATGAGGCGGGGGTCGGCCATCAGCTCCTGCAAGGAGCCCTCGGCGGTGATGCGGCCCGACTCCATGAAGTAGCAGTGGTCAGCGAGCTGCCCCAGCGCATACAGGTTGTGCTCCACCACGCACACCGTCTTCCCCTGGGCGGGGAGGGCGCGGATGACCAGCGCCACCCGGTCCACCCACTGGGGGTCCACGCCAGAGATGGGCTCGTCCAGGAGGAGGACGTCGGCCCCTGTGGCCAGCAGCCGGGCAATGGCGACCAGCTTCTGTTCTCCGAAGGAGAGGCCACCGGCCAGCATCCCCGCCTTGTCCACCAGGCCCACAAAGGACAGGCATTCCAGGGCCAGTTCCCTGGCCCGGCGCTCGGCCCGGGACGTGGCCAGCGGCGCCCCCAGCAGGAGGGGCAGGTGCTCGCCCGGATGGCGGCTGTAGGCCAGCATTACGTTCTCCAGCACCGTCATGCGCAGGAAGAGGCGCACGTCCTGGAAGGAGCGGGCCATGCCCAGGCGGGCGATGGCGTCGGGGGTCATGCCGGTAATGTCCTTCCCCTTCAGGCGTATGGTCCCTCCATCCGGAGGGATGACGCCGGTGAGAAGGTTGAAGAGGGTCGTCTTGCCGGCCCCGTTGGGGCCGACCAGGCCCGTCACTACCCGCTCGCGCAGGGCCAGGTCCACGCCGTCCACAGCCACAATGCCGCCGAAGGCCTTGCGCAGCCCTTCCACCGTCACCACT
Organism: bacterium HR24; assembly: GCA_002898715.1. Taxonomy (GTDB): domain Bacteria; phylum Chloroflexota; class Dehalococcoidia; order SM23-28-2; family HRBIN24; genus HRBIN24. Next base: position 7,027 of record BEIA01000058.1, on the reverse strand, counting down.
GGCGTCCGCGCGGCGATGTCGATGCCGGCATCGGGCTGGCCGGGGCCGGCAGGTGCCGCTGGATCGGCTGCGCCGGCGGCCGGCGGCGGGCTCTGCTGTCCGGCTGCAGCTCCGGCGCCTGGCAAGGGCAGGCCCAGCCGGGCCAGCGCCCTGCGGAAGCTGAAGTGTTCGGGTATCAGCCCCTCGGGACGCAGCCGCATGAGCACCACGAGGGCAGCGCCGTAAATCACCAGCCGTATGAGGGCGGCCTTCTCGGCACCGATGTCCAGGTTCTTCTCCAGGATGGGCGATGAGACCACGATGAGGGCGGCGCCCACGACCGGGCCCAGCAGGCTGCCCATGCCGCCGAAGATGACCATGGTCACCAGCAGCAGGGACTGGGTGACGTTGAACTGGACCGGCGATGCCAGGCGCAGGTAGTATGCCCAGAGGGCGCCCATCAGGCCGGCCATGGCCGAGGCCAGGGCGAACACCTGGACCTTGTAGACGAACACGTTCTTGCCCACTGCCCGGGCAGCCAGCTCGTCCTCTCGCAGGGCCCGCAGCACCCGGCCGTAGGGCGAGTCGGCCAGGCGCCAGTACAGCAGGGCGCATATGGCGCTGACGCACAGCAGGAACCAGAAGAACTGGCTGGGCTTGGCCAGCGACTTGCCGAAGATGGACGGCACCGGCATGCCTACCAGGCCGTAGGCGCCGCCGAGGTCGCGGGTGCTGTTGGCTATCGTCACCAGCACCACCGCCGCCGCCAGAGTGAGCAGGATCAGGTGCTGCACGGTGAGGCGCAGGGCGGGCACGCTCAGGAAGGCGCCCGCTGCCGCGGCCATAAGGGTGGCCAGCACCAGCGAGGGCACGAAGTCCATGCCGTTGGCGATGGCCAGCTTGGCCGCCGCATAGCCGCCGATGCCGGCGATGGCCGCATGCGCCAGGGACACCTGCCCGGCGTAGCCGATGAGCAGGTTCAGCGACAGGGACAGCACCACGAAGATGAGGACCTGGTTGGCGATATCGAACCTGTATTCCATGGCGTCCCCTCAGGCGGTCACCAGCCGCTGCACCTGCCGCAGGGCCAGCCTTAGCTGCACTGGCCGCAACGCCAGATAGACAAAGAGCACACCGAACACCACCACCGGCGCCCACTGGGCGCTGAGGAAGAGCCCGCTCAGGCTTTCCACCAGGCCCAGGGCCAGCCCGGTCAGCGCCACCGACACGGGTCGCGTGCCCAGGGCCATGAACGCCACCACGAAGGCGATGAGCGTCTGCTGCAGGCCCATGTCGGGCACGGCAGCGAACCGCATGGCGGCATATACGGCGAACACCCCGGCCAGCGCCGAGCCGATGGCGAACACCAGCCAGTGCACTCGTTCGGTGTTGATGCCCACTACCCTCGCCATCTCCGGGTTCACCCGCACGGCGTTGACGATGCGACCCCACGGCGTGTAGCTGAGAAAGAAGGCCAGCGCCAGCACCAGGAACCAGGCGGTGAACACAGCCGCCATGTCCAGGCTGGTGAAAGTGACGCCCAGCACCGTGAACGGGCGCAAGGGGAAACCGACCAGGGAGCGGCTGGCCGACCCCGCTCCCCAGGTCAGCCGGATCAAGTTCTCGGCCACGATGGTGAGGCCCAGGGAGGCGATAAAGATGCCCAGCAATCCTCCGCCGCCCGCGGCCAAGGGCCGATAGACGACACCCTCCGTCATCACGCCCGATAGGCTCGCCACCACCACCGCCAGGAAGAAAGCGATGCCCAGAGGAATGCCCACGTCCTGGGAAAGGGCCACGGCTACGTAGGCCGCCAGGGTATAGGTGACAGCGTAGGCCAGGTGGAAGCGGCCCGTCACGGTGAGGATGAGGGCGAAGCCCAGGCCCAGCACTCCGTACCAGCTACCGTTTATCACCCCGTTGGTGAACAGCTGCGGGAACAGCTCACCCCTGAAGTCCATCGCGTGCCCTCGTATGCCCTAGTCCAGCACTTCGAGCAGCCGCTCGCGGTTCATCTTGGCCACCACTCGGGGCTTGCAGCCACTCACCTTGCCTATGACCTGCAGCTTGTCCACGTCGTGCTCCTCCAGGTCGAAGGTGATGGTGCCCACATTGTTGGCGTCCCCGCCGTAGAGGCTCTTGAAGGTAGGGTTCTGCTTGAGGGCGTTCTGCAGGTTCTCGCCCGTGATGGGCTGGTTGCGCGAGAGCACTCGTCGGACCAGCTCCCAGACGATGAACACCTTCTCGTAGAAGTTGGCGGCGTAGAAGTCGGGGTCCTGGTTGTACTTCTGGCGGAAGGCGTCGATGAACAGCTTGGACCAGGGGTTGAAGGGCTTCTCCAGGTCGAAGTAGTCGAAGGCGAACCAGTACTGGTCGTAGGCGGCCCCGGCCACCTGGCAGGCGTCGGGCGTGAACTCGGCACCCACTACCTGGGCCCTCATGCCCGAGGTGACGTATTGCTTCATGAAATAGCCCGGGTCAAGCCCCCACAGGCCCGTGAGGATCACGTCCGGGTTGGTGCCCCGCACCCGCGCGAGAGTCGTCGAATAGTCAGTGGCGCCGATCTGCACTCGCTCCTCGGCTACCAGCTCCATGTTGTTGGCGGCCAGGACCTGCTTCAGGTAGGCGATGACGGGGTCGTTGGCCGGGCCCACGTCCCAGCCCACACTGGCGATGCGGCGGGCGTTGGGCAGCTTGCGCCGGATGTACTGGGCCACGCCGTTGAAAGTGTCGTCGGGGATTACGGCGCGGGTGCCCCAGAAGTAGTCCTGGCGCTTCCAGATCTGGCTGGTGCCGCCGCCGCCGTCCAGGGCCAACACCTTGGCCGGCTGGATGACGGGCAGTATGGAGCCCAGCACAGCCCCGTAGGACGACAGGATGATCTGGACGCCGTCGTTGACCAGCTCTCGGGCGGCGGTGGCGCCGGCGGTGACATCGCCCGACTTGTGGTCCTTGTAGATGACCTGGAAGTTGGGGCCTCCGGCGGCGCGGACGTGCTCCACTCCCAGGTCGGTGCCCTTGGTCATGATCTGGCCATAATAGGAGCCGGGGCCGGTGAGGGCGAGGATGACGCCCAGCTTGATGGTCTGGCCCTGGCCGGCCTGGGGCCCGCCGGGCCCGACCCACTCGTTGAGCTTGGAGAGGTCCACGGCACCGGCCCGCGGCGCCGGTGTGCCAGTGGCGGGGGTGCCCTCCTCGCCGCCGCAGGCCAGGTAGGCGCCGGCAGCCAGGCCCGCAGCGCCCAGGGCGCCCAGCCGCATCAGGTGGCGGCGGCTGAGGCGTCGTTCGAAGAAGCGATCCCAGTAGCCCTTCTCGTCGTTCATGGCTCCCCCTCCTCGGAGCTATAGCTTGCGGATAGTCCCTCAGGCGCCCTCGAAGTAGCGCCGTGGGTTCGCCACCAGCATCTGCTGTATCTGCGCCTCGGACACTCCCATCTCCCGCAAGTCGGGGATGACTTCCTCGAAGATGTGGGTATAGCTCCATTTGGGCGCTATCTGGCGCACCACCTCCATGGGAAACCAGTCGATGAAGCCGCAGTAGTCGTGGGAGAGGATGATGCGCTCGGTGTAGCCGCGCTTGCACAGCTCGGCCACGGTCCGCACCCGGGTATCGTAGGTGGGGAATACGGGCAGGGCCTCGTTGTGGTACAGGCCGAAGCGGTCCATGCCCACGTACGACCCGTTCTCGATGATGGAGATGAGATAGCCCAGGTCGTTGGAGTCGCCGGAGTGGCCGATGACCACCCTCTTCAGGTCGACCCCCTCCTCCTTGAAGATGCGTTGCTGCTCCAGCCCACGCCTGGTGGCAGCGTGAGTGTGGGTATAGATGGGGACCCCTGTCTGCAGGTGGGCCCTGGCCACTGCCCGCAGCACCTTCTCCACGCCGGGGGTGACGCCGGGCTCGTCGGTGGCACACTTGAGGATGCCCGCCCGGACCCCGGTGCCCTGGATGCCCTCGCGAATGTCCTGGACGAACATGCTGGCCATGTGGTCGATGTCGCGGTTCTCGAAATAGTGGGGCAGCTCGTTGTAGGTGTACAGGCCGGTGGCCACTATGAATCGGACCTGGGGCACCTGGGCTGCCACACGCTGCATGAGGGGCAGCTTGCGGCCCAGCCCCAGCACCGTCAGGTCGACCACCGTGCGCACGCCATGGCTGGCGGCCTGGCGCATCTTCTCCGTCACATCGGCCACGATCCCTTCCAGGTCGTAGGCGCGCGGGAACGCCTCCTGAACACCGTCGGAGAAGACGAATAGATGTTCATGCATGAGAGTGAGGCCCATTTCAGACGTATCGATGTCTCCATTGAGCGTCGGCACCTTCATGAATATCTCCCCTTGACAATCTTTTGGCCCGTATATAGCATGGGCCTGACCCTCTGTCAATAGGTCTCGTCGTATTTAAGTCATCGAGGGTCAAGAGGAGAAATATTGCAGCAGGAAAGCTCATCTATAATCGGCTTATCGCTTGCTAAGACAACTGTTGCTCAGCCTGTCCCGCCCTTGCGAGGCCCTGCCCGCGCCAACGCGGGCGGCCGGCCCGGCGGCAGGCCTGAGCGAGGGGGGACGCCACGGCCGAGGCAGCGCTGACGGGCCTCAGGGTGCTCGAACTGTCCGATGGCGTGGCCGGGGCCTACTGCACCAAGCTCCTGGCCGACCTGGGTGCTGATGTGCTGAAGGTGGAGCGGCCCCAGGGAGCCCGGCTCCGACATCTGGGGCCGTTTCCCGGCGACGCACCCCACCCGGACCGGGGCGGCCTGCACCTCTACCTGGACTCGGGCAAGCGCTCCTGCGCCCTCGACCTGGACTCGGACGCCTCGGCGCGCCAGACGTTGCGGTCGCTGGTGGCCCGGGCCGATGTGCTGGTGGAGGACCTGGACTCGTCCCGCCGGTCCGCCTGGGGCCTCGCGCCCGCGGAGACCTCTCGCCTCAACGACAGGCTTGTGCACCTGTCGGTGACTCCCTTCGGGCTGACGGGGCCGCTGCGGGACTGGCTCTCGGACGAGATCACAGACTGGGCCCTGGGCGGCTACATGTACTTTACGGGTGACCCGGCCCGCGAGCCGCTGCACATACCCGGCCACCAGGCGGCCTTCCACGCCGGCATGCACGGGGCCTTCGCCGTGCTGGCCGGGCTGTGGCACGCCCGCCGCACCGGCGAGGGACAGCATATCGACCTCTCCCACTGGGAGGCCACCCTGCTCGCCCACGCCTGGCTGACGGCGGCCTGGACGCATTGTGGCGTGGTGCTCAGGCGGCGGGGCATGGACTTCCTGCGCTGTCGCGACGGCTGGGCGTACATCTTCCGGGGGATGATGTACAGCCCTCACCTGTTCATCCTGATGGACCGGCCGGAGCTGGCCGAGGACGAGCGCTGGAACAGCTTCCAGAAGTGGATCGATAACGGGCCCGCCCTTTGGGCGCTGGTAGAGGAATGGACCAGCCAGCGCTCCAAGCACGAGGTGGTCACCAGGGCCCAGGAGTTGCGCATCGCCGCCACCCCCGTCAACACCGTGGCCGACCTGGCGGCCTCTCCCCAGCTCCAGGCGCGGGGCTGGTTCCAGGAGGTGGAGCAGCCCGGGCTGGGCAGGGTGCGCCTCCCCGGCGCCCCCTACAAGCTTTCGGAGACGGCGGCGCGGCCCCGAGGCCCCGCCCCTTCCCTGGGCGAGCACACGGAGCAGGTGGCCAGGGGCGAGGTCTGGCACGGCGAGAGCCGTTACCGCCCGACCGCAGGCGTGCGGGGCGGCAGCGACGGCGGTGGGCCGCTGGCCGGCATCAAGGTGGTGGAGATGACGGCCAACTGGGCCGGCCCCCTGACCGGCCGCCTCCTGGGAGACCTGGGGGCTACGGTGGTGAAGATAGAGATCGCCTCCCGGCCGGCCACCCGCACCCTCTACCACGTCGGCGCCGAGCCCGGCAAGTACCACTACAACCGCTCCGGCTACTTCAACAAGATGAACCGCAACAAGTACGGCATATCCCTGGACGTCTCCCGGCCCAAGGGGCGGGAGGTATTCCTGAGGCTCATTCGCTGGGCCGACGTCTTCATCGAGAACAACTCGCCGCGGGTGGTGCGCAACCTGGGCATCACCTACGACGTCCTAAGCCAGATCAACCCGCGGCTGGTGATGATCTCGGAGTCGGGCTTCGGGGCCACGGGGCCCGAGGCGGACTACGTGGCCTTCGGGGCCAACATCGAGACCTCCAGTGGCCTGGCCTCGGTCATCGGCTACCAGCCTGGCGACTCCTACCGCACCAGCAGCTTCTATGCCGACCCCGTTGCCGGTACCCACGGGGCGGTGGCGGTGCTGGCCGCCCTCCACCGGCGGGAGGAGACGGGCCGGGGCCAGTACATAGACCTGGCCCTGCAGGAGGCGGCGGCCTGCTTCATGGGCGAGTTCCTCATGGACTACTTCCTCAACGGGCGCGTGGCCCAGGCGCGGGGCAACCGTCACCCGCGCTATGCCCCCCAGGGGTGCTACCCCTGCGTGGGCGAGGACGCCTGGGTGGTGCTGTGCGTCCGCTCCGACGAGGAGTGGCGACGGCTGTGCGCGGCTGTCGGCCACCCGGAGTGGGCGGAGCGGCCGGAGTTCGCCAGCGAGGAGGGCCGCCGACAGCACCACGACGAGATCGACGCCCTCCTCCGCTCGTGGACGGAAGGGATGGACCACTGGGAGGCGGCCCGCATCCTGCAGCAGGCAGGGGTGCCGGCGGCGCCTGTCCTGCGCAACTGGGAGATCGTCTGGAACGAGCACCTCTACGAGCGGGGCTACCTGGTGCCGGTGCGCCAGCCCGATGCCGGCGTGCTGCCCTACCCCGGCTTTCCCTGGAAGTTCTCGCGCACGCCGGGCAGCGTGAGCCTCCCCGCACCCCGCTTCGCCGAACACAACCAGTTCGTGTTCCGGGAGCTGCTGGGGCTGAGCGAGGCCGAGGTCCGCCAACTGGAGGAGGAGGGCTCGATAGACCCCAACCCGCAGCAGTTCGTGGTCAAGTTCCTGTGAGCCGGCAGCATTGGCAGCTCGAACAGGAGGGGTGACATGACGCAGCAG
>BEIA01000057.1 GCA_002898715.1 bacterium HR24 | reverse complement strand
GTGGCCGGCATGGAGACCACCATCGGCCTCATCGGCAACAGCCTGCTCGCCCTGCTGCGCCATCCCGACCAGTGGGCGCTGGTGTCCCGCGACCCCGGTCTGGCCCGGCAGGCGGTCGAGGAGTGCCTGCGTTACGATCCTCCCGTACATGCCGTCAGCCGCCGTGCCCTCGCCGATGTCGAGATAGGCGGACGGCTGGTGCGGCAGGGTGAGAAGGTGCTGTGTCTGCTTGCCGCTGCCAACCGCGATCCGGAGGTCTTCCCCCAACCTGACCGCCTCGACATCCTGCGTCAGGGCAACGACCACATCGCCTTCGGTTCGGGCATACACACCTGCCTCGGCGCCTTGCTGGCCCGGGCCGAGGGCGAGGTGGCCATAGCCACCCTCGCCCGTCGCTTCCCGCGGATGCGACTGGCCGGGGAGCCGGCGGTGGAGGGGAGCCTGATCGTGCGGAGGGTGACGCGCCTCCCCGTTGCCTTGGCATGACCCCGACCTTCGGTATGCGCCATGTCGTCGCCATCCCCTGCGGGGGTCCCCGCTCCTAGGCCGTGGCCCCCTCGAGCTGGAATGATGGGAAGGGGCTGGGCATGGGAAAGGCGCTGGTCATCGCGGGCGCGGCCTGGGCCACCCTGGCCCTCGCCTTCGGCTGCACGGGCTCCGGGCCCCCCGCCCTGGTAGACACGAACGTGACCCCCTCCCCCACCGCGCCCGTCAGCGCCGTTACGCCCACTGTCCTTCCCACCCCCTCCCTGGCCAGCCCCACTCCGGCCTGTACCGACTCCGCCACGGCCGAAGCTGCCGCCTCGCCGGCCACGGTCCAGGTGATAGGCGGCACCACCGCCGGGTCTGGCGTCATCGTCTCGCGGCAGGGGCAGGTGCTGACAGCCTATCACGTAGTCCAGGGTCACACTCTGGTAGTGGTGCTCCTGCCCGATGGCCGCCGGGCAGTGGGAACGGTAGTAGCGGGCGACGAGGCCACCGACCTCGCCCTGGTATCGCTGCCCCTGCAGGGGCTGCCCGCCCTTTCCTGGGCGCCGGAGGAGCCGCCGCCCGGCACCAGGGTGCTGGCACTGGGGTATCCGCTGCCCAGCGCCCGCGGCCTGGGTGGCCGGCCAACGGTCACGGCGACGCAGGTGGCCCGGGCCGTGGAGGTGGGCGGCCAGCGCTACGTGCCGCTGGCCACCGGCCTCAATCAGGGCTACTCGGGCGGGCCGGTGGTAGACCTGTGCGGACGGCTGGTAGGGCTGGTGCTGGCCCGCCTGGCGGGGGGCAGCGACCTGGCCCTGGTGCTCGCCGCTGCTACTGCCCGGCCCGTGGCCCAGCGCCTGGCATCCGCCGGGCCGCCCTCGCTGGACGCCGAGCGGACGGCCCTGGCAGCCAATATGCTGGCCGCCCTGGAAACGGGCTATCTTCCCAGCGGCCGCTATGTGGCAGTGGACGCCGGCGGAGAGAAGCTGTTCGCCCTGCACGGCATCTGCCTGGACTCCCCCGACAGCTACTGCCAGAAGGTGCTCTTCTTCCTGGGCACGCGCTACGTGGGCGCCGACACGCTTCGGCCCTCGCGCTCCATCCTGGACGTCACCCCTGGCCAGACGCCGGGGGAGGTGGTGGTGCACTACGCCAACTACGCTCCGGGCGACCCCGACTGCTGCCCCTCGGGCCCGCCGGTACCGATCCCTTACTTCTGGGACGGCCAGCGCCTGCGCCCGGGCGGTGTCCCACCTGGCCACTGACGGCAGCCCCGCCCGAGAGAAGCCCCTATGCGGGCGCTACTGCTCGTGCACGCAGTCGGCCTGGAAGCCGCCGCGCAGGCCCTTTGGCAACACGGGCCCGATGGTTGACAAGGCGCTAGCTAGGCATATCATGGGAGCCGTCATCGCCGGAAAGGAGGAGGAGTTGTGAAAGCGGCAGTAATGACCCAGCTCAAGGCCCCCCTGGAAATCAAGGACATGCCCGACCCCAAGCCCGGCCCGGCCGATGCGGTGGTGCGGGTAGAGGCGTGCGGCATCTGCCGCAGCGACTGGCACTTCTGGCAGGGCGACTGGACGTGGCTGGGTATCCAGGCCCAGCTCCCCCGGATCATGGGGCACGAGTTCGGGGGCGTGGTGGAGGCCGTAGGCGACCAGGTGCGCAACTTCCGCCCCGGCGACCGGGTGACGGTGCCGTTCCACCTGGCCTGCGGGCGCTGCAACTACTGCTACTCGGGGCGCTCGAACCTATGCGGGGCCGGCACCCTCGGCTTCACTACCGACGGCGGCTACGGCCGACTGGCGCTGGTGCCCAATGCCGACATGAACCTCATCCGGTTGCCCGAGGGCGTGGACTTCCTGACCGCCGCTGCCCTGGGCTGCCGTTTCATGACCGCGTACCACGCCGTCGCTGACCGCGCCCACGTCCGCCCCGGCGAGTGGGTGGCGGTGTTCGGCGTCGGGGGCGTGGGGCTATCGGCCGTGCAGATAGCCTCGGCCCTGGGCGCCAGGGTCATCGCCGTGGACATCAGCGATGCCAAGCTGGAACGGGCCCGCCAGGAGGGAGCGGTCGCCGTGGTCAACGCCAGCCAGGGCAGTCCCTTCATGCAGGTGCGCCAGCTCACCGACGGCGGTGCCGACGTGGGCATCGACGCCCTGGGCTCCCTCGCCACCGCCCAGTCCTCCATCCTGTCCCTGCGCCGGGGAGGGAGGCACGTGCAGGTGGGCCTCACCAGCCAGCAGGAACAGGGCATGGTGCCCGTGCCCGTCGACGCCATGGTGGTGCAGGAGATAGACTTCCTCACCAGCCTGGGGTGTCCGGTGACCTCTTATCCGGGACTGCTGTCGCTGGTGGCCTCGGGCAAGCTTGACCCGCGCCGCCTCGTGACCCAGACCATCCCGGTGGAGCAAGTGAACGACGTCCTCAACGCCATGACCGAGTTCGGCACTGTGGGCTTCAACATCATCGACCGGTGGTAAGGCAATGGTGGTGCAGGGGGCACAGCTGTGCCCCCTGCACCACCATTCGCGCCCGCTCTGGCGTCCCATCCCGCGCCTAGCCGGCGCCGAGGGCGAGGCCGCCTCGGATCGCGGCCGCTACTGCGAGACAGCTCGTCGGCCCCTGAGCATGTTTCCCGGAGGGTAGCTGCGTCGCGGCCTGAGACCCGCGATGTAATTTCCCCGCCCCGCTCCTCATGTCGCCCGTCCAGGCCCGCTCGCGGAAGGGGCGCCGTCTCTGGTGTCACGATAGCCGCTCTCTGCTCCTTGACAGCCCATGCTTGCGGTGCTAGGCTGGCGTTAAAGATAGTGTCAGAGTGACACTAACTCAGAAAGGGGCCGCCGATGACCATGCAGGTGCAGCCAGTGACCCTCGTTACCGAGGAAGACCTGCTCAACGAGGCCATGGAGTGTCCTGTGGACCGGGAGCTGGACACCCGGCCCCTGGCCCAGGAGAGGGCCTTTGCCTTCTGGCAGAAGGACATCCCCGAAGACTACTGGCACCTCACCGCCGCCGAGATGAAGGAGCGTATCGCCCGGGCACGAGAGGCCCTGGGCCGCCGCTGCGTCGTCCTCGGCCACCACTACCAGCGGGAGGACATCATCCAGTTCGCCGATATACGCGGCGATTCCTTCAAGCTGGCCCAGTGGGCGGCCCAGCAGCCCGAGGCCGAGTTCATCGTCTTCTGCGGCGTCCACTTCATGGCCGAAGCGGCCGATATCCTCTCGCAGCCCCACCAGAAGGTGGTGCTGCCCAACATGGCCGCTGGCTGCTCTATGGCCGACATGGCCGACCCCGAGGACGTCTACGGCTGCTGGGACGAACTGCAGGAAGCGGGGATCGGGGGCGTTCTGCCCGTCACCTACATGAACTCGGCCGCCAGCCTCAAGGCCTTCTGCGGTAGGCACGACGGCATCGTCTGCACCTCGTCCAACGCCAAGCGGGTGTTCGAGTGGGCCTTCCAGCGGGCCGAAAAGGTCCTATTCTTCCCAGACCAGCACCTGGGGCGCAACACAGCCCTCAAGCTGGGCATCCCCCTGGAGGAGATGGCCGTCTGGGACTACACCCTGCCCTATGGCAGCCTGGGCGGCAATACCGTGGAGCAGCTACGGCGGGCCAGGGTCATCCTCTGGCGGGGGCACTGCTCGGTGCACATGCGCTTCAGCGTGCAGCAGATCGAGGAGGCGCGCCGCAAGTACCCCGACGTAAAGGTCATCGTCCACCCGGAGTGCCGCATGGAGGTCGTCCAGGCTGCGGACATGGACGGCTCCACCGAGTTCATCGCCAAGACCATCGCCGAGGCGCCTCCGGGGAGCAAGTGGGCCGTGGGCACCGAAATCAACCTGGTGTCGAGGCTGGCACGGGAGAACCCCGACAAGCTGGTCTTCTGTCTCGACCCGGTGGTATGCCCCTGCTCCACCATGTACCGCATCCATCCCGCCTACTTGTGCTGGGTGCTGGATGAGCTGGCCCGGGGGCGGGTAGTCAACCAGGTCAAGGTGGACGAGGAGACGGCCCACTACGCCCGCCTCGCTCTGGAACGGATGCTGGCGGTGCCCTGATTCAGGCAGGCGCGCCCTTGGCGTAAAATGGGGCGGGAGGCCCGATTCCTTGGCCCGCCGCTCCGCCCTGAAGCGTCTCATCGGCCGCTCCCAGCTCCGCCGCCGAGTGCGGGAGCTGGCCGCGCAGATAGCCCATGACTACCGTGGCCAGCAGCCTGTGCTGGTGGGTACCCTGAAGGGAAGCTTCGTCTTCCTGGCCGACCTGGCACGGCTGGTCGACCTGCCGGTGGAGATAGACTTTATAGGCGCTGCCAGCTACGGCCAGGCCCGGGAGACCAGCGGCCAGGTCCGGGTCTATCACGAGCCCAGGTGCGAGTTGCAGGGGCGGCACGTCATCCTGGTGGAGGACATCGTCGATACCGGCCTGACCCTGGAAGAGGTGCGGCGCTTCCTCGAGGCCCGCGGCCCCGCGAGCCTGCGGGTGTGCGCCCTGCTCATGAAGGAGCGGGCCCGGGAAGCGGGCATCACCGTAGACTACCTGGGCTTCGTAGTGCCCAACGACTTCCTGGTCGGCTACGGCCTCGACTGCGCTGAGCGCTATCGCAACCTGCCCGACGTCTACGTGCTGGACGGGGAGGGATGACCATGGCCCGAGAGCAGCCCCCAGCCCACCTGGCGGACGTGGTGGCCGCCGCCCGCGGCGATGTGCCCGGCGACCTGCTGTTCAAGAACGCGCGCATCGTCAACGTCTTCACGTCCGAGATCGAACAGGGAGACGTACTGGTCAAGGACGGGTATATCGCTGGCATCGGGCCCGACTACCGGGCATCGGTGGTGGCGGACCTGCACGGCGCCTATCTGCTGCCCGGGTTCATCGATGGCCACGTGCACCTGGAGAGTTCGTATCTTTATGTCGACCAGTACGCCCGCGCGGTGGTGCCCCGCGGCACTACCAGCGTCGTGACCGACCTGCACGAGCTGGCCAACGTGGCCGGGCTGCGCGGCCTGAGGCGCTACCTGCGCGACGCCCGCCGCCTGCCTCTGGACGTGTTCCTGATGGTGCCCTCCTGCGTGCCCGCCACCTTCGACCTGGAGACTTCGGGGGCCACCCTGGGCCCGCGGGAGATAAGGGCCGCCCTCCGCTGGCCCGAGGCCATCGGCCTGGGGGAGATGATGAACTTCCCCGGGGTTATCCAGGGCAACCATGCCTGCCTCGATAAGCTGGCCGTCGCCTGGGGTCATCCCCTGGACGGGCACGCCCCCAAGGTGGGAGGCAAGGCCCTCAATGCCTACCTGGCAGCCGGGCCCCGCTCCGACCACGAGACCACGCAGCTCCACGAGGGGCAGGAGAAGCTGCGCCGCGGCATGTACCTGATGATACGCGAGGGCACCACCGAGAAGAACCTGGAGGAGCTTCTGCCGCTGGTCAACGACGACACCTACCCTCGCTGCCTGCTGGTGGTGGACGACCGCTCTTGCCGCGACCTGCTGCACGACGGGGACATCGACGCCGTGGTGCGGAAGGCCATCGCCCTGGGGCTGCGGCCGGTGCGGGCCATCCAGATGGTGACCCTGCATCCGGCCCTCTGGTTCGGCCTCCGCGACCGCGGCGCTGTGGCCCCCGGCTACGTGGCCAACCTAATCGTGGCCGACGACCTGCACGACTTGCGCCCGCGCCAGGTCTACTACCGGGGCCAGTTGGTAGCCCAGGACGGCCGCGCCCTGTTCCAGGGGGTGCGTCGCATCCCGCGGTGGCTGATGCGCACTGTGCGCCCGGTGCCCCTCACAGCCGAGGCCTTTCGGGTGCGGGCGCGCCCGGGGCCCCTGCCCGTCATCGAGATCGTGCCCCGCCAGATCATTACCCGGCGGGTGGAGGCGGAGCTGCCAAGGAAGGACGGCTACGTGGTGCCCGACCCGGGGCAGGACATCTTGAAGCTGGCGGTGGTGGAGCGACACAAGGGCACCGGCAACGTGGGCGTGGGCTTCGTCAAGGGGTTCGGTATGAAGCGGGGAGCCATCGCCTCCTCCTTCGCCCACGACTCCCACAACATCGTCATCGTCGGCGCCGACGACGAGGACATGCTCCTCGCCTGTCAGGAGGTCTGGCGCATGCAAGGAGGGCTCGCGGCTGCGTGCGATGGGCGTGTGCTGGCCTCGCTGCCCCTGCCCATCGCTGGCCTCATGTCGCCGCGGCCGCTGGAGGAGGTGGCCGAGGGCCTGGAGAGGGTGGAGGCAGCGGCGAGGGAGCTGGGCGCGACAGTGCACGCCCCCTACGCCGTCCTCTCCTTCCTGGCCCTGCCCGTCATCCCCGACCTGCGGGTAACAGACAAGGGGCTGGTGGACGTCATGGCGGCCCGCGTCCTGGACCTGACGCGGGTGGCGTGAGGGCAGCATGGGCCCCATACCCCAGCGCTGGCTGCGCCAGGCCCGGGCCGACCTGGATGCTGCCAGGGACTCCCTGACCGCCGGCCACCACGAGTGGGCCTGCTTCCAGTCGCAGCAGGCGGCCGAGAAGGCGCTGAAGGCGTTGCTTCTGCAGCAGGGACGGACGACGGTGGTCACCCACTCCCTCGCCGACCTGCTGGAGGAGGCGACACGCTATTATCCGATGCTGGCCGGGCTGGAGGAGCAGGCCAAGGCCCTGGACGCCGTCTACCTGCCGACCCGCTACCCCAACGCGCTGGTCAGCGAGAAGGCGCCGGCGGAATACTACAGTCGGGAGGACGCGGAGCGTTGTCTGTCCTGCGCCGAATTGATCCTCAGCGCCGTAGCGAGCTGCTTCGCGACGTAGAGCAGTTCCTGCAGGAGCTCAGGCGGGAGATGCCCATTGAGGCCGCGTACCTCTTCGGCTCTTTCGCCCGCGGACGCGTCCACGAGGGCAGCGACGTAGACCTGCTCATCGTCGGGCGCTTCCAGGAGCGGTTCCACGAGCGCATCTTCAGGGTGCTGATGCTGAACCGCCGCAACCTGCCCATCTCGCCCTTCTGCTACACGCCCGAAGAGATAGAGCAGGCGCGGGCCGAGGGCAACCCCTTCGTGCTGACGGCCCTGGCCGAGGGCCGCCGTCTGCTCTAGCGCCTGCCCTGGCCCGGCCCTACACTTCCTGTCTGGATACTCCATGCGCTGGGACGAGATACGACGCGTAGAGCTGCCGCCCTCGGTGCCAGGGCAGCTCTACCTCATGTCGATGCCCGGCAGGCAGCGGCCCCTGGCCAGCGACCTGGAGAAGGCCCTCAGCCTCGGCATCACACGCATCGTGAGCCTCGCCCCTCCCGACGAGATAGCCGACAAGGCCCCCGAATACGCCGAGGCCATCGCCAGTGGCGCTCTCCCCTTCCCCCTGGAGACGTGCCCCATAGACAACGGCGGCGTCCCCGAAGACCTGGACGCCTTCCGGGACTTCGTAGAGCGAGCGGCCCGGCGTCTCGAGACGGGCGAGCGCCTGCTACTGCACTGCTCGGCGGGCGTAGGGCGCACGGGCACGGCTGCCGTCGGGATCCTGCTTGCCCTGGGCGTGCCCCTGGAGGAGGCGCTGGACCTGGTGCGACGGGCAGGCTCCTACCCTGAGACCGCAGAGCAGCACCAGGTAGTGCGCTGGCTGGCGGAAGGCGCCGAAGGCTGACCTGCCCCCGCCGGAGTGCTACCATCGCCTCGGGAGGCGTCACCCGTGACTGCGGGCTACGACTATCTGGTCGTTGGCTCCGGCATAGCCGGGCTGTACACTGCCTTGCTCGCCGCCGAGCACGGCTCGGTTTTGGTGGCGACCAAAGGGGCCATCGACGACAGCAACACCCGCTGGGCGCAGGGCGGCATCGCCGCTCCAGTGGGCCCCGAGGATTCGCCCCAACTGCACTTGCGCGACACCATAGCTGCCGGCGCTGGCCTGGTGGACGAGGCGGCCGCCCGCGTCCTAGTAGAGGAGGCGGCCGAGGCCGTCCAGGACCTGGTGCGCCTGGGCGTCCCCTTCGACACCGTAGAGGGGGAGGTGGCCCTGGCCCGAGAAGGGGGCCACTCTCTGGCCCGCGTCCTCCACGCCGGCGGCGACGCCACCGGTGCCCATATCGAATCGGCGCTGGCCAGCGCCGTGCGCAAGGCCGGCATACCCGTGCGGGAGCACTGCCTGGCCACGGCCATCGTGGTCGAGAGCGGACGGGCGGTGGGACTGGAGGCCCTGCACTGGCCCAGCGGCGAGCGCCTCTCCTTCGCCTGTCGCTTCCTGGTGCTGGCTACCGGGGGCGCCGGGCAGATGTACCGGTACACCACCAACCCGCCCGTGGCTACGGGCGACGGCATCGCCCTGGCCTTCCGGGCCGGCGCCGAAGTGGTGGACATGGAGTTCGTCCAGTTTCACCCCACGGCCCTGCGCTGGCCCGGCGCCCCGCCCTTCCTGGTCACCGAGGCTGTCCGCGGCGAGGGGGCAGTACTGCTGAACGCCCGAGGCGAGCGCTTCATGCCCCGGTACCATCCCCAGGCAGAGCTTGCCCCTCGCGACGTGGTAGTCAGGGCCATGGTGGCCGAGATGGAGGCGACGGGGGCCGACCACGTACTGCTGGACCTGCGCCACCTGCCCCGGGAGCGGGTGGTGGCCCGTTTCCCCCAGGTGTACCGTACCTGCCTGGGCCTGGGGCTGGACATCACCAGCCAGCCGGTGCCCGTCTCTCCGGCCGCTCACTACACCATTGGCGGCGTCCGCACCGACCTGTGGGGGCAGACCAGTCTCCGCGGCCTCTACGCCTGCGGCGAGTGCGCCTGCACCGGCGTACATGGCGCTAACCGCCTGGCGTCCAACTCCCTGCTCGAGAGCGTCGTGTTCGCCCGCAGGCTGGTGCGCCGCACCGTCGAGGCACCGGACGCCTGCGCGCCGCCCGTGGCCGCGGCAGCGGTCCTGCCTGCGGCCAGTCCCGGCGAAGCGCCGCCGCCGACGCTGGAGTCCTTGCAGAGGCTCATGTGGGAGCGGGTGGGCATCGTGCGCGACGCCGACGGGCTGGCCGAGGCTGCAGCGGTCCTGGCAGCCTGGGAGGCAGCAGGGCGCGCGCCGGTGGACAGGGCCGCCCACGAGCTGGCCAATCTGGTCACCTGCGCTCGCCTTGTGGCCAACGCGGCCCTCACGAGGGAAGAGAGCCGCGGAGTCCATTACCGCCGCGACTTTCCCGAACCCCGGGAGGAGTGGCGGCGGCACATCGTGTGGCGACGAGGGGAAGGGAGGTAGATGCATGGAGACGCCCGCGTCGCTGTCGCTCCACGAGGCACACCTGCGCCGTTTGGCCGAAAATGCCCTTATGGAGGACCACGCCTACGACGACGTCACCACCGCCGCCCTCGTTCCCGATGACCAGCAGGGCCGGGCGGTGCTGCTGGCCAAGGCGGAGGGGGTCATCGCCGGGCTGCCCATGGCGCAGGCGGTTTTCGCTGCCATCGACCCCTCCCTCCGCTTCGCGCCCATGGTGGCCGATGGCGCCCGCATCGCCCGGGGGCAGGAGGTGGCCGTGGTGGAGGGCGCCGTGGCCTCCATCCTGCGGGCGGAGAGGGTGGCCCTCAACTACCTGCAACGCCTGTCGGGCATCGCCACACTTACTGCCCGCTTCGTAGAGAGGATTCAGGGCACTGGTGTCCGCCTGCGCGACACCCGCAAGACCACTCCCGGCCTGCGCACCCTGGAGAAGTACGCCGTGCGAGTGGGCGGCGGCGAGAACCACCGCTTCCATCTGGCCGATGGCATCCTCATCAAGGACAACCATCTGGCCGCCCTGCGGTCCCGAGGCCTGGGCATCGCCGACGCCGTTCGCCTGGCGCGCCAGACCAATCCGGGCATGACGGTGCAGGTGGAGGTCACCACGGTGAAGGAGGCCGAAGAGGCCCTGGCCGCCGGCGCCGACTCCCTATTGCTGGACAACATGGCCCTCGACGCCATAGAGCAGGTGGTGCGACTGGCCAGGGGACGGGCCGTCCTGGAGGCATCGGGCGGCATCACGCTCGAGAACGTGCGGCAGGTGGCCGAGACGGGAGTCGACTACATCTCCATCGGCGCCATCACCCACTCGGCGCCGGCGCTGGACATCAGCCTGGAGCTTGTGCCGTGAAGGGCAGAGCTGCGGGGCCTGCCGGGATCGCGGGCCGCCGACGCGGCGGGATGGCCGCCTGTGGCCCACCTCGCGCGCTGACGCCCACACGGGGCTGCAGCCGCTGCCGGCGTGACGGCGGTGGCCTTCGCCGCGAACGACGCCTATAATTGCCAGCAGCCGCCGCCCCCACGGACTGCCCTGCCGATAGCTATGCTGGCCCGTCCGCTTCGCTGGAGGAGCCCCTCAGGGCTCGTGCCCGCCCTGTCCCTGCTGGCGCTGGGATGTGGAAGCGCCGCCGTGTACTACTTCGCCATCGCCCGGCGCTGGTGGCTCTGGGACATGCTGGAAAGGCCGCGCCGGGAGCTCGTGTTCCTCATCCGGTACGACTGGGAGGACACGGCCAGGTTCGGCGCGGTGGTAGCGGGCGTATTCGCCCTGTATGCGCTCGCCTGCTGGGCGAGCGCCATGCGCGGCCCGCGCTGGCTGGACGGGCTGGTGTTCCTCATGGCCGCCCTGGGCGGGGTCGCCCTGCTGGGCAGCTACCCCGTCACCTCCAACGACGTGTTCTACTACATCATGAGCGGCCGCATTTTCTGGATTCATGGCGGCAATCCCCTGGTGGACACCCCTATCCAGTACCCCTGGGACCCGTACCTGTTCTACTCCGACTGGCAGGCATCTCCCGCCCCGTATGGCCCGGTGTGGATACTCTCGCTGGGGCTGGCCCAGCTCGTGCCCGACCGTGACCCGGAGGTGGTCGTCATCTCGTACAAG
>BEIA01000056.1 GCA_002898715.1 bacterium HR24 | reverse complement strand
TCCTGGGGCTCCAGGATGGCGAGGGTGGCGGTGCGGAGGGGGATGTCTGCTGGCCAGTAGCGGGCGGTGGGGTCGTGGATGGTGATGGTGAGGGTGCCTGGGCGGAGGGTGAGGGTGAGGGCGGCGCGGCCGGTGCGGAGGGGCCAGTAGGCGCCGGGTGGGAGGGGGATGGGGTGCTGGAAGATGGGTTCGGCCATGGCTGTAGTATAGCCGTGGGCGGGCGGCCGCGGGTTCGAGTCCCGTCGCCCGCTCCAGACCTGGGGCTCCCGACCCCTGACGAGTTGCGTCTCCCCCAGCGTATCGCTCCCCGGCTGTCGGCCTGTAGGCGCTTCACGGTCGTGGCGTCTCGCTCCGCGCCTGGCGGCCCCGCGGCCGCGATGCCCCTGCCTACGCCCGCGCGGCCGGCCGGTGACGGCGGACGCGGGGCGGGCCGGTGGAGCGGCTCTCGGGCACGCCGTGGACGGCCCGCAGCTCATCCAGCAGCGGTTGCAGGACGGCGACCAGATGTGCCAGGTGCCGGGCGCACTCCCGCGCGAAGCCTTCGTCCAGGGCCGATAAAGGCAGCGTGTAGTGCAGGCGCGTCCACCAGCCTGTCCACTCCTCCAGTTCGGCCGGCCGCCCCAACTCGGCCAGCACCCGCGGCATCTCTCCCGCCAGCAGCGACGCCCAGCGGTAGTTGTGCTCCCGCTCCCCTTCGAAGTGCAGTCCCAGCTCCACCAGCCCGTGGCGACGTTGCAGCCACAGCTCGTAGTGGACGGCGGGGTACCAGTAGTACACCTGCAGTAGGGAAGGTGCCTGGCGCCAGCGGAAGTCGCGGAGGCCCTCCGGCATGAGCGCCGGCAGGTGCCCGCGCACCGCCTCCAGGAAGGCGGAGGCTTTCATGCCGGGGCCCCGGGCCGGGCCCTGCCCCGGCATCGCCCTATCGTTCACGCGATGATCCCCGCCCTTCGCAGCGACTCCAGTTCGGCGTCGGTGTAGCCCGCCTGGCGGAGCACCTCGTCGGTGTGCTGGCCCAGTCGGGGGCCTAGGGCGCGGATGGAGCCCGGCGTGTCCGAGAGCTTGGCGCCGATGCCCACCTGGCGCACCCGGCCCAGGTCGGGGTGCTCCACCTCAGCCAGCATCTGCCGGTGCAGCACATGGGGGTCGGAGAAGACCTCGTCCAGGGAGTACACGGGCGCCACGCAGATGTCGTACTGGCGGAGCTCATGGAACCACTCGTCGCGCGTCTTCTCCTGGAAGCGACGGCGCAGGTAGTCGAATATCTCGGGATAGCGCTCCCTGTCCCACTGGTGGGCGATGTACTGCTTCGCCCCCAGGGCGCGGCAGAGGGCCTCCCAGAAGTAGGGCTCCAGGCAGCCGATGCTCAGGTAACGGCCGTCGGCACAGCGATAGACGTTGTAGCAAGGGGTGCCGCCGTTGAGCATGTCCTCCCCTGGGCGGGGCACCTGGCCATTGGCCAGGTAGCGGCTGGCCACCCAGGTCAGCAGGGAGGTGACCCCGTCGCTCATGGCCATGTCGATATACTGGCCGCGGCCAGTGCGCTCCCTCGCAAGCAGCGCCAGGCAGATGGCGAAGGCGGCGTAGAGGCCCCCGCCGGCGAAATCGGCGATGATGTTCATGGGGATGGCGGGGGGCTGCCCGGGCCAGCCGGTGAGACCCAGCGCCCCGCCCACGCTGATGTAGTTGATGTCGTGCCCCACCAGCCCGGCATAGGGCCCGTCCTGCCCGTAGCCGGAGAGAGAGCAGTAAATGAGCCGCGGGTTGAGGCGCGCGAGGGTCTCGTAGTCCACGCCCAGGCGCCGCACCACGCCCGGCCGGAAGCCTTCCACCACCACATCGGCATCGCGGGCCAGGCGATAGAAGACCTCCCGCCCTTCCTGCTGGCGCAGGTTGATGGCGATGGAGCGCTTGTTGCGCTGCAAGGGGTTCAGGGCGCGCGCCTCGGGCCGCTCCTCCTCCATGCTGATGCGGGCCGCGCCCGGCGGTGCCTCCACCACGATGACGTCGGCGCCGAAATCGGCGAGGAGCATGGTGCAGAAGGGGCCAGGGGCCAGCCGGCTGAGGTCGAGGACGCGGACGCCATCGAGGGCCATCATCGCTGAGCACCTCCTGACTGGGGATGGGCATTCGCTTGTCGGTGGGGCATGCTTTCTGGCCTATCATGCCTGGGGCGGCCGGCCGCGGTCAAGCTGGCCCGGCCCCCCGCCCTGGGGAGGCCTGCGCGCCAGTACCGGCCCTTTCGTCGGGCGCGGCCCTGGCCCGCGGACGCGGGCCGTGATAGAATCGCCTATGACATAACAGGGCGCCCATGCCGGTTGCCGTCCTTCTCGTCCCAAGAAGCCGTTAATGGGACCGATAAGGCCCGATAGGCTCTCTCGTCGCCCCTCCGAACGACGCATCGTCTGGGGGCGGCCCTTGCCGCCTCGCCAGCAGCCCGGCGGCCCCAAGGCGCCCCCTCCCCCTCCGGGCAGGGAAGGGCGCGACCCGGCTCCGTACATCGTCGGCGGCACTGTGGCCCTGGTCCTGGTGGCGGTCCTGGTAGTGGCGGTGGCCTTCTCTTGCCTGCGGGGCGGCGAGGGAGGTAGCGAAGAACTGGTGGCGGGCATCTTCGCCCGCTCTACCCGGCCGCCTCCCCTGCCGGCGAGCCTGACCATGGCCAGCCGCAACTATCTGGTGTTCGAGGTCCGGCAGGAGCCAGATGGGCCAGTGCGGCTCGGTCTACCGCTGGCCAGCGGCTTCACGCAGGGCCAGGAGCTGAGCTTCTGGACATACGTCGACGGCCAGTGGCAGCGCCTGGGCCCGGCGGTGGTGGTCTCGGCCGAGGAGTTCCGCACCGGCGGGTGCCGGAGCAGCGGCGGCATCAGCGGCGGCCCGCTCGTGGCCTGCGGCGAGTTCGGCCCGCCCCTGCCCCGCAACCTGGCGGTGCTGGCCGGCGGCGCGGCGGGCGCCGTGCGCGTCATCGCCTCCCTGCCCGGCGGGGCCGCCCCGGCCCCCGACGCCCGCGAGCTGGCCTCCATCGTCAGCCCGCGGGACTTCCGACCGCGGGAGGACGGCACCCTCTCCGGCAACCCCACGCGGCTGCGGCTCCGGCCGGGCCAGGAACTGATGCCTACCATCGTCGGCAGCGAGGGCGATGCGGCCAACAACGTCGACCTGATACTGGCCGACCCCGCCCGCGTCCAGGCGCACATCGAACAGATCGTGCGGCTGGTGGACCAGCAGGGTCTGGCGGGCATAGACCTGGAGTACACCCGAGTCGACCCCCGTCTGGTGGTGCCCTTCCAGCAGATGGTGCGCGAGCTGGCCGACCGCCTGCACCAGCGGGGCCGCAAGCTCTCCCTCACCCTGCCTGCGCCGGTGGGCCGGCCCCTCCTGGACTGGCAGGCCCTGGGGCAGGCGGCGGACATCATCCGCGTCCTGCCCACGGGCGACCCTCTCACCTACCGGGAGGACATAAGGCGGGCGCTGGAGTTTGCCGTCGGACAGGTGGACCCGGCCAAGCTCTTCCTGGTGCTGGACCCCTACAGCCAGAGGCGCGGCCCCAACGGCAGCCAGCGCATCGGCTACCGCCAGGCCATGTCGCTGGCCCTGGAGATAAGGGTCTCGACCAGCGGCGAGGTCCGACCCGGTTCGCCGGTGCGGCTTGAGGCCCCCAACCTGAGCCGGGGCGGCATCGTCTGGCGGAACGACGCCGCCGCCGTGGCCTTCGACCTGGAGAGCAACGACGAGACCATCTTCATCGAGAACGTCTTCAGCGCCGGCTTCAAGCTGGAGATGGTCACCGCCTTCCGGCTGGGCGGGGTGGCCGTGGCCGACGCCTCGGCCAACGCCGATGTGGCCAACATCTGGTCGGCGGTGCGGGGCGTGGTTCAGAGCGGGGCCCCCCAGCTACTGCGCCCCAACGGTGGCTCTCTGGTGCCCCGCTGGTCGGCCCAGGACGGCCGGCTGACCCCCGCCGAGGGGGCGGCCACTACCTGGACGGCGCCCGAGCGGGCGGGCAGCTACGAGGTGGAACTGGTGGTGAGCGACGGGGTGGAGCGCTTCGGGCGGCGGGTGTCGGTGACGGTCGTACCCGAGCCCACGCCGACGCCCACGCCGCGGCCCAGCCCCACACCCACGCCGCGTCCGAGCCCGACGCCGACGCCGCGCCCCAGCCCTACTCCCACGCCCACTCCGACCCCCACACCGACACCAGAACCTTCTCCCAGGGCTAGCCCTACCCGCACCCCGGGGCCCACCACCATCCCCACGCCGACCCCCACCGCGACCTCGACCCCGTCCTCCACTTCCGGCCTGGTATTAGACTAGACGGGGAGCCCATGAGGGTCACCGCTGGCAGGGCCAAGGGTCGGGAGCTGCGGGGGCCGCCCGGCGCCCGCCCTTCCTCCGGGCGAGTGCGGGCGGCGCTATTCTCCGCCCTCGCTGCCCTGGGCGCCGACCTCTCGCGGGTGCTGGACCTTTACGCCGGCTCGGGGGCCCTGGGCATCGAGGCCCTGTCGCGGGGGGCGGGCTCCTGCGACTTCGTGGACGAGAGCCCTGCCGCCTGCCGCCAGGTTCGGCGGAACCTGGAGAGCACGGGCCTCTCCGCCCAGGGGCGCGTCCACTGCCTGCCGGTGGAGAAGGCGCCCGAGCGCCTGCGAGGGCCGTACACCCTGGTCCTGGCCGACCCGCCCTACGGCGACCCCTCGGCCCTGGGCGCCCTGGAGCGGGTGGCGGCCTCGCCCCTGGTGGAGCCGGGACGCACCGTCCTGGTGCTGGAGCACAGCTCCCGCGCGGCGCCGCCCGAGCGGCTCGGGCCCCTGGAGCTGACGAAGACGCTGCGTCACGGAGACAGCGCCCTATCTTTCTACCGATAGGAGGTGCGAGTTGGTCACAGCCGTCTACCCGGGCCGCTTCGACCCCGTCACCAACGGGCACCTGGACATCACGCGGCGGGCGGCGTCCCTGTTCGACCGGGTGGTGGTGGCCGTCTACGACCTGCCGCCCCACAGCTCCCTGTTCAGCACCGAGGAGCGAGTGGCCTTCTTCCGCGAGGCTGTGCGGGACATGGAGAACGTGGTGGTGAAGCCCTTTGCGGGCCTGACGGTGGACTTCGCCCGTAGGGAGGGGGCCAAGGTCCTGGTGCGGGGCATCCGGGCCGTGACCGACTTCGAGGCCGAGTTCGATATGGCCCTCATGAACAAGCGCATGGCCCCGGAGCTGGAATCGGTCTTCCTCATGGCCAGCCTGGAGCACCTGTTCGTCAGCGGGCACCGCATACGGGAGGTGGCTAGCCTGGGCTACGACGTGTCCGGGCTGGTGCCGCCCCACGTGGCCGAGGCGCTGCGGCGCAAGTTCGGAGGCGGTTAGGAGGTGGACGACATCGACGTCCTGCACCTGATCGACCGTCTGGAGGAGATGGTGGGCGAGGCCCGTCGCCTGCCCGTGGGCGGCTCGGTGGTCCTGGCCCGCCAGCGCCTGCTGGACCTGGTGGACCGCCTGAGGGTGGCCCTCCCCGCCGAGGTCTATCAAGCCTCGGAGATAATCCAGCAGCGGGACGAAATGCTGGCCCGGGCGCGGGAAGAGGCGGCCCGCATCCTGGCCCGCGCCCACGAGGAGCTGGAGCGGCGGCTGTCGGAGACGGAGGTGGTGAAGGCAGCCGAGGAGCGGGCGCAGGAGCTATTGCGCGACGCCCAGCAGCGGGCCGACGCCCTCATGCGCGAGGCCGAGGCCCAGGCCCGCGCCCGCCTGGACGAGGCCCAGGCCCTGGCCCGCCAGCAGATGGAAGAGGCCGACGCTTACGCCCTCCATGCCCTGCGCCGCCTCGAGGAGAGCCTGGAGCAGCTCCTGTCCCAGGTCAAGCGGGGCATTCAGGCCCTCGAGCAGCGCCACGACTGGCGCAGCTAGCCAGGCGGGAACAGCTCGGCCAGGGCGTCCAGGGCCGCCCGCAGGCCCCGGCGCTGGTAGCCGGGCCACAGCAACCGCCCCACCACCAGCCCCATGAGGCCGCGGCTGCGGGCCCGCGCCTCCATCGTCACCAGGGTGGCCCCCTCTGCCGCCGGTTGCAGGGAGATGGACTGCCCCTCCAGCACCAGCCAGTAGCGGCCCGTGTCCTCGTCGGGGCCAGGCCGTGGCACGAAGAGGACGCGGCGCTCGGGCTCCCAGCCGCCCACCTCCAGGTCGCTCGTCCAGCCGTCCTCGGCCTCGGCCCGCAGCAGGGCGCCCTGGCCGGCGGGGCCGGAAAGGAGCCTCACCTTGGCCCAGGCCCGGTTCCACCGCGGCGCGCCCTCCAGGTCGGCGATGACGCGCCACACCTCGCCGACGGGGGCATTTATGAGGCGGCTGACCCGCACCGTGGGCACGCCTAGCCCACCACGATGTTCACCAGCTTGCCTGGCACATAGATTATGCGGCGCACGGGCCGCTCGCCGATGTGGGGACGAACCCGCTCGCTGCCCAGAGCGAGCTGCTTGGCCTCCTCCTCGGAGATATCGGCCGGCACTGTCAGCCGGTCGCGCAGGCGGCCGTTGACCTGCACCACCAGCGTCACCTCCTCCGGCCGGGCCAGCTCGGGGTCGTAGGACGGCCACGACTGCTGGTGGACGCTGTAGGGCCGACCGCGGCGCTCCCACAGCTCTTCGGCGATATGAGGGGCGAGGGGTGCCAGCATGAGCAGGAGCGAGTCCACCGCCTCCTCCCAGGCGCGGGGATGCACCGGCCCCTCCTGCAGGGCCCGGGTAAGGGAGTTGGTCAGCTCCATCAGTGTGGCGATGAGGGTGTTGAAGCGGAACTTCTCCATGTCGTCGGTGGCGCGCTGGATGGCCCGGTGCAGCAGCTTGCGCAGGGGCAGGGGATCGGCGGCCTCGTCCGTTCTGGGCGTGGCCAGGGCGACGTTCCAGATGCGGTTCAGCCACCGCCATATGCCCTGGATGCCCTGGAAGGTGAAGGGGCCGCCGTGCTCCCACGGCCCCAGGAACATCAGGTAGCAGCGGAAGGTGTCGGTACCCCAGCGCTCCACCTGCTCGTCGGGGGCCACCACGTTGCCGCGCGACTTGCTCATGCGCTGGCCATCGGGCCCGAGGATCTGCCCCTGATTGAAGAGGCGCAAGAAAGGTTCGTCGCCTTGCACCAGGCCCAGGTCGCGGCAGACCTTCCAGAAGAAGCGGGCGTAGAGCAGGTGCATCACGGCGTGCTCCGCCCCGCCCGTGTACTGGTCCACCGGCAGCCACTTGCGGCCCAGCTCCGGGTCGAAGGGGCCCTGGTCGTAGTGGGGGCTCAGGTAGCGCATGAAGTACCAGTTGGAGTCCATGAAGGTGTCCATGGTGTCCGTCTCGCGGCGGGCGGGACGGCCGCAGCGGGGGCAGGCGGTGTTGACGAACCCCTCGTGGCGCGCCAGCGGCGACTCACCGGTGGGGCGGAAGTCCACGTCCTCGGGCAGGACGATGGGGAGCTGGTCCTCGGGCACCGGCACCGTGCCGCACTCGTCGCAGTAGACGATGGGGATGGGCGTGCCCCAGTAACGCTGGCGGGAAATGAGCCAGTCGCGCATGCGGTACATGACGCGGCGGCGGCCCCAGCCCTTCTCTTCCACGTAGCGGGCCACGGCCCCCTTGCCCTCCTCGGAGGGCATACCGGTGAAGGGCCCCGAGTCCACCATGGTGCCCGGCCCTTCGTAGGCCTCCTCCAGAGGTGAGCCGTCCCAGCCCGGAGGCGCCACGACGACCTTCACCGGCAGGCCGAACTTCTGGGCGAACTCGAAGTCTCGCTGGTCGTGGGCGGGCACCCCCATGACGGCGCCGGTGCCGTACCACATCAGGGCGTAGTCGGCGATGAAGATGGGCACCAGCTCTCCCGAGAGCAGGTTGCGGCAGTAGGCGCCGGTGAAGACCCCCGTCTTCTCGCGGGCGGTGGAGAGGCGCTGGACCTCCGTCTCGCGGCGGGCCAGCTCGATGTACTCCTCCACCTCGCGGCGGCGCTCCGGCGCCGTTATCTTGGGCACCAGGGGGTGCTCCGGCGCCAGCACCATGAAGGTGACGCCGTAGATGGTGTCCGGGCGGGTGGTGAAGACCCTTATCTCCTTCTCGTCCACGCCCGGCACCTCGAGGGCGAAGGCGATCTCGACCCCCTCGGAGCGGCCGATCCAGTTCTTCTGCATCACCACCACCGGCTCGGGCCACTGGATCTTGGAGTGGTCCAGCAGCTCGTCGGCGTAGGCGGTGATGCGGAAGAACCACTGCTCCAGGTCGCGGCGTGTGACGGGGGTGCCGCAGCGCTCGCAGGTGCCGTCGGGCAACACCTGCTCGTTGGCCAGCACCGTCTGGCAGGAAGGGCACCAGTTGGCGGGGGCCAGCGCCCGGTAAGCTAGACCCCGCTCGTACATCTTCAGGAAGAACCACTGGTTCCACTTGTAGTATTCGGGGTCGCAGGTGATGACCTCCCGGGACCAGTCGAACATGGCGCCCATGGTCTTGAGCTGGCCCCGCATGCGCTCGATGTTGTCGTAGGTCCACTTCTTGGGGTGGATGCCGTGCTTGATGGCGGCGTTCTCGGCGGGCAGCCCGAAGGCGTCGAACCCCATAGGGAAGAGGACATTGTAGCCCCGCATGCGGCGATAGCGGGCGGCGGCGTCGGAGGGCGCCATGGCGTACCAGTGGCCGATGTGCAGGTCGCCCGAGGTGTAGGGGAGCATGGTCAGGAAGTAGAACTTGGGACGCGGGTCGTCGTCGGGCGTGCGGTAGAGGCCGTCCCGCTCCCAGCGCTCCTGCCATTTGCGCTCTATTTCCCGCGGACTATATCGGTCGGCCATGACTCTCCCTCGTGCCTGTGGTGCTATGCGGAGTGCCTCTCAGCGCCGGGGCTCGCCCCTCGGGGCCGGCTCGTCCGCCGTCGGCGACTCGGCCTCGCCCAGGTAGCGGCGCAGGAAGGCGTCCATGCGGCGGGTGAGGGGCCGGGCGCCGAGGACACCCACTACCGCCAGCGTGCCCAGGCCCGACACCAGGTACAGCTCCACCGCCACGGCCATGCCGATGGCCGCGGCGGCCCACACCGTGGCGGCAGTGGTGATGCCCTTCACGGTGTAGCCCTCGCGGAAGATGACGCCTGCGCCCAGGAAGCCGATGCCGGTGACGATGCCCGCTGCCACGCGGTCGTCCGCTGCCAGCTGGCGAGAGACGCCGGTGAACAGGGCCGAGCCCAGGGCCACCAGCGCCAGGGTGCGGATGCCTGCCGGGTAGCCCTGGAGCTCCCGCTGCAGGCCGATGAAGGCCCCCAGGACGGCGGCGAAGGCGAGCCTCCCCACCAGGGCCAACTGCTCGTCGGGCGCCATGGGCCCAGCAAGACCTTTAGGCCCCCCGCGCTGCGGGGGGCCCCTCCGCTGACGGTCTCGTTGGTGGAGCTGAGGGGACTCGAACCCCTGACCTCCTCAATGCCATTGAGGCGCTCTCCCAGCTGAGCTACAGCCCCACCCAGAAAGCGATATTAACAGAGGCCATGGGGCCCTGCAAGGCGGGTGCCCGGGCCGCCGCACGACAGCGCCAGACCCCGGGCGTACAGCGGGACTGCAGCCTGACGCTCGGGCGCTTGGAGGCGACGGCGGGATTCGAACCCGCGATCGGGGATTTGCAGTCCCCTGCCTTAACCCCTTGGCTACGTCGCCCTCTTGCCGTCCGGGGCTGTCCAAAGGCATTATAAGCCAGTCCCTGGCGCCCCTGCCAGGGGGTGGCGGCTACCCTGCCCCTCAGCCTATCAGGCCGAAGAGGCGGGGCGCGTTCTCCTCGATGATCTGCTGCCTTCCTTCCGCTGGCACGTCGGACAGCGACTCCACGTGCTGGACGGGCTGATAGTCGCCCATGTCGAAGGGGTAATCGGTGCCCAGCATCACCTTGTCGGCACCCACCAGCCGCACCAGGTAGGAGAGGGCCTCGCCCGAGTGAGCGATGGAGTCGTAGTAGAAGCGGGACAGGTAGTGGCTGGGCGGCCGGTCGATGGCCCTGCGGGCATTGGGATTGTTGCGCCAACCGTGCTCCCAGCGCCCGCGGATGTAGGGGACCACGCCGCCGGCATGGGCCAGGTAGACCTTCAGGCGCGGGAACTCCTCCATGACGCCGCCGAAGACGAGGCTCGCCGCCGCCACGGCCGTGTCGGTGGGGTTGCCGATGAGGTTGACCAGATGGTAGCGCTGCAGCCTCTCCTGGGCCAGCACGTAGTGAGGGTGGATGAAGATGGGCACACCCAGCTCCTCGGCCTTGGCGAAGAAGGGCCGGAAGCCCGGCTCGTCCAGGTTGCGGCCATTGACGTTGGAGCCGATCATGACCCCCTTCATGCCCAGGTCGCGGACTGCCCTGTCCAGCTCCCGGGCGGCGAGCTCGCCGTCCTGTAGGGGCACGGTGGCCATGGCGATGAAGTGGTCGGGGTATTCGTCCACCAGCCGGGCGATAGAGTCGTTCAGCTTGCGGGCATAGGCCAGGCCCTGTTCGGCGTCGGCAGCGTAGAAGTACAGGAAAGGCGGGATGGCGACCGCCTGCTTATCTATCCCCATACGCGAGAGGGTGTGTATCCTCCGCTCCATGTCGAAGATGTGCAGGAACCAGTCGTCGAAAGGGCGGTCGGGCGCGTTGGCTACCGGCGGCCAGTCCCCGCCGTCGATCTGGACCTGCCACTGGCCGTCGTGGCGGAGAACGGCATGGACGCCGTACACCCTGCCCGAGGTGTCACGATAGGTCATCTGGAGGCAGTCCTCGGGGATGACGTGGGCGTGGACGTCCAGGCGCATGGTACCTCCTTTTTTGTCCCGCTGGCCGCGGCCGGGGACCGTTCGTTTGCGACAATTATAGAGGGCTGCAGGGCGCTGTCGAGAGGCCGCTCCTCGCCGTGTTTCGGGCTATCCCTGCCCGCGCCCCTCCTCCAGCGGCTGGGCCCGCGCCTGAACCCGCACCGGCAGGCCCCAGATGTGGATGAAGCCGGGCGAGGCGCGGTGGTCGAAGGCGTCCCCCGCGTCGTAGGTGGCCAGGGAGAAGTCGTAGAGGCTGCGCGGGGACTTCCTGCCCACGGCCACGGCCCGGCCCTTGTGCATCTTCAGGCGCACCGTGCCGGTGACGTGTCTTTGGGTGGACAGGACGTAGGCGTCCAGATCCTGGCGGTGGCGGCTGAACCAGAGCCCGTTATAGACCAGTTCGGCGTACTCCTGGGCCACCCGCGCCTTGAAGCGGCGCTGGTCGCGAGAAAGGGTCATCTGCTCCAGGGCCTCGTGGGCCACGAGCAGGGCCACCGCGCCCGGCGCCTCGTACACCTCCCGCGACTTGATGCCCACCAGCCTGTCTTCCAGCATGTCGATGCGTCCCACGCCGTGCTCGCCGGCCAGGGAGTTGAGGGCCGAGACCAGCTCC
>BEIA01000055.1 GCA_002898715.1 bacterium HR24 | reverse complement strand
CGGTACGCCAAGTCCACGTACCGGTCGTACAGCTCTGCCAGGGCGGAGATATCGCCCTCGCGACAGCGGCGCAGCAGTTCCGGGTCTTCGGCCTGTCCAGCCTGGGGTCCTGTTTCCCGCTCCCTGCCCATGGCCCTGTGCGCCCGACACTTATATGAAGTGCTTCTATGTTTTTTAGGAGAACTGTAGCGCCGGGCCCGGCCGCGTGCAAGAGGGCAGGGACGCCAGGTGCCGTTCGCCGGCCCCTGCCTATGGCCTGAGGTGACGCCGCACGGTTCGCAGCTCCTCCACCAGCTCTGCCATGGGCACGTCTTCGACCTCTGAGGCCAACGTTCGCTCCCGCACCTGGCTGGCTACTTTTTGAAAGATGGCCAGCAGGTCTCCCTCCAGGCCCTCCCCGTCCTCGGTCTGGCCGACCGCCGAGGGGGCCATGGGCACCTCGGGCGCAGGGCTGGAGTCGGGCGAAGCTGCCAGTTCCTGCTGGGCAGCAGCCTCGTCGTCGGCAGCGGCCTCGGGCGCGGCGAGGGCCCCTTGCGGCGACGGGACGTCGTCAGCGGCCGACACAGGGGCGGCCTCCATCAGGACAGGCCCTCCCGCCGGAGCGAAGGCTGCAAGCCTCCCGGCCGGGGCAGGAGGGACGGCCTCGGCCGTCGGTGGTGACGTGGCCCCCACCGCTCGGGACGAACGCGACTTCGCAGCGAAGAAAGACAGCGCCACCAGGGCGGCCGCCAGCAAGACGAGCGCGCTCCACCTGGCCACGGGGTCGGAGAGCACCAGGTCCCCGTAGCCCAGCAGCGGCAGCACCGTACGAGCCACCAAGACCTCGCCGGTCACGTTCACTGGGGACGGTAGCGGCTCCCCGCCCCTGGGGCTACCCACGATGAGGGTGTAGAGGTCACCGCTGCGCTGGAGGGCGAGGACTTCGTACACCCGCGCCAGCTCTCCGTCGCCGGCGAACAGCACCAGGTCGCCGGGCAGCACCTCCGTCTTGGTCTGGGCCAGGGCCAGGCTGGGTACCCGCAGACGCGAGCCCACCGCCTCGGCCCGCAGGCCCAGCACCCGCGGCAACCCCGCCGCCACCACGCCGATCACCACCAGGGCCGTGGCCAACGCCAGCAGCCAGCCCACGACCGCTGGCAGCTTCCCGGTCAGCGACGCTATCATGACGACCCCCTCCTCAGCTCGTGGCCGGCAGGCCGATGGCGAACAGCACTTTCCCGACTACCGGCACGATGACCAGTGCCAGGCCCGTGGCGCCCAGGTTCAGGGCGCCGAAAAGGGCCAGCTTCAACTTGCTGCCGCCCGCTGCCGCCTGGCTCGTCCAAGTGTTGATGACCGTGAGCCCCACCGCAACGATGACAGCCGTGACCTGAAGGAAATGGACGTCCACTTGCTGGAAGGCCAGCCCCGTGGGTACGCCCAATTGCTGCAAGTTATAGCTGCTGGGTATGTCACCTGACATCACGCTCTGAGCGCTCAGCAGTCGCGTGTTGAAGTTGGCCACTACCTCGTTGACGAAAAGAAGCAGCACCACCAGCACGCCGTGGAGGGGCACGATAACGAACTGGAAGGTAGAAGAGACCAGCCGACGCTTGGAGCGCAAGAGGTACACCTGCAGTCCGAGGTCGGCGGCCAGGTTGCCGGCGCGGGCCGGGTCGCCGCCCAGGCGCATGGCGTCCCAGAAGGCCCCCACCACCCTGCGCACCAGGTCGCTGCCCGTCTCCGCGATGAACCTGGCCCAGGCGCGGCCGGTGTCCACGCCGGACTCGAGGCGCTGGAGCAACCGCCTCAACTCCGGCTCCAGGGAGCCGATGGAGCGCCGGTCCACATGTTTCAAGCTATCGGCTACAGTGCTGCCTCGCGCTGCCGTGACGCTGCCCAACGAGCGCACGAAGTCGGCGATGTCGCGGTCGCGGTTGTTAACCTTCTGCTCCTGCAGGAAGGTGTAGAGGCCCACGGGCGCCATGAGCACGGCGGTGGCAGTGATGGCCATGCCGAAATGGCCGGTGACCGAGTACAGCATCACCCCCGCCACCAGCGAGGCGGGCAGGAAGACCAGGGACATCGCCCGCAGCAGCTTCTGGGCCGGGGTAGCATCGGACAGCTTCTGCATCATGGGGTCGGCAGGGGCGACTCGCCAGATGAGCCAGGCGCCTATCAGCCCCACCGCCAGGACGGCAACCTCGGTCAGTATGAGGAACAGGTTGCCGAGGTCGTAAATCATGTTGGAGACCACGGCCACCAGCACTATCATGATGGCCGCCGCCTCCAGGGCCACGAAGGCATCGGTCCACTTTCGCAGCGACTCCAGGTCGCGCTCGTACTCGTTCACGTAGTCGCCCATGAGCACCCGCAGCTCTCGTTGCAAAAAGGCTGACTCGGCCTCCCCCGAGGCCAAGGAGTTGCCGAACCGCAACAGGATGGCGCGTACGGTCTCCTCGCTGGCCATGCTGGATACGCGGTGACAGGCGTGGGCGAAGTCATAGGAGAGCGTCCGCACCAGCGCCAGCACCTGCCCGAAGAAGGGCGAGGCCCGGTAGCCCAGCGTCGCCGCGCGCTCGAAGAGCTGGGCGCGGTCGATGTGCGCCGTCGCCACCGCTGCCAGATGGGTGAACAGCGAGACCAAGTCGTAGCGGTACGCGCTGGCATTGAAAAGCAGCGACCGCGAGTTGGGCAGGGCCTGGGAGACGACCGCCGCCCCGGCCTCAGAAGAGGCCCTGCCGCCTCGCCTTGGCAAGGACCTGGTAGAGATCATGGAAGTCCTTGACCCCCTTGCGGTGTAGCTCCTCCAGCAGCCGGGCCCGCTTTTCCAATTCCAGGTACATCTGCCGGCGCTTGTTGGCCGGAATGCCACGGCGCACGGCTATCTTGTTTTCCAACAGGTAGCTGTTCATGTAGCCCGTGAACTCGAAGCGGTCGTATACGGGGTCCCACCGGAACACCTCAGCGAAGGAGAACGAGTCGGTCACCGAGTCGTAGCCGAAGATCTCGCTGATGGACAGCACCCGCCGTGCCAGCTTCCCCGTCTTGAGCCGCACGGCGCTGGTGATGATGACCACGTTCAGGTTATCGACGTAGCTCTTGGGCACGTTGATGGGGTTAGCAGTGATGCGCTGGATCAGCTTCTCCACCGTGGCGGCGTGGAATGTGGCCATTACCTGGTGCCCCGTCTGCATGGCCTGGAAAGCGATGTTGCCCTCTTCGCCCCGGATCTCGCCCACCAGGATGGCATTGGGGCGCTGGCGCAAGGCCGCCTTCAGCAGGTCGAACATGGTCACCGCCGCCCCGTCTTCGGTGGTGCCCCGCACCACCTCCCGCGTCCAGTTGGGGTGCGGGACCTGCAGCTCCGGCGTGTCCTCGATGGTCACGATCTTGAACTCGGGCGGAATGAACGTGGTGATGGCGTTGAGGAGCGTCGTTTTGCCGGAGGCCGTCTCCCCCGACACGAACATGTTCATGCCCTCTTCCAGGACGATGGAGAGGTACCCCAGCATGCGGTAGTCCAGGCTCCCGCCTTCCACCAGGTCCAGCACGCTCATGGGCTTGGTGGAGAACTTCCGGATGGTGAAGTTGCTGCCCCGCTTTGAGACCTCCGAGCCGTAGACGATGTTGATACGGGAGCCATCAGGCAAGGTAGCGTCCACTATGGGCCGTCGGTGCGTCACCGGCTTGCCGATGCGCTCCGACAGGCGGCGGAGGAAGACGTCCAGGTCGGCCTCCTCCTCGAAGGCGATGGCGGACTTGAGGGCCTTGAACACCTTGTGCTCGATGAAGATGGGCCCCAGGCCACTGCAGCTCACGTCCTCGATGTAGGGGTCGAGTATGAAGGGCTCGAGCACTCCCAGGCCCACCTTGTCCCGCAGGACCAGATAGCGCAGGGCCTCGAACTGGGTGGGGCTCAGGTGAAGCTTGCCGTTTCCCCGCCCCAGGAGTCCACGGGAATTGCTGTTGGAATGGGCCCGATGGCCGTTCAGAACCACCACCCGCCGCATGGCCTCCTCGAGCACCTGGCGCCTCTCCTCCAGCGTTTGCGGGTGAGGCAGGCGAGTGACCACGTCCACCAGCCTGTCCTCCAGCGCCTCCAACAGCGGCCCCATCTCCGCCGGCTCCATGACGGGCTCGATAGGTATGTAGAAATTGCGGGCGTCCTGAGGGTCACCCAACACGTGGACGTAAATGCCGCCGCCGATGGGGTACAGGACGTTGGGCAGCCCCGTCTCCCCCATCTTGCGCTCCAGCCGCCTGTGGAACTGTGGCATACCCCACTCCTCCAAGGGCAGGGAGTGGAGGTAGCGGAGGAGGTGCGGGCTGGCCGCGACCTCCTCGCGCAGCTCCTCGGTCAGGGAACGACAAACGGGGCAGGCCTCCTCGTGGTGGCCTTCCCCTTGCCACGCCTTCAGTTCGAAGGGGAGGCGTGTCGCAGGCATCCTCTCACCTTATGCCTTGGTGCGAGTTATGGGGACGCTCTTGATACCCACCCCCGGCTCCACGGTGAAGCTGACCACGTTGTCCACCGTCCGGACCGCCCCCCGCACCTTCACCACCTCCAGAGTGCGCACCAGTTGCTTGCCCAGCTCCTCGATGCGCAGGCGCAGATGGGCGTCGACGATGGAGTTGGCCCGCAGCCGCAGCGATTCGTTGATGGCATACGAGTGCAGGGTGACGATGATGGTCTGTCCAACGTCGGCCAGCTCCTTGCATTTGGCCAGGAAGGACAGCACATACCATTCGTCGAAATTGAAGATGAGGGGAGTGATGGAGTCCACCACGAACAGCTCGTAGTCCCGGCAAGACGCTACATGCTGCAGGAAGCGCGTGGACAGGAGCTCCGCCTGCTGACGGTCGCCCCGGAAGTCGGCCTCGAACAGGGCGAGGCGCCCCAAGAGATAGTAATCGGAAAGGGGCATGCTGAAGCCGTCCATCTGCTCCAGCACCTCCCTGGCCCGCGCCTCGGAGACGAAGACGGCGCAGCGATAGCCCTCCTTCAGGGCGCCGTGCACCAGTTGCAACGTGAACACGCTCTTGCCGGCGTCCGGGTCCCCTTCGATGAGGGTCAGCGAGGAGGGCGGCAAGCCTCCCCCCAGGCGTTTGTCCATCTCCAGGATGCCCGGAGCAATGAGACGCTGCTGTTGTTCCTCCTCTTCCTCCTCGTCTTCCGGCAACATCTCCCTTTCAGCCACCATGCCGCGCCCTCAGAAATAGACGGTATAGGTGACGCCGCTGGCCAGGGCCACCACCAGCCACCGGTCGCTGTTGGCGGTGTCGATGGGCGGCGAGACCCTGACCACCAGCTCCATGGTCTCCCCTGGGTCTAAGATGCCCGGATTGCGCCGATCGTTACTGATGGAGGCTACTTGCCACGTATTGTCCTGCAGGGGGCCGTCGGCGTAAGGCAGCCACAGGTTGTGCTGCTGGCCGCCGGTGTCCCTGTAACTGATGATGACATCCATCAGCCGCGGGTCGGCTACGGCCACCCGGCCGGCATTCTTCATCACCACGGTCACCTGGCTGCCGTCGGGCGACAGGTCGGTGCTCACCTGTTCCAGCGCCGTACCCATGCGCTCCTCGGCCACCGTCAGCATGTCGCGCCAGGAGCGGTCCACCCTTTCCAGGGCGCCAGTGGTGACGCCGGTCATCACCAGTCCGCCGATGAGGATGGCGGCGGCGACGATGAGGGCCGGGACGGTATGCTCCATGGCGCCTCACACCGAGAAGGTGGTGCTGATGGGCAGGCCACTGGGCAGGACCACCGTCACGATGTAGTCCTGGCCCGAGCTGAGCCCCGACGCCAGCTCGATAGTCAGGCGGGCGGTGGCGAAAGGCGCCCACTCGGTATCGTTCTCGATGGCCAGCTGCCAGCAAGGGGGCGCATTCCCGGTCTGGGAGCAGGGAGCTATGCGGGCGAAATTCCCCACCGGCCCGAAAAATACGTCCATCCGTTCCGGGTTGGGTATAGTGGCCGAGCCCACGTTCTTGACCCATACCTGGACGGTAGTCGAGCCAGCCTCGGCGGCTATCTCTATGATGCGGGCATCGGTGCGGATGCGGTCGCTTACAGCGGAGCTGATGGAGATGACGTCGCCGCCCGCCCTCTGGACGGCAGGGACCACCGTGTTGACGACGATGGTGGCGGAGACGATCCCCGCCATCACCAGCAGCACCGTCACCAAGACCTTGTCCATGGCCGGCACGCTAGCGGGAGAGTCGGTCTAGCTCCACCAGGGCCTTGAGCCAGGAAGGCTCGGGGTCGCTGCTGCTGGCGATGAGCTCCTGCAGGTGCCCCAGCGCCAGGTTGACGTTGGCCGGCAGGGGCTTGAGGAGGCGGTACATGGCGAGGAGATGCCCCAGCCGCTCCGGGCCCAGCTCGCGCATCGAATTGGCGAGCCAGGCGACGAAGTCGCCACCGGCCAGGGGCGGCCCCGACCACTGGGACATGGCCTGCCCCAGGGGCGGCGGCTCGGGCGCCCGCTCCTGGACAGGGTCGGACTGGGGCATCTCCTGCCGGCCAGAGAAGGATGAGGGCTCCGGCTCCGGCGTGAGCGCCTTCTCTTCCTCCGGCGGGGGCAGTACTGACTCCTCCACTGGCCCGCTCAGCCCGTTATCGGCGGCGGGCAGCCTCTCCTCCTCCAGCGCTGGCAGTCCCGCTCGGAGGGGATTGGCGCGGGAGAGGACCGCCTCCCGGATATCGAGCAGCACGCTCTTGACCTCGGCCTTGAGAAGCCTCAGCTCCTCCTCCAGCACTTCCAGACGGCTGTCGCTGTCCATCGCTCGCTCACCCCCGAAACATGGGGTGGGGGCGTCCGGGGCCGGGCCCCGGACGCCCCTTGCCCCCTTAGTGCAGGTCCACCACCGGGTCGATGGCCGGCGGCAGCGTGCGGGCGATGAGCATGCTCCCGCCCTGCGGCGCCACCACCTCGATGGTGAAGCGCTCGTTCGGGCTCAGCTCCAGGTCGTCGGTTGTGTCAACGGGATCGCCTTGGAGGTCGATGGTGATGGTGAAGAGCTCGCCCGGCTCCAGCATCGTGTCCCCGTCGCCAACGATGTCAACCGCAGTGTAAGTCACGTCCTCCACCCGGCCGTCACGGTCGGTGAAGTTCATGACGACGCGGCTGTTGGTGGCGGCCGGGTCCAGGCTGATGGGCGAGCCACCAGCGGCCAGCGCCAGCTGGAAGGTCAGGGTGCCCTGGTCGACGTCGCCGTCGGTGTCGGAGTCGGTGGCACCAGTGAGGACGACGGAGCCGTGCAGCTCCAGGTTGGACTGGGCCTTCTGCAGGCCGGCGAAGATGGTCTCCTTGCTCCGCTCGGCGCTGAACAGCCCCGTGCTCAGGGTCACGAAGGCGAACACCGAGGCCACGATGACGAAGGCGATCAGGATGATGGCCGTCTCGAGGCCGGTGATGCCCCGCTGCCCCTTGAGGAGCCGCTTCAGACTGCTCACTTCGATTGACCTCCGTGTCGGATTCTGGGTCGGGGTCCCAGGTCTCCCTCGTACCTGTTGGGCCGGCCAGGTCTGCGGGCCCCTGGGCGTCCGGGGCGGCCCCGGACGCCCAGGTCATCCCTT
This sequence comes from bacterium HR24, assembly GCA_002898715.1. Lineage (GTDB taxonomy): Bacteria > Chloroflexota > Dehalococcoidia > SM23-28-2 > HRBIN24 > HRBIN24. The sequence continues at coordinate 3,837 of BEIA01000055.1, read as the reverse complement.
CGCTAGTGCAGGTCCACCACCGCGTCGATGGCCGGCGGCATGGTGCGGGCGATGAGCATGCTCCCGCCCTGCGGCGCCACCACCTCGATGGTGAAGCGCTCGTTCGGGCTCAGCACCAGGCTGTTGCCACCGAGGTCGATGGTGATGGTGAAGAGCTCGCCCGGCTCCAGCATCGTGTCCCCGTCGCCAACGATGTCAGTCGCGGTGTAAGTCACGTCCTCCACCCGGCTGTTGGCGTCGGTGAAGTTCATGACGACGCGGCTGTTGGTGGCGGCCGGGTCCAGGCTGATGGGCGAGCCACCAGCGGCCAGGGCCAGCTGGAAGGTGAGAGAACCGTCGGTGGCGTCGGAACCCGTCAGGACAACACCGGTGAGCACGACGGAGCCGTGCAGCTCGAGGTTGGACTGGGCCTTGGCCAAGCCAGAGAAGATGGTCTCCTTGCTCCTCTCGGCGCTGAACAGCCCCGTGCTCAGGGTCACGAAGGCGAACACCGAGGCCACGATGACGAAGGCGATCAGGATGATGGCCGTCTCGAGGCCGGTGATGCCCCGCTGCCCCCTGGCCAGCTTCCTCCATACTCTCCTCAGGTTTGCCATACATGCACCTCCTTTCCGGTTGACATGCGACTATAGGCCATCTATTCAGTTGTTACTTGACATTTTCCGACTCTCACATCCTTTCCTTTGCGTTTTCCGCCAGTAATGACCCATAACACCATTTCTCCGTTACACGCCTGTCGCTAGTTGCCCGTCACGGGAGCACGGTGCCGGTCCAGCACTCGTCCCGGCCGCAGTCGGGCAGGTATCGCCCGCCGAGGGAGAGGGGCACCGGCACCTCTTCGCCTGCGTCCACCAGGGCCACGTCCAGGTGCAGGTGGGCGCAGCCGGGCCCGATGTAGGCCAACGATCCCAGGTATGTGCCCGCGGCCACCGCCAGCGGCCCGTCCCGGGGACGCAGCGACGCCGGTACGGTGCCCGCGTCCAGGTGGATGAGGCGCAGGTGGGCTATTTGTCCATCGGCCAGAGGGAATTCCAGCACCACCACCGAGCCAGCAGCGATGCCGGTGACCCACCGGCCCCCGCAGTAGGCCACGGTCCCGTCCACCACGGCCACGATGCGGCCCGCCACGGGCGCCCGCACCGGCGTTCCCGCTGTGGGGCCGTCGAGGCGTACCAGGTCGAGGCCATAGGTGTGCAGACCGTCGTGCAGGCCACAGCGATAGCCGCAGGTCACCTGCCAGCGGCCTGGCACGGGCATGGGCAGGGACAGGGACTCACCGGCCGTGGCGCCGACCGCCCCGGGCACTCTGGCTAGCGGGCCGGGCTCCGACAGGGGCCGCTGCTGTCGTGGTTGCCCTGCTCGGGCCGACCGCACCGTGGCCCTGGGGTCGCTGGGCGGGGGAGTCGCCACGTCCAGGCTGGGACGCCCGGGGCCTGGGGTGAGCACCGGCGCCGGCCGACTGCCAGGCGTCACCGCCGGCGCTCGCGCTGAATCGGGGGCGGAGGTGGCGGGAGGGGCAAGGGACGGAGTCCCGTCGTCCTGGGTAGCCGTGGCCCGGGCCGCGGGCGCACCGCCTGCAGGGGCGACCCCGCGTGCCGGTGGCTCGGGCGGCGCGGGCGGCCGCTGGCCGCCTGTGGCGGCCCTGACTCCCGCGGCGAGCAGCAGGGCGCCGAGCACCATGAGGGCTGCGAGGGTGACGGCGCCGCGGATGGACGCCAGGCCGCGCTGTCTCTCGAAATGCTCCGGGCCGTGCATCTGTCCATAGTTGTGACGCACAAGCCCGCAAGAACGTTAGTCCCCCGAGGGGGAGAAAAGAGGCTTTCAGGGGTTGAGGCCCTGGGGCAGGACAGAGGCGAGGGCCGTACCCCGCTCGCGGTCCGAGCCGATGACCACCGCGATGACGTTGCCGGCAGCGTCCAGCAGGGCGGAGCCGCTGCATCCCGGCTCGGCAGGGATATCGGTTATCACCAGAGGGGTGCCGCTGGGCGACAGGGCCTGGCCGGTGACATGGCCCACGCGGGGCGCATCGTCGAAGTGGCAGCGGAAAAGGACGGTGCGACCCTCGTACCCGCTCACGCCGTGGACCAGGGACGGCTCTGGCAGCTGGGGCAGTCCGCCAGGGTCATCGAAGCGGCAGTAGAGGACTGCCACGTCCACCCCCTGGTAGTTGGAGACCATCTCTCCGTCGCACCAGATGCGGGCGGCAACCCTGCGTGCCCGCACCGAGGTGCCGGGGTCCAGCACGTGGGCGGCGGTGAGGATCACGTAGCCATCGGGCAGGAGGCGCACCACCAGGCCCGTGCCGCGGGCTACCTGCACCAGCGACCCACGCCCCAGCGGCGAGGTGGCCTCGATGATGGCCGTGTTGCTGCTGAGCAGGTCGAGCGCGAAGGCGGTGGGCTCCGAGGGAGGCGTGGGGCTGGCTGCCGGGGCGGTGGGCGTACCGTTGCCCTGGCGACCCGGCAGCACCACCTCCATCTCGGGCAGCGGCGGGGGCGCCGGCTCCAGCGCCAGCACGGCCAGCAGGCCCACCATCCCTGCCATGGCCAGCACCAGGAGCCAGAGCAGAACGCGCATGGGGAGGACTCACGCCCCGACGGTGGCCCTCTCTGTAACGTCGCCGGGCAGGGGAACCAGCTCTACCCAGGCGTCGCGGTAGGCAGGGATGCCGCACTGCGGGTCGGAGATCCCGCGCGGGATGAGGACGTTGGCCTCGGGCCAGCACATCATCACTGTCCCGGGGTAGATGGGGCCGGCACGGGCACGCCCCACGAACTCGCCCGTGGCCGAGCGGAGGAGAACGCGCTGGCCCTCCCGCAACCCCAGCCTCTCCAGGTCCCGAGGCGAGAGCACCACCTCGTCGCGATCTGCCCCCATCAGGGAGTCCTTACTGGCGAACACCATGCTGTTGAACTGCTTGCCCCGGCGGGTGGTGAGTCGGAACATGCCCTCCGCCGTTTCCTCCCTGGGCAGTGGCACGGGGACGAAGCGGGCGCGGCCGTCGGCCGTGGCGAAGCTACCGCCTTCCCCTAAACGCGGCCCGCCCCACTGGAACTGGTCTCCCTTGCGACGCAAGTGCTGGATGCCGTCGTAAGTGGGGACAGCGCGGGCTATCTCCTCGCGAACGGCCTGGGTGGACGGAAAGTCGATGGCACCCGCCATCTCTGGACGGACGCGACGGGCCAGCTCCACCAGCACCCGCCACTCGTCCCGGGCCCCGGGCACCCTGGGGCCGGGGATTTCCGGGTTGAAGATGACTCGCCGCTCGGTGGTGGTCTCGGTGTTACCGCCGGCCATCTCGTAGCGGGTGGTGGCGGGGAGTACAAGCACCTCCTCGCCGGGCTCCACCAGCATCTGGGGGTTCAGGACGATGTCGTGGTGGACGCGCAGCGGTATGCGCGACAGGGCCTGGCGCACGTAGCGCCTGTCGGGCAGGACATCCAGCAGGTTGCTGCCGATGCAGTAGAGCACGTCCAGCTCACCCCGCCAGGCGGCATCTACCATTTCGGCCACGAAATAGCCCCGCCACGAGGGCACGGGAAAACCCCACAGGCGCGAGAAGCGTCCCGCTGTCTCCTCGTCCACGGGCAGGCCCCCCGGCAACTGGTTGGGCACTGCCCCCATCTCCGCTCCGCCTTGCACGCCCGAATGGCCACGGATGGCCATGAGGCCCGCGCCGGGCCTGCCCACCATTCCCCGGGCCAGGGCCAGGTTGACGATGGCCCGCACGTTGTCCACCCCGTACTTGTGCATGGTGATGCCCATAGACCAGACGAATACGGCCGTGCGGGCGTTAGCGTACAGCCGGGCGAACTCCAGCATCTCCTGGCGGGTGGC
>BEIA01000054.1 GCA_002898715.1 bacterium HR24 | reverse complement strand
GGCCAGTCGTCCACGCCGGTTTCGTAGGGGTAGGGTATCTTCCAGAACTCGCCGTCGTACTCGATGCTGTCCTGCGTCCAGGCCCGCAGGACTATCTCCACTGCCTCCTCGAAGATACGGCGGTTGATCTCGTCGTCCTTGATAATACGCTCGTCGATGGCCGCCGAGCCCACGCCGCCGCCGATGAGGGAAGGGTCGCTCTGGGCCGCCGAGGGCGACCGGGTGGCCCTGGTGCCCAGGTGCTGGCCGATGACGTTGGTCCAGCGCGACTGGTAGCCCCTGGCGAAGCCCACGAAGCAGCGGCCCTTGGTCAGGTGGTCGAGGATGGCCGTCTCCTCGGCCACGCGGATGGGGTCCTGGGTGCTCATGACGTAGCCCAGCTGGCCCACGCGTACGTTGCGGGTGATGGCCGCCCAGTAGCCGTTGAGGATGCCTGGGCTGGGCCCCACCTCGTAGCCCTCGGACCAGAAGTGGTGCTCGATGGTGGCCACGCCCCACAGGCCCAGCTCGTCGGCCGCCCGGACGATGTCCGTCCAGCCTTCCAGGGTCTGCTGGTAGCGCTCCACGTTGCGGCCGATGGGGCGGAGCCGTATGCGCTCCTCCTCGTCGGCGGCGGGGATCACAGGATATATCTGGAGAATGACCTTGACCATAGCCTTCACCCCCGGCGATGTATCGCAAGACATTATAAGCGATTGGCCGGCTCTTACTGTCAAGGCAGGCAGGCCCGGCTGGCCGGGGGCTCTGCGAGGGGCGTGAGCCCCGGCCCCGAGGGAAGCCCCGGCCGCGTTGACACCCTTCCTTAGTCCTGCCTAAAATCGAGGCAAGCCTGTCGACGACCTCGCCTGCCACCACGAAGGGGGTGCCCCGCCATGACCCAAGCTGCTGCCGCACGTAGCCTGTGGGACAAGGACCAGTGGCAGGGCCTGCCCGTCCACCGCTCCCTCCTGACGCCGCTCATGCTTCTCGAACGCACCCTGCACGTGTTCCCAGAAAAGGAAGGGGTGGTGGATGGCTCCCTGCGCCTCACCTACGGCCAGTTCGCCGCCCGCGTCTACCGGCTGGCCAGCGCCCTCAAGCGCCACGGCATCGGCAAGGGAGACCGGGTGGCGCTGCTCTGTCGCAACTCCCTGGAGGTGCTGGAGGCGCACTTCGCCGTGCCCCAGATCGGCGCGGCTATGGTGCCCATCAACGTCCGCCTGAGCACAGAAGAGGTCGCCTACATCCTGCAGCATTCGGGTGCCAGGGCCATCGTGCTGGACCGGGAGCTGGCGGGACTCCTGGCCCCCGTCCGTGACCAGGTGCCGCTGTCGCTGGTGCTCCTGGCCGATATCTCCTCGCGGCATGGGCAGGAGCCGCCCGACTCGGCGGTGGAGGGTGTGGACTACGAAGAGTTCCTGGCCGAGGGCAGCCCCGACCCCTTCCCTTACGATGTGGACGACGAGGAGCAGGTCATCAGCATCAACTACACCAGCGGCACCACCGGGCGGCCCAAGGGCGTCATGTATACCCACCGGGGCGCCTACCTCAACGCCCTGGGCGAGATCATCGAGACGGGGCTGCGGCCGGAGAGCGCCTACCTGTGGACGCTGCCCATGTACCACTGCAACGGTTGGTGCTTCACCTGGGCGGTGACGGGCATCGGCGCCAAGAACGTCTGCCTGCCCAAGGTGGAAGCGGCCGATGTCTTCCGGCTGATCGAGCAGGAGGGAGTGAGCCACTTCTGTGGCGCCCCCACGGTGCTCATCATGCTGGCCCAGGGCCGGCCCCACGCCGAGTACCGTTTCCCGCGGCCGGTGACCATCGTCACCGCAGCCGCCCCGCCGCCTCCCACCATCATCCAGGCCATGGAGGAGATGGGCGCGCGGGTGATCCACGTCTACGGGCTCACCGAGACCTATGGCCCCCACACGGTGTGCGAGTGGAAGGTGGAGTGGGACGGCCTGCCCCTGGAGCAGCGCGCCCGCCTCAAGGCCCGCCAGGGCGTGGGCTACATCCACGCCCCCGAGCTGCGGGTGGTGGACGAGGAGATGCGAGACGTGCCCCCCGATGGCAGGACCATCGGCGAGGTGGTGATGCGGGGCAACAACGTCATGAAGGGGTACTACAACGACCCCGAGGCCACCGCCAAGGCCTTCCGCGGCGGCTGGTTCCACAGCGGCGACCTGGGGGTCATGCACCCCGACGGCTACATCGAACTCATGGACAGGGCCAAGGACATCATCATCTCCGGCGGCGAGAACATCTCCAGCGTGGAGGTGGAGCGGGCCCTGTACCAGCACCCGGCCGTGCTGGAGTGCGCCGTCGTCGGCATCCCCGACGAGAAGTGGGGCGAGGTGCCCAAGGCCTACGTGGTGCTGAAGCCGGGTGCCAGCGCCTCCCCCGAGGAGCTCATCGATTTCTGCCGCCAGCGGCTGGCCCGCTTCAAGGCCCCCAAGGCCGTGGAGCTGGTGGCGGAGCTGCCCAAGACCTCGACGGGCAAGGTGCAAAAGTTTAAGCTGAGGGAAAAGGACTGGGCCGGCTACGAGAAGCGCATCCACTGAGGGAGGCGGGAGCCATGCAGGCCACCAAGACGTACAAGAACATTCTCTACGAGAAGCAGGGCCGCATCGCCTATGTGACCATGAACCGGCCCGACAAGCGCAACGCCCTGTCGCTGGAGCACATGCAGGAGCTGACCGACTGCTTCCGCGCCATCGGCCAGGACAGAGACGTGGCCGTGGCGGTGCTGCGGGGCAACGGGCCCGCCTTCTGTGCCGGCCATGACATCGCCGAGATGGTGGGCAGGGACGCCGGCTTCTACCGGCACCTGTTCGAGACCTGCACCGAGATGATGGACACCATACAGTCCATACCCCAGCCGGTCATCGCCCAGGTGCACGCCATCGCCACCGCCGCCGGCTGCCAGCTCGTGGCCACCTGCGACCTGGCGGTGGCCGCCGAGGAGGCGCGCTTCGCCACCCCGGGCGTGCGCATCGGCCTCTTCTGCTCCACTCCTATGGTGGCCGTCAGCCGCAACCTCCCGCGCAAGAAGATGATGGAGATGCTGCTGACGGGAGAGCCCATCAGCGCCCAGGAGGCCCTGCACTACGGCCTGGTCAACAAGGTGGTGCCCGGCGAGCGGCTGGAGGAAGAGACGCGGGCTCTGGCGGAGAAGATCGCCGCCTCGAGCCCCTTCGTCATCGGCCTGGGCAAGCAGGCCTTCTACCGCCAGCTGGAGATGCCCCAGCACCAGGCGTACCTGTACGCCCAGGAGGTCATGTCGCTCAACGCGCTGGCCGCCGACGCCCAGGAGGGCATGTGCGCCTTCCTCGATAAGCGTCCCGCTAACTGGCAGGGGCGCTGAGCGCCGCGGGGCGGGGGGCCGGTCAGCGCTGCACGGCGGCCCGCCCCTGCTGGAGGAGGGACGTCAGGCGGCCGGTCACGCCCCGCCAGGCCGATTCGGGCAGGTTTACCAGCGCCAGGCTCGCCGCCACCAGCAGTAGCCCCGGGAACAGGAGGGGCGGCAGGGGCTCGCCCAGGACGATGGCCCCCAGCAGCACCCCCGACACGGGAATGGCGAACACGAAGGCGCTTATGCGGCTGGCGCCGTGGCGCTGCACCGACCAGAACCAGAGCACCGAGCCCACCGCCGTGGTGAAGAGGCCCATGTAGACCACGCTCAGCAGGGCCTCGGACGTGAAGCGCACCGGCTCCCACCACTCGTGGACCGCGACCGCGGTCATGAAGGCGCAGGCCACGGCCATCTGGCACGTCACCAGGGCGTGGAAGTCCTCCCAGCCCGGACCCGGCTGCCGCATTATGAGGGTGCCGGCGGCCCAGGACGCCGCTCCCGCGCCGATGGCCATTAGGGCCGGCCAGTGGAACTCCAGCGACGAGCCGCTCTTGGCGTAGGCCACGACGCCCACCCCGGCGAAGCCGCCCAGCAGGGCCAGCAGCCGCCAGCCGGTGAGCCGCTCGCCTCCCGGCCAGCGCTGGAGGAGCAGGGCCACGAACAGGGGCTGGGTGGACATCATCACCATGGCCAGGCCGGCGTCCAGTCGGTGGACGCCCCAAAAGAAGAGCCCGGTAGGCAGGCCCGTCTGCAGGACGCCAATGGCCACCGCCCGCCTCCAGGCCGGCCAGGAGCGCGGCAGCTTGGGGCGACGCCAGGACAGCACGAGGGCCAGGAGAAGAAAGGCGATCCAGCCCCTGATGGAGGCCAGAGTCCAGGGAGGGATGTCGGCCGTGCCGATGCGCCCGGCTACGCCATTGGAGCCCCACAGGGTGCAGGTGAGGACGGCTGCCGCTATTCCCGCTGCGTCCAGGGGCCGGCCGCCCCGCAGCGCTGGCCCGGGCCGAGGGGAGCTGTCCCCGGACGCCCTCTCCCCCGCTCGGGGAGTGCCCGACATAGCCTCAGCGTTGCTCCCGCCGCGACGATTGGCGCATGCGCTGGTAGCGCTCGAGCATCTCCTGCTCCGCCTGGCGGGCGGCCTCGCGGGCCTCTTCCCATGCCTGGCGCGCCTGGGAGGCCGCTCCTTCGGCCACGCGCCGCAACGGGCGCAGCACGTCTTCCCCCCCTTCGCCCCTGGCCAGGCCCCGCAGTCGCTGGCGCACCTCCTCTTTCCGCACCGGCGACATGAGCAGGTAGGCAGCCATTCCTGCAGCGAGGCCCAGGGCGAGCCCCAGGACGAAGCGCATCCCTAATCCCCCTATCCGGCGCGAGCGCGCCCGCGCATGCGGCCCAGCACCGAGACGAAGCGGCGGGCCGCCATCATCAGACCGTACCCCTTCGCCACCGGCCGGACCACCGTGTCCGAGACGAAGGCGGTGGTGGAGCGCACCGTCTCCATGCTCTCGCGCAGGTTGGACAGGGCGGGGGGCAGGTTATCGTTGACCAGGTGGTTCACGCGCGATACGAGCCCACGCACCTGCAGCAGCACCACCAGCAGCACCAGGGAGACGAGGATGCTGAAGAGGAAGACCACCGTGCCGGCGATGGTGAAGGCCACGATGGTGACGTCGCGCAGGTCTTCCAGAGTGTCGATGCCCATGACCGCCTCTGACCTCCCCTGGGCGGGGCCACGTGCCGCCCATTATAGCAGATGATAGCAGGCGGCTCTACCGGGCCCGACGCAGGGGCCGCCGGATGACGCCGCCGCCCAGCACCCGCTCCCCCTGATAGAACACCACCGCCTGTCCGGGCGTGACGGCCCGTTGCGGTTGGAGGAAGCGTACCAGTCCGGCATCGCCCTCCGTGGTCAGCAGGGCGGGCACCGCCGGTGCCCGGTAGCGGACCTTGGCCTCCACCTCCACCGGGCCGGCAGGCGGGCTGCCGGACACGAACCGCAGGGCCTCGCACTCGGCCCCCTCGGCGTACAGCTCTTCTTCGCTGCCCACTACGATGGCATTGGCGCGGGCGTCTACCTCCAGCACGTAGAGGGGGGTGCCGCCCCCGCGGGCAGGCAGGCCTCTCCTCTGGCCCACGGTGTAGTTGACGATGCCGTCGTGCTGGCCCAGCACGTTGCCCTGCTGGTCCAGAATGGGGCCGGGCGCCGCCCCCGCCCGCTCTCGCACGAAGGCGCGATAGTCCCCGCCCGGGATGAAGCAGATGTCGGCCGAGTCAGGCTTGTCGGCGTTGGGCAGGCCCAGGCTGCGGGCGATGGCCCGCACCTCGTCCTTGGTGTGCTCGCCGATGGGGAACAGGGTGCGTGACAGCTCCTCTTGGCCCAGCATGTACAGGACATAGGACTGGTCCTTGGCCTCGTCCACCGCCCGCCACAGCTCGTAGCCTGTGGGGCCCAGGCGGCGGCGGGCGTAGTGCCCGGTGGCCACGTAGTCGCAGCCCAGGGCCAGGGCGTACTCCAGCAGCGGCCCGAACTTTATGTGCTGGTTGCAGGCGATGCAAGGGTTGGGGGTGCGCCCGCTGGCATACTCGCCCACGAAGTAGTCCACCACCTGCGCCTGGAACTGGCGCTCGAAGTTGAGGACGTAGTGGGGTATGCCCAGCACGTCGGCAGCGGCCCGAGCGTCTTCCGTGTCCTCCACGGAGCAGCAACGGCGCTGCAGCCGCGGGGACGCTGGGTCCTCCAGCGTCCACAGCCGCATGGTCACGCCTACGACCTCGTAACCCTGCTCCAGCAGCAGGGCAGCGGCGACGGACGAGTCCACCCCGCCCGACATGGCCACCAGCACGCGCTCCCTGCCCATCTCCAACCCCATGTTATAATGGCGGCGGCGAGGCCAAAAGGGTCCGAATCTCATGGGTATGCGCCGCAGGGCGGCCCGTTGAGCGCAACGAGGAAAAGGAGGTGATGTAGCTGGGCGCAGCCGTGCGTTACGATTCCGGCACGCTGGCCAGGAAGCTCGTGGACGTCCTGTCCGAGAAGCAGGCCAGCGACATCGTCCTCCTGGACATCAGCGACGTCGCCACCTTCGCCGATTACTTCGTCATCGCCACCGGTGAGACCAAGCGGCAAATGGAGGCCGTCCTCGCCGCCCTCGAGGAGGAGCTGGACAAAGAAGAAGTAACTCTGCTGGGGCGGGAGGGCAGCCCCGAGACCGGCTGGGTGCTCCTGGACCTGGGAGACATCGTCGTCCACATCTTCGGCCCCGAAGAACGCTCCTATTACGACCTGGAAGGGCTCTGGCACCGTGCCCGACCGGTGGTCAGGGTGCAGTAGCGGGGATGCCAGGCCCGGGGAGGACGGCATGAGCGTGCCCGATGCCTACCGCACTGTGGTGAGCAAGCGCGACTCGCGCGAGTTCACCGCCGACCCCATACCCGAAGAGGTGGTCAGGCGCATCCTCCAGGCCGGACGCATGGCCGGCAGCTCCCGGAACAGCCAGCCCTGCCGCTTCATCCTCATCCGCGACCGGGCCCAGAAGGAGGCCCTGGCCGCGTGCTGCAATTCGGCCATGTGGGCCATCGAGGCGCCGCTGGTGGTCGCCATCGCCGTGCAGGACGGGGCCTCCGACTACGACGAAGGCCGGGCCGCCCAGAACATGATGGTGGCTGCCTGGGCCCACGGCGTGGCCTCCTGCCCCTTCACCATGCACAACGCGGAGTGTGCGCGGAGGGTGCTGGGCCTGCCCGAGGGGTGGCGGCCCGGGCACGGCATCGCCTTCGGCTACCCCAAGTCGGAGGAGTCGCGGCACCGCGGCCAGCCCCGCCTGCCTTTGGAGGAGCTGGTCCACCACGAGCGCTGGTAGCCCTAGCGCCGCGCCAGGTCGCCCAGGAAGTCCAGCAGCAGCCGGTTGACGTCCTCGGGCCTCTCCTGCTGAGTCCAGTGCCCGCAGTCGCGCAGCATCTCCAGGCGCAGGGCTGGCACCCAGCGCTCCATTCCTTCCGCCATCTCGGGCCGGAGCACCGGGTCCTTGTCGGTCATGACCACCAGGGCGGGGCAGGTCACCTGCTGCTCGTGCAGGTGCTGGGTGGTCTCCCAGTTGCGGTCGATGTTGCGGTAGTAATTGAGGGGCCCGGTGAGCCCGCCCTCCTGGAAGGCCTGCAGAAAGACCTGGAAGTCCTCGTCGGAGAGGAAGTCGGGGCGCCCGGCCACCCCATCGTACAGGCGGCGCAGGCGCCCGGGCAGGTCCTGGGCGAAGATCCCTTCTGCCCGGCCCGGCTCTTGGAAGACGAGCACGTAGTTGAACTGCTGCGCCCCCGACTCCACCATCTCCCGTAGCCGGGCGGTAGGCGGGAAACCGGGGCGGCCGCGGTAGGGCACGTTCAGGCTGACCAGCCGCTCCACCCGTTGGGGGTGCATTACGGCCACCATCCAGACGATGATGCCGCCCCAGTCATGGCCTACCAGGGCCGCCTTCTCGATATCCAGGGCGTCCATCAGGCCCACCACATCGCCCACCAGATGGTGGATATCGTAGTCCTCGATGCGGGGCGGCTTGTCCGTGTCGCCGTAGCCCCTCAGGTCGGGAGCGATGGCGCGCAGTCCGGCGGCGGCCAGGGCGGGCAGCTGGTAGCGCCAGGAGTACCACAGCTCGGGGAAGCCGTGCAGGAAGATGACGGGAAAGCCTCGGCCCGCCTCCACGTAGTGGAAGCGGATGCCGTTGGCGTGCACGTGGCGGTGCTGCCAGCCTTCCTGCCTGGTCATGACGCCTGCTCCTTTCCCTCCGGTTGGGGTGTCTCCTCCTTCTCCTCCGCCTCCTCGCGCTCTCGGGGGCGACCGGCGCGGCGCAGGGCCTCGCCCATCTCACGCAGGCGGGCATCCACCAGGGCGTTGAGGCTGCCTTCTGGGTAGGAGCCGTCGGGCTGGCGCTCGCCCGCCGGCAGGCCTGTGAGCAGCTCCAGGGCCTGGTCCACCGTCTCTACCGCGTAGACGTGGAACTGGCCCTGCCTCACCGCCTCCACCACCTCCTCGCGCAGGTTGAGGTGGCGGCGGTTGCGGGCGGGTACGATGACCCCCTGCGTGCCGGTGAGGCCTTTGGCGCGGCACACTTCGAAGAAGCCCTCGATCTTCTGGTTCACGCCCCCCACCGGCTGCACCTCCCCCTTCTGGTTGACGGAGCCCGTCACTGCCAGGTCCTGACGGATGGGCACCTGGGCCACCGCCGAGAGGATGGCGCACAGCTCGGCCAGGGAAGCGGAATCGCCCTCCACCGGCTCGTAGGCCTGCTCGAAGGAGACGCTGGCCGAGAGCGAGAGGGGCCTCTCCTGGGCGTACTTCCAGCCGAGGTACCCGCTGATGGTGAACACGCCCTTGTCGTGTATGCGGCCCGATAGCTGCGACTCGCGGTCGATGCTGACGATGCCCCGCTGGCCCAGGAACACGCGGGCGGTGATGCGTGATGGCCGGCCGAAGCTGAAGTCGCCCATGTCCAGCACGGCCAGGCCGTTGACCTGCCCCACCACCTGCCCTGCCACGTCCACCATGATGACGCCACGGGAAATGAGCTCCCGTACCCGCTCCTCCACCAGGTTGAGGCGATAGTACTTTTCGCGGATGGCGCGGTACACGTGCTGGGCAGTGATGACCTCGGAGCCCTCCTGCGCCGCCCAGTAGTCGGCCTCCACCAGGATGTCGCGGAGCTGGCCGAAGCGGGCCGTGAGCTTCTCCTGGTCTTCCACCATGCGGGAGGCGTGCTCGATGATCTTGGCCACGGCATCGGCCTGGAAGGGACGCAACGACTCGTCGCGGCAGCAACTGGACACGAAGCGGGCGTAGAGGCCCACGGTCTCGTCCGTCAGCGGTATCTGGTAGTCGAAGTCGGCCTTGACCTTGAACAGCTCCCAGAAGTGGGGGTCGTAGGTGGAGAGGAGGAAGTAGGACAGGGGGTCGCCGGTGATGATGACCTTGAGCTGCACCGGTATGGGCTCCGGGCGCAGCCCTTGCGGCACCAGCAGGCCCAACCCCTCCATGGGGTCTTCCAGGCGCACCTGACCGGTGCGGAGCACTCGCTTCAGCCCCTCCCAGGAGCCCGGCTTGGTGACCAGGTCGTTCAGGTCGAGTATGAGGTAGCCGCCGTTGGCCCGGTGCACCGCCCCCGGGCGCAGGAGGGTGTGGTCGCTGAAATACGTACCCATGTAGGCCTTGCGCTCGATGCGCCCGAACAGGTTGGACCAGGTGGGGTTGGTCTCGATGACGATGGGCGGCCCCTCGGCGCGGCCGTTGTCCACGAACAGGTTGCAGCGAAAGGCCAGGAAGGGGTCCACCTGCCCCTCCGGGCTGGGACGGGGCACCGGCGGCACGGGCGGCTGGTCGGCGCGGAACAGGTCCAGGTTGGCCAGGGTGTGGGAGCGCAACTCCTCCAGGTAGGAGACCACCTGCGGGTACTGCTGGAAGGAAGCAATGGCCTGCCGGAACAGGGCGTCCACGGCCGCCTGCCCTACCTGGCGGTCCAGCTCGCGCAGCTTCTGCACCAGCTCTTGCTCCAGGGCCCGCAGCCGCTCGCCCACCTCGTTGACGGCCTCGGAGACCTGCCGCTGCCGCTCCTCCAGGGCCCGCCGCATGATGGGGTCGAGGCTGGCCACCTCCTCGGGGGTGGCTGGCCGGCCACCGATGAGGGGCACGATGGTGACGCCCATGGGCGAAAAGCGCAGGGCGAAGCCTGCGGCTTGCGCCTGCTGCTGGGCCTGCTCCATCAGCCTCTGGGCCTCACGCTGGCTGACCTCGATGAGCTCCCGTCGCTGCTGTTCGTACTCCTCGCTGGAGAACGCCCGCTTGATGAACGCCTGGGCGTTCTCCAGCAGCTCGCGCAGGCTATCGCGCAGGCGACGGCCCTCACCGGCGGGCAGGCGTATGGCCTGGGGATGGTCGGGGTCGCGAAAGTTGTAAAGGTAGCACCAGTCATCGGGGATGCGCGTCGCCCCCGCCTCCTGCTGGCGAGCGATGGCCCGCCGCACGTACTCGCGGATGGCGCTGGTGCGGCCGGTGCCCGTCAGACCGCTGACGAAGATGTTGTAGCCCGGGCGCTCGACGCTGAGCCCGAACTCCAGTGCGCGGATGGCCCGCTCCTGCCCCACGAACTCTTCCAGGGGCGCCACCTCGTCGGTCTTCTGGAAGCGGAAGCGGGCCGGGTCTACCGTCAGCCGCAGCTCTTCGGGCGCCAGGCGCAGGTCGCCTGTCCCAGCCATAGCCCCTCCTCCCTCACTCCGAGTCGCCGAAGGCCCAGCGGTCGACATCGCGCCGGTAGGGGACGATGTCCGATTCCTGGAAGAAGAGGGCGATCTCGCGCCGGGCCGTCTCTTCCGAGTCGGAGCCGTGCACCAGGTTGTGGGTTATGTCCAGCCCCAGGTCGCCGCGGATGGTGCCCGGCGCCGCCTTCCTGGGATCCGTGGCGCCCATGGTCTGGCGCACCACCTCCACAGCGTGGGGGCCCTCCAGCACCGCGGCCACGATGGGCGACGAGGTGATGAAGCCCACCAGTTGCCCGAAGAAGGGCTTATCCACGTGCTCGGCGTAGTGCCGACGCGCCAGCCCCTCGTCCACCTGCAGCAGGCGCAGGGCGGCGATACGCAGGCCCCGCCTCTCCAGTCGCGAGATTATCTCCCCTACCAGGCCCCGCTGCACGGCGTCGGGCTTGATGAGCACGAGGGTGCGCTGCATGTTCTGGGCCATTGTAGCACCTCCCAGCTATGGTCTCGGTGGCGGCCCCAGGGCCGGCTCGCGCAGGTAGACGGGCCGCAGGAGGGACGGCGGCGCCGCCTTGCCTTCCTGCAGCCGTTGCCAGCCCAGCTCCGCCAGGTAGGCGGCGCGGCGGCGGCCCGCCTCGCCCGTCACGGCGTAAGCGCCAGGGGGGAGGCCCGCCAGCAGCTCCGGCGTCACCTCCCCGCAGACGATGGCGTCCCCGGGCATGTCCATGAGCAGCGCCGCCGCGGTCGAAAGCCGCGGCGGCGAGAGCTCCACCGTCTGCCCGTCCTGCCAGGCATAGGCGGCCCAGGCCAGTTCTCCCCGTCCTGCCTGGTGCACTGCCACCACCGG
>BEIA01000053.1 GCA_002898715.1 bacterium HR24 | reverse complement strand
GACCACGAGCACATCATGCGCATCGCCGAGCGCATCATCGCCCCGCTGGGGCGGCGGGTGGACGAGGCGTCGCCCATGGTGGACGCGCGCCTGCCCGACGGCTCGCGGGTGAACATCATCATTCCGCCCGTGGCGCCCGACAGCCCCCTCATCACCATCCGCAAGTTCCGCACCGACAAGCTGACCATGGAACAGCTCATCCAGGGCGGCACTCTGCCGCGAGAGTGGGCCATCTTCCTGGAGGCGTGCGTCAAAGCGCGACTGAACATCCTCATCTCCGGCGGCACGGGCACCGGCAAGACGACCTTCCTGAACGCCCTCTCGGCCTATATCCCGGAACGGGAACGCATCATCACCATCGAGGACCCGCTGGAGCTGCGGCTGCAGCAGCCCCACGTGCTGCGTCTGGAGGCGCGGCCCCCCAACCTGGAGGGCAAGAACGAAGTGACGCAGCGCGACCTGTTCCGCAACGCCCTGCGCATGCGCCCCGACCGCATCATCGTGGGCGAGGTGCGCGGCCCCGAGGCCTTCGACATGATGCAGGCCATGAACACCGGTCACGAGGGCTCCATGTCCACCATCCACGCCAACTCGCCCCGCGATGCCCTGGCCAGGGTGGAGAACATGGTGCTCATGGCCGGCTTCGACCTGCCGGTGCAGGCCATCCGCGAGCAGATCGCCTCGGCCCTGCACATCATCGTGCAGATGGCCCGCCATTCGGACGGCCGCCGGCGCGTGGTGTCCATCTCTGAGATCACGGGCATGGAGGGCCGCACGGTGACCATGCAGGAGCTGTTCCGCTTCGAGCCCCGGGGAGTGGCCCACGACGGCCGCGTCCTGGGCGAATTCGCGGCCCTGGGCATCCGCCCTCGCTGCGTGGACCGCTTCCAGGCAGCCGGGGTGGAGGTGCCCACCGAGCTGTTCATGGCCGAGACGCCGCTGGAGAGGTGGTAGGCGATGGACGGGCTAGTGTTGCTCGCCTCCCTGTTCGTGGCCGCGGCGGTGGCCCTGGGCATCCTCGGCGTGTACCTGATCACCCGCGCTGAAGACCCGGGGGTGCGCCGGCTACGACACATCAAGGAAGGGCGGGGCCGTGAGCAGGCCCTGCCCACCCTCATTCTGCGGCGTCACCTGAGCGGCATACCCGTGCTGGACCTGTTTCTGGCCCGGAACCAGCGGGCCACGCAGCTCGCCCTGGAGCTGGAGCGTGCAGGCGTGAGCATGCCGGTGGCCCAGTACGTGGCCATACGCCTGTTCCTGGCGGTGGTGGCCTTCCTGCTGGCCGTCATCTTCAGCGGCGGGCACCCCGTCGGGCTCCTGGCGGGGCTGGCTGGCGCCGCGGTGGGCTACATGGCACCCGCCTTCTATCTCGGCGTCCTCCAGGAGAGGCGCCTGCGCAGCATCGAGAAGCAGTTGCCCGAGGCGCTGAGCATCATGTCCAACGCCCTGAGGGCGGGGTTCGGCTTCCTCCAGGCTATGGAGGCCGCCGCCCGTCGCCTGCCACCGCCCTTGGGGCCCGAGCTGGCCCGCACCCTGCAGGACGCCAACCTGGGCGCCAGCGTGGAGGGCGCCTTGCGAGGGCTGGTAGAGCGCTGCCGTAGCTACGACCTGGAGCTCGTGGTCACGGCCGTGCTGGTCCAGCGTGAGGTGGGCGGCAACCTGTCCGAGATACTGGACAACACCGCCCACACCATCCGCGAGCGGGAGCGCATCAAGGGCGAGATCAAGACCATCACCACCATGCAGCGCTGGGAGGGCAACGTGGCCGCCCTGGTGCCCGTGGCCCTGGCGGGGATACTGCTGCTGGCCAACCGCCAGTACATAGGCACCATGCTGGAAGAGCCTATCGGCCAGGTGCTGCTGGCGCTGGCAGCCGTGTGGCAGATCATCGGCATCATCGTCATGCGGCGCATCGTGTCCATCGAGGTCTGAGGGACGGGGGTGAAGCGATGCTGAACGTCGTGGCCGTGGCCACCACCTTTGCCAGCATCTTCCTGCTGACTTTCGCCCTGTTGTGGCGACCGCAGGACCCGGCGCGGGAGCGGGTGCGCTCTCTGGCCCGCTATCGCGCCGACAGCCAGGCGCCGCCAGCGCCGCCCCTGTCCCGCCTGCTGCTGCCCGACTTCTCGGGGCTGGCCTCCGCTCTGCTGCCGGCGAGGGTGCTGGCCCTGCTCCGCCGCAAACTGGAGATGGCGGGCAGCACCATCCCCTTCAACTTCTTCCTGCTGCAATGGGCCTTGCTGGCCGTGGGCCTTCCAGGCGTGTTCCTGGTCCTGTTTCTGGCTTCTGGCTCCTTCAGCGGTGGGCTGGTGCTGCCCCTGCTCCTGCTGGGGGCGACGGGTGTCGCCCTGCCCTACGTCTGGCTGGAGATGCGGGTGCGCCGGCGCCAGAACATTATCTGGAAGAGCCTGCCCGACGCCTTCGACCTCATCACCACCATGGTGGAGGCCGGGCTGGGCCTGGACTCGGCCCTGGCGCGCGTGGCGGAAAAGGTACCCGGCCCCTTCGCTGCAGAGCTCCGCACCGCCATCCGCGAGGTGGCCCTGGGCAAGCCGCGCCGGCAAGCCCTCATGGACATGGCCGAGCGCACCGGCGTGGACGACCTGACTACCTTCGTCAATGCTATCGTCCAGGCGGAGCAGATGGGCGTGAGCGTGGGCCAGGTGCTGCGGGTCCAGTCCGAGCAGATGCGTATCCGGCGCCGACAGAGGGCGGAGCAGTCAGCACGGAGAGCCGCCATCCTGCTCATCTTCCCCATCATCTTCTGCAACCTGCCGGCCCTCTTCATCGTCGGCATCGGCCCCACGGTCATCGCCCTCATGAAGATGCTCAACGAATAGGCGGGGGGTTGCTGTCGTCGGGCGGGTCGGGGACGGTGGCCCCCACCTCCTCCAGGCCGGCCTCCGTGGCCGGCCTTCTCTCTCCCCAGGCCACCAGCCCCACTGCCACCACGGCCAGAAGCGCGCCGACCAGCTGCCCCGGCGAGGGCGATTCGCCCAAGAACAGGCTCGCGCCAACGATGGTCACCACCGGGTACAGGGCGGTGATGGGCACCACCACCGATGCCTTGCCGCCCCAGTCCAGCGACAGGTAAAGAAAGAAGACGCCCGTCTGGGCCAGAGCGCCGCCGATGATGGCCTTCAGCGCCAAGTCCGCCGTCAGGCCATCGACGTCGGCCGGGGCCGCCGCCCACAGCCCAGCCAGGGGCAGCAGATAGCCAGGGAAGGACACGATGGCCACCAGCCGCCAGTCCACAGCATCGAGCACGCGACGGACGACCACCCCCCATACACCGAAGGCGGCCACGCTGCCCAGTCCCCACAGCAGCCACTCCATGGCCTCATCCCATAGCCAGCAAGAGTATGGCCACCAGCGCCACCGCCACACCCAAGAGCTGCAACCGGGTCAGGCGCTCGCGGAGCAGCGCTACAGCAAGGGCCATCGTCACCAGCGGGTACAGGGAGGTGAAGGGGACCACGACCGACGCCTCGCCCACCTCCAGCGCCCGGTAAAAGGCGAAGAACCCGACCTGGGACAGCACGCCCAGAGAGATGGCCCCTGCCAACCGGGCAGCGTCCAGTCGCTGCCAGCGCGGCCTCGCCACGGCCCACAGGGCGGCCAGGCAGAGGGCATAGCCCCCCATCGCCAGGGTGACGACCAGGCGCCAGTCCAGGCCCTCCAGGGCCGCCCGCACCAGGACGCCCCAGCTTCCCCACGCCACCACCGTGCCGAGAACCGCCGGGAGCCAGAGCAGGCGCGGCCGGGCCCGTACCGCTCTCATCCCCGCTATAGTAAACCCTATCCGGGCCTTGGCGCGAAGGCTTAGACTGAAGAGGACGAGAAGGAGACCACCGCGAGGAGGGCGAAGATATGGACAAGGGCATCGGGCTTCCGGCCACCATCCCGGGCACCGACGGAGAGACGGTCATCCGCTGGGCGGAGGCAGCCGACCGCGGCCCGTTCTCCACCCTGGGCATCATCGACCGCCTCTGCTACCCGAACCAGGAGGCGCTGATGGCGCTGGCTGCTGCCGCCGCTGTCACGCGGCGCGTCAAGATCATGCCCACCGTGCTGGTAGCCCCGCTGCGCGAGCCTGTACTGCTGGCCAAGCAGGTTGCCACCCTGGACGTCCTGTCGGGCGGCAGGGTGGTGCTGGGGCTGGGCGTGGGCGCCCGCCCCGACGACTTCGTCGCCACCGGCCAGGACTTCCGCAGCCGTGGCCGTCGCCTGGAGACCATGCTGGAGACAATGCGTCGCCTCTGGCGGGGCGAGCCTGTCGGAGAGCAGGCCGGGCCGGTGGGCCCCAGGCCAGTCCAGCCCGGAGGGCCGCGCGTCTTCCTGGGCGGCTTCGCCCCGGCCGTGCTCGAGCGGGCGGCCCGAATCGCCGACGGCATCATCATCAACCCGGGCGGCTACCCCTATGCGAAAGAGATGGCGGAGACGGTGCGGCGCCGCTGGCAGGAGCTGGGGCGGCCCGGCCAGCCGTCCTTCAAGGCCGCTTTCTACTATGCCCTGGGAGGCCCCGAAGCCCAGGAGAGGGGCGCCGGCTACTTGCGCGACTACTACGCCTTCCTAGGGCCCAACGTCGACGTGGTGGTCCGGGGCATGCTGGCCACGCCCGAGGCAGTGCGCGGGGTGCTGGGCCCCCTGGAGGAGGCAGGCTACGACGAAGTCTTCTTCTGGCCTACCGTACCCGACCTGGCCCAGGTGGAGCGGCTGACAGAGGCCCTGGGCTAGCCCTCCCGCCGACAGACCAGGTGCCCCCGGAGAAAGAGGGAATCATAGGTGGCCAGGGCCTTGCCTCGCGGCACGGGCACCAGGCGCCGCTCCCACTCGTCCACCAGCGAGACCTCCAGCCCCAGGTCGTGCAGGCGGGCCACGAACTCCTCCGGGTCTAGGGAGAGGGCCCTGCACATCTGAGGAGAAAACTCGCTGAAGATGGTCAGGCCCGGGCTGCGGCGGACTGTCTCCTGCATTCCTTCCAGCACCAGGGGCTCTGCCCCTTCCACGTCCATCTTCACCACGTCCACGGAGCGCCCCGCCAAGAGGGCATCGATGGTCACCATCCCTACGGTGGTGCTGCCCTGCCAGGCCCCTGCCAGTTCGTGTCGGCCCAGGGAGTGCATGCTGGACACTCCGGAAAGGCAGAGCTGTGCGCTGCCCACCCTGTCGCCGGCGGCCTGCGGGACAACCCGCACGTGGCCGTGGCCGTTCATGCGCACGTTCCAGAGCAGTAGCGCGGCCTCGGCCGGGCCAGGCTCCAGGGCATAGACCGTGCCCGTCCTGCCCACGGCGCGGGCCGCCAGCAGGGTGTAATACCCCACGTGGGCGCCCACGTCCAGCACCGTAGCGCCGGGCCGGAGCGACTCCAGAAAGAGGCTTATGGTGTAAGGTTCCCAGGACTCGGCGTAGTACTTACCGTCCTGCACGCACTCCTTGGGCGACCACAGGGGCTGCCCGTCCCGCGTCCAGACGAGCGCCAGGCGGTCGGAGGGAAAGGGCACCCGCGGCGGGACGCGCCGCCGATAGAGCCGGGCCTGTACGGCGCGATACCAGACTGACAGCATGCCGACGTCCCTCGGGGACAGGGCGGCGGGGGCCCTACCGTTGCTGCTATCTTATAGCGGGAAGGCCCTTATAGCTACACGTACCTGGCGCGTCAGAGCTGCAGGCTGCGGCGCAGGTAGTACAGGCCCGACGGGTCTATGTGGGCCAGCAGGTGGGTGCGGGCCCAACCATCTTCCACCACCTGCGCTCCCTGCGGCACCGCCGGCGACTTGACCCCGATCTCGGCCGCCTCCACCAGGTCCCAGCCCACCGGCAGGGGGTGCCCGTCGCTGGGGTCCAGCGGGTGCAGGTCGGCATTGCAGAGAACGATGCCGGCGGCATCGGCCAGGGACCACTCCGGATGAGAGGCCACGTACGGCCCCAGATCGTTGCGGCCCAGCACCGTCAGGGCGGGGGTCTCCAGCGTTCGTGCCAGGCGGCGTCGCGGCCAGGCCTGAAAGGGGCCCTCGATGCCCACCAGCGCGCCCAAACGCACGCGACCCCGCCAGGCGGCGACGTCCGCGTCCCCGGCGTCCCGCCAGCGGAGCACTAGATAGTCTACCGTGACTCCGCCGCCTCTCCCGCTCCAGCGCAGGAGTACAGCGGCGCCCCGACAGAGGGCCCCGAGGAGGGCCGCCAGCCCCAACCAGTCCGCGGGCGGCACCAGCAGGGCTGTTGTCGCTTCTGGCCCGAGCTGGAAGAAGGCTCCCCAGGCCAGGGCCATGGCCACCAGTTGCCGGTGCCCGTACAGGACCTCGCCGCCCGGGGCAGGCAAGGCGAGGCGAGGGGCACGCAAGTCGGGTCGGCCGGCCGGCGGCTGGGCGTCCCCCGCCAGCTCCTCGGGCAGCAGCCGCTCCTGCCCGGGCAGCGCTTCCCCGCCGATGACCAGTTCCGCTCCCTCCATACCAGCCGGCGCGACGAGGGCTCCGGCCTCCAGCGCCGCCAGCAGCCACACGACACGCTCCATGGGCGCCGTCAGGGCGATGGCCGTCCTCCTGCCTTCCACGCCTCGCTCGCGCAGGGCGGCCGCGCCCTCCCTCACCCGCCGGGACAGCTCGCCGTAGGACATGGTCTGCTCTGGCGAGACCAGGGCCACGGCGGAGGGGGCTGTGCTCGCGGGCCGGTGCACGCAGGCCTCGGTCACCGTTTGCAAGGGCACGTTAATGTATCGGAACACGCCTTCCGGCCAGAAGGCGGACAGCATCCCCAGGGAGAGCTTGGACACCCTACCGTACCTCCCCCACCTGGGCGCGTTCCAGCACCGGCGGCACCCCCTTCCAGCGCAGGGGCAACTCCCGCCCCCATTCTATCCGCACCGGCACGTCGAAGCGCTCCGACAGCGCACTCTGTAGCCTCGGGCCGATCCCGGCCGTGTCCAGCCCCTGCCCCTGGGCCAGCAGGTGCAGCTCGCCCCGGTCCAGCCCCTCGCGGAGGATGGCCAGGGTTGCCCCACGCATAGCCGGCACCGCCTCCTCCACCGCATGCTGCACATCGTACGGTAGCAGGTCGCGGCCGCCGAGACGGAACCGGTACGCCCGTCGCCCCAGGAGCTTCACTCGCGGGTAAGGGCGTCCACACGGGCAGGGGCCCGGGAAGGCGACGGCAGCGTCGCCCGTATCGTAGCGCAGGTAGAGGGATCCCCAGGGCCAGGTGTTGGTGATTACCAAAGCGCCCCGCTCCCCAGGCGCCGCCGATTGCCAGGTCTCGGGGTCCAGCACCTCGGCATAGGACTTTTCCGGCACCAGGTGCAGACCCTCGCCCTGACCGCACTCTGTCGCCAGGAAGCCCTCGGTGGAGCCGGCCGCCTCGACCACCCGGCCGATGCCCATCTCCTCTCGCAGCCGTTCCCTCATGCCCGGGGTAATGGGAGCGCCCGCCACCATGAGCGCCTCCACCCCAGCGAATGCTCGCTCGGCCCTCATACCCTGCCGCCGCGCCTCCTCCAGCAGGGAGAAGGCCATGGGCAAGAACAGGGCCAGGAAGCGCGGCCGAAAGGTGACAATGGCGTGCAGGATGCGGGGCGCGAAGTGAGGAAGGTAGGTGCCCCAGGTCACCACCGCCCGCAGGCGCAGGGCCTCGATGAGCAGCACCTGCCCGAGGGCATAGATGTGCCACGCTGGCGCCGAGAGCAGGAAGGTGTCGCCCGGGCGGACGCCCGCCCACCAGTGGGCGCGCACCGATGCCCGCCGCTCCATGGGCCGCCATCGTCTCGGCAGGGCAACGAAGCTGGTAGCGCCCTCGGTGCCGGAGCTCATGGCCAGCACGGCCTCGCCGTCGACACGCTCCATACCTATCAGGTAGTGTCCGCCCCCGCGCAGGGCGCCGAGAACGTCCTCGCGCCGCATGACGGGCACGGCCGTCAGGTCTTCCAGCTTGCGGAAGCTGGAAGGGTCGAAGCCAGCCGCCCGGAAGCGTTCCCGGTAGAAGGGCAGGCCGCCAGCCACAGCCAGCGTCCGCCGCAACCGCCTCTCCCACCAGCGGCGCAACCGCGGCCAGGGCCAGGAGTCCATGGCGTCGAAGCGGCCGTCGGGCGGGGCCATCAGGGACGCAGCCTCCAGGCGCGAGGGTCGGCATGACATCCCGGCGGGGCGAGCTCTGCGCCCTCCAGCAGGTAGCGTGTGGCCGGAAAATCGCGAGCGAAGGCGGCCGTCACTGCCACTCCCTCGGGTAGCTCCTCCAGCCGGTACAGCGCCCGCGGCACGTGGAAAAGCGAACAGGCCGGGCACTCGGGTGCCAGGAAGAGGGCAGCGTCCGCCCGCCAGGTGCGGTACACGGGCACGCCCAGGGCCTCCCGCAGCGGCGCCAGTTCGTGGGGCGAGGGGGCCTCCTCGGCAGTGGTGACCGCCGCCCAGGCCACACCCGCCTCGGCCGCCGGAACGCCCGCCTGGGCGAGCGCCGAGACCAGGGGCCGCGCCACATCGGCCCGCAGGACGATCCCCCGCGGGCGACAGCAGCGCACGGCCTCGGCCATGCGTGCCGCCATGGACGCGGGCCCATCGTTGCAGACGACGGTCACCCGCAGCAGGTCGGCCGCTCCCCGTCCCAGGCCCGGCACGTACAGGCCAGAGGCCAGAAACACGGCGGGGCTGGAGCCGTAATCGTACAGCGCCACCACGTCGCCTGCGCCCACGCCCCAGAGGCGCCAGGCATAGGCCAGGGCTCGCGCCCAGCCTCGCAGCTCCATCGGGCCAAGGGGAAGGTAGACGGGCACGTCCTCGCTCCCTTCCAGTTGCACGTAGAGGGCGGGACGCGAGCCGGGCGGGGCGCGACCGGCCGCGGGGTCGCTCGCCCCGCCCGCGTAATCCCGGAGGTCGGCCAGCGTCCAGGGTTTGGGGAGGCCGTCGGCGCCCAGGCGCTGGCGATAGAAGGGGACGTCGGCAACGACGCCGGGCGCGCCCATGGCGCTCCTAGGCATGGATGAGACCGCCTGCCAGCAACGCCAGCAACGCCAGGACGATGGTGGCGTAGCTCAGGCGCTCCTGCCAGGTAGATATGCGTTCCAGCGTGGCCCGCCGCCGCTCCAGGTCGCGCAGGGTAGTGGTGTAGGGCATGCGGCGCAGGAGCAGCGGCCGGAACCAGAAGGTCTGGATGGCAGCCGCCACCAGCCAGAGCAGCCAGGCCAGCACCATCAGACCCAGCCAGCGGCCGTAGGCGGTGTCGAACATCTCGAAGGTGAAGAAGGGGCGCAGGATGCCCATGCGCTCCATACGGGCAATGCCTGTAATCCCCTGGACGATGAGGCCGGCCCAGCCCAGATACATGAGGCCGGTGCCGACGCGCTGGGCCACTACCGTGGCCTGGGCCGGAGGGATGCGTCGCAGGGCGGGCAGGATGACGAGGCCGTTGAACATCACCGCCCCGGCAACCGTCACGGCGCCGAGGATGTGGAACAGCCGCAGTATGCGGAGCTGGTCTTCTAGCCCCACCTTCCCCTGCTAGCAGTCATGGGCTCGGGGAGGGCCCGCAGCGGGCCCTCCCCGGCGGTCTCTCCCACGCCCGGCCATTTACGGAGGCGGCTGCCGCTCAGTGCCACTCGTCGAAGTGGCGGCGGATGCGCTCCGTCACGTAGCCGGGTATATAGTAGCGCTCGTAAAAGTCGGCGTCCACGTGGTGGACCACGGCGCTGAAGTGGGCCTGCATGGGGTTGTACGTCACAGGCCACTGGCCGTAGTTCTCCACGCAGTAGTCGATGTAGGAGATGAGGGCCTCGCGCACCCACTCCGGCGGCCGGTTGCGCGGGTGGCGGATGATCTCCTCCGCCGTGTCCTTCTTCCACGGCCCGCCGACCCGCCGGATATAGTTGTCGTCGCCCTCGTAGAACACGCCGCCCGCGTCGTACTTCTCCCGGTACCAGTGGTCCACCAGGGCCTGGCCGTTGGGATAGCGCGGCGAGGGCACGAAGGTGGCCTCCTTTACCCCCTCGATGCCGAAGATCTTGAGCTGGCCCGAGGCCACCGGCGCCTTGGGGTTGGGGGCAGCCACCTGGAAGCCCAGGCCCCGCGCCACGTCCGGGTAGGCCCCCATGATGACGTCGGGGTTGAAGCCGCAGAACACCCAGGTGCCCAGACCCATGGCCTCGGCGGCCAGCCGGATGTTCTGCACCATGCAGCCCACCGGGTACATCTCTACCTGGAAGATGAGCTGCTCCAAGGCGGAGATGGGGACGGGCAGCTCCAGCATCCCCTCGCCGATCCACTTGTCCACCCCTGCCGGCCGGCTGTTCTTCCACTCGTCCACCGGGTAGTAGTGCCACCAGTCGAACAGGTTGATGAGGGCTGAGTTCAGCCAGGCCGCGTCGGTGATGGGGATGATCCAGGTAGCACCGGGGCGGTTGATGTTGTACTGGTAGGGGCCCATCAGGGTGGCGTGGGGCGCACCGGGCATGCGCATGGCCCAGTCCACGTCCGGCCGCTGGTCGGAGATCTGGATCATGCCGTCGCGATACCACTGCATGATCTTGGGGTAATCCTGCTCCCCCTCGATCTCGATGGCCTTGCCCCGCTGGAGGCCCGGCTTGTAGATGAAGGCGCCGTTGTCGTTGATGACCAGCAGGTCGGTGGCCATGGAGTTCCCCGGGGAGGGCACCGTCCGGCCCGCCAGCCAGGTCAGCTCGTGGAAGCCGCCGTGGACGGCGATGTCCCAGGCGACGAGGCCGTTGGGCCCGCAGGCCGCCCAGCACAGCAGCGCCTCCTCCACCTCCGTGAGCGGCACCGGCTCCTTCTCTGACTTGAAGTACAGCGGCCCCCGCTCCTGCAGCATCGTCCGCCCCGTCACCGGGTGCTTCTCCTCCTCGCCAGGCTCGATGCGGTAGCCCAGGCCCACGCGTCGGCTGCGGACGGTGGTGAGGAGGCGGAAGACGGGGTCGGTCCCCTCGAAGGCCTTCTTCAGGACTTCCAGCTCCTGCTGGGCACTGATGGCCATGGTCGCACCCCCTCTCAATAATTGCGGGCAGGGCAAGTCTAGCCCTGCCTGGCAAGGATGTCAATCGGTTATGGCAATCCTAAGGGCTGTGAATTAGTTCACATTCCCTCTCAGCCTAACTCTTCGAGCGTCACGGTCAGCGACCGCACGTAATTGAGGTCGGTGCTCAGGCTGCCGTAGCACGCCAGCAGGTGGTCATCGGCTATGAGGAAGGGCACGCGCAGGTGCGCGCCCGGCCCCTGGGCCACGGCCACGTCCACCCACCCCGATTGCGGATGGGCCAGGGCCAGCGCGGGGCTGCCGCTGCCCGATACCTCCACACGGGCCGACAGCGACAGGTGTCCGCGGTGCAGCACCTGCACGACGCCCCCGCTGAGGTTGCCTGAGAGCTGCCTCGAGCCCACGGCCATCCAGAGCTGTACCAGGTTTATGTCGACCTGGCCCCGGTCCGTCCACAGGAACAGCTCCACCAGGTTGGGGCTCCCCAGGGCGAACATGCCCGCGGTCAGGTCCTCTGCCACTGTCTGGGTGCCCGAGGTCGTCCAGGAGCCAGTGAGGCGGTCGGTCCCGTTGACCCTGACGGCGTAGAAGAGAGTGGTGGCGGCCGGACTGCCGCTGAAGCCCGCTATTCCCACCCGCACTCGCAGCCCCAGCCTGAGCACTGCCAGGCGGGGGTCTGGTGGCGCGGGCACGACCATGCTGGCGCT
>BEIA01000052.1 GCA_002898715.1 bacterium HR24 | reverse complement strand
TGTGGCCAACGCGGTGCTGGACGCCCTGAGCCCCCTGGGCATCCGGCACCTGGACATCCCCCTCACCCCGGAAAAGGTCTGGGCCGCCATCCAGGAGGCGAAAGGAGGGCAGCCGTGATACCAGCACCCTTCGACTACGTGCAGGCCCGCAGCTTGGAGGAGGCCATCTCCCTCCTGCAGCGCCACGGTGAGGAGGCCAAACTGCTGGCCGGCGGCCACAGCCTCATCCCCATGATGAAGCTGAGGCTGGTCCGCCCGTCCCTGCTGGTGGACATCGGCGGTCTGGAAGAGCTGCGTTACATTCGCGAGGAGGGCGAGGAGGTGGCCATAGGCGCCCTGGCCCTGCACAGCGACGTGGCCCGCTCGCCCCTGCTGAGGGAGAAGGCCCCCCTGCTCGCCCAGGCGGCCTCGGTCATCGGCGATGTCCAGGTGCGCAACCGGGGCACCATCGGCGGCAGCCTGGCCCACGCCGACCCTGCCGCCGACTACCCAGCGGCGGTGCTGGCCAGCGAGGCCACCCTCGTGGCGCAGGGCCCGGTCGGACGGAGGGCTATCCCCGCCCGGGAGTATTTCCTGGGCCCGTTCACCACTGCCCTGGAACCGGAAGAGGTGCTGGTGGAGGTGCGGGTGCCAGCCCTGGCCCCGGGCACAGGCGCTGCCTACCTGAAGTTCCCCCACCCGGCCTCGGGGTTCGCCGTAGTGGGCTGCGCGGCGCTGGTCACCGTCCGGGGCGGAGAGGTGACGGGCGCCCGCGTCGCCTTCACCGGCGTGGCCGGTAGCCCTTTCCGCGACGACGGGGTCGAGGGGGCCGTGGTGGGCCGCCCGGCGGAGGCAGAGGCGATGGCAGAGGCGGCCGCCCTGGCCGCCCAGGCTGTAGACTATCCCTTGAGCGATGTCTTCGCCTCGGGCCGCTACCGGGTGCACCTGGCGAAGGTCTTCGCCCGGCGTGCCCTGGCCGAGGCCGTGGCCGCGGCCGCCAGCTGAGCCCCACCCTGACGGGAGGTGAGTGCCCATGGCCATCCGTATCGAGGAGAAGTTCCAGGTGGAGGCCCCCAGGGAGCGGGTGTGGGCCTTCCTGCTAGACCCGCACAAGGTGGCAGCCTGCGCCCCCGGCGCGCAACTGACCGAGGTAGTGGACGAGCGCACCTTCAAAGGCAACGTGCGGGTGAAGGTGGGCATGATCACCGCCAGCTACGCGGGCCAGGCCCAGCTACAGGAGGTGGACGAGGCGGCCGGCCTGGTGCGGCTCGTCGCCCAGGGCAAGGAGTCGGCGGGCAGCGGCTCGGCCCGCGCCTCGCTGGAGGCCCGCATTCGCCCCGTTTCCGACTCGGCCACCGAAGTGGAGGTGGTCGCCGACATCGACGTGGTGGGCCGGCTGATGCAGTTCGGCCGGGGCATGGTGCAGGACGTCTCGCGCCAGCTCTTCCGGCAGTTCGTGGCCTGCGTGAAGCAGCAGTTGGAGAATCCAGAGGCGGCCGCCCCCCCTCAGGCCGGTCAGCCCATATCGGGCATATCCCTGGCCGCGGGGGCCGCCCGTTCCTCCCTGGGCCGCCTAATGGGCCGCCTGCGCCAGTCCGACAAGGGCCCCGGCAAGCAGTCCTAGAACGGCGGGCCTTCGGCCCAGGCGTACTCGCCCTCGGGGTCGCCGTATTTGGCACGCAGCCATAGCCAGAGCCGCTTTTCCTCGCCCGGGTACCAGCGGCTGCGGCGCTCCAGCTCCTCCTCGCTGAAGGGCACGCCCTGCGGCCCGGCGTAGAGGGCCAGCTTGCAGCGCTCCTCCAGGCTCCAGGCCCTGACCATGGCCTGGGGCAGGTCGGCGCCCACGACGATGGCGCCGTTGCCGCTCATGAGCACGGCATCGGCATCGCCCACGGCGGCGGCCACGTCCTCGCCCATCTGGCGGTTGTGAAAGAGGTCGGCATCGTCCCAGAAGGCCACTTTGCCCACGATGCCGCCGAAGCCGTGCAGCACCGGCGGCACCTGGCGCCTGGCCGCCCACACCGTTATGCCCAGGCCATGGATACGGCACATCGCCCCCACCTCCGGGCGATGGCGGTAAAGGCCCAGGTGCAGGTCGACCTCGATAGGCCGATAACGGCGCTCGCCCCGCACCACGTTGCCTTCGAGGTCTAGCAGCAGCACTCGGTCGGCGGTGAGGCGGCCGAGGGGCGGCCAGGTAGGCGTGAACCACACGTGGTCGCCTTCGCGGGCGCTGACGTGCCCGAAGGCGTGGACGTACTCCATGCGGGCCAGCATCCGCGCCGCCGCCGCTACCTGGTCAGCCAGCAAGCCCTCCTCCTTTCTCGGGCGTATCAGGGGTAGGAGCGGTGGCGGGCCTGGACCACCACCTGACGCGCAGCCGCAGGGGTATTGCGGCTGCGTAGCGCCCGTATCTGCCCGTCGATGATGACGGCGCATATGCCCGGGATGTCCCCGAACTCCAGCGACTCCAGGGGGCCGGGCTGGGTGCCGCCCCACGGCTCCTGCAGCAGGACCATGTCCGCCGGGCGCCCCGGCTCCAGCACCCCGTCTTCCACTCCCAGCACGCGGCCAGAGTTGCCCGTGGCCAGGGCGATGGCATCGGCAGCGGGCAGGCCCCCCAGCGAGGACAGCTCGGCGATGGTCTTCAGCATACCCAGGGGCATGACGCCCGTGCCCGACGGGGTATCGGTGCCGAGGATGACGCGGCCCAAAGCGCCCCGCTCCCGGGCCTGGCGCAGGATGAAGAGCGACGAGCGCAGATTGCCAGCCTGCACCAGTTGCAGGGCCATGTCCGATCCCTCGATGAGCCGCACCAGGTCTTCGTCGGGCAGGGCCGTGGTGCCGCCGTTGATATGTCCGGCGATATGAGGCCGCAGGGCCAGCAGGTGCTCCACCGTGATGGGCCGCGAGCCGGGTATGGACGCCCCGCCCGAGTGGCACATCACCAGGAAGCCCGCCTCCTTGGCCCACTCCACCTGGGGGGCCGCCTCCGAGGGGTCGGAGAAGGCACCGAAGCCGACCTTCATCAGACGCACGCCGGCCGCCGCCAGCTCTTGGAAGTCCTCTCGGGTTAGCACCGGCTCACAGATGACAGAGCCCCCCATCACCTTCACGCCGCCTGGTCGGAAGCTGGCGTAGGCCCTCTGGGCGGCGATGGCCAGGGCCTTCACGCCCGCCCGGTCAGCGGGGCGACCGGGCAGGTGTACCTCCGAGGCCGACATTACGCGGGTGACGCCGCCGTGCATGTAGCTCTCCAGCCAGCCGATGGCGTGCTGGCGGGGAGTGTAGTCGCCGAAGACGACGTGGGAGTGGGTATCGATGAGGCCCGGGATGGCCACCGCCCCCTGAGCGTCCACCACCACGTCGGCGCCGCCCCCCTCGTCGCCGATGGCCACGATGCGCCCGCCCTCGATTCGTACCGACGAGGCGTCCAGAGGCGGCTCGCCCAGGCGCCCTGTCACCACCGCCCGCAGGTTGCGCACCAGCAGGGAGCCATCGGGCGGCCCGAAGTGACCGATGTCGTAGGTGCCGTCCCAGGTCATCGCAGGCCGTCCTCGCCCTTGACCTCTTCCTTGCGCAGGCCGCCCAGCCGCTCGTTGATACGGCCGCGGTTGGTGACAGCCAGGCAGACCATTATCTCGTCGGGCAGGGGGGCGTCGGGCACCATGATGGTCACAGTGTCGTAGTGGGAGCGTACCCAGAGGGCGTGGCGGTAGGCGGTGGGTATGTCGATGGGCGTTCCGGCCGAGGCCCGCTTGGTTACCGACGGCAGCCAGGCCTTGCCGCCCCCGATGGTCTCGCGGAACGCGTCGCCGAAGACGCTGGTGAGGCAGGCCACGGCATGCTCCTGCTCCCCTGCCAGCCCGACGATGGCCCCCTTGCCGAAGCCCTCCACCTGGCAGCCCAGGGCATCCAGGGCGCGCCTGGCCAGCAGCCGCGCTAGCTCGGCGCTGGGCTCCACCAGCTCCCTCAGGTCATGGCTGAAGGGGCGTCCGGCGTAGGGGTTGCGGATCACGGCGGCGGCGGCCACCTTGCGCAGGGGGCCCAGGTCATCGCTTCGGCCCCCCTCGGTGTGCACCTCCTCCACCACGACTACGATCTTGCGGATGTCCATGGCAGCCCTCCTCGGCAGTTATCGCGGGCAGTGAGCGCCGAAAGGGGCGGCCCCGGAGGGCCGGTCGGCACCATCATGGCACCGCTCGCCAGCCTGTGTAAAGGCCGCGGCTGGACGCCGAGGCGCTGGACGACTCCGCAGACTGCCCAGCATCGATTTATGCGATAGATAGCATAAGTGGGTGGAGCTCTCGCCCTTGACAGGCCATCGCGCCGCAACTTAGCATTGACTGGGTGCCTCACTCCCTGCACGGGAGGTGCTCATAATGTACAGGCTCCACAAGTTCCTGTGGGAACTCCGCCGCAACCCCGAGCTGGCAGAGCGCTTCCGCTCCGACCCTGACCAGACCATGCGCGACTACGGGCTCAACGAAGAAGAGATCAGGGCCATCAAGGGCAAAGAGTTTCGCAAGCTGTACCAGGCCGGGGCCAACCCTTACATCCTGCTCTTCGGTGCCGTGCACATGGGGGTCCCCCGCCAGGAGTACTATGAGCGCATGCGCTCCCAGTCGTAGCGCAGGAGGTAGGGCTGATGGGTAGGATCGTCGGCGCGTTCGCCACCTCCCACTCCCCGGGCATCACCGGCTTCCCGGAGATGGCCAACGAGGAGCAGCGCAACAAGGTCTACCGGGCCTTCGAGCAGGTGCGCAAGGAGCTGGAGGCAGCGCGGCCCGACGCCCTGGTGTGCATCTCCGTGGAGCACTTCACCAGCTTCTTCCTGAACAACTACCCCGCCTTCTGCATCGGCATCGCCGATTCCTACGTGGGGCCGCCCACGCCCGAGTTCGAGCGCTTCTTGCGAGTGGAGACGCGGACATTCCCCGGCCACGCCGCCCTGGGCACGGAGCTGCTGAAGTTCGCCTACCGTGAGGGGTTCGACCCCTCCTTTTCCTCGGGAGACATGGCCTTCGACGAGAACTTCTGCGTGCCCTTCCATTTCCTGCTGCCGGGCGACGACCTGGTACCGCTGGTGCCCATAATCGTCAACGGCGTGCAGCCGCCCCTGCCCACCCGCCGCCGCTGCTACGAGTTCGGCCGCATGCTGGCGCGGGCCATCGAGTCCCAGACGGTGGCCGACAGGGTGGCCATCCTGGCCACCGGCGGCCTGTCCCACTGGGTGGGCGCGCCCGAATCGGGCCAGATCAACACCGACTGGGACCAGCGGGTCATGGAGCTCCTCTCGCAGGGGCGAGCGGAGGAGATAGCCGAATGGAGCGACGAGGAGGTAGAGGCAGCCGGCAACGGGGCTGAGGAGATCCGGACGTGGCTGATGCTGGCCGGGGCGGTGCACGGGCGCAAGTTTCGTTTCCACGCTTACGAGCCCATCCCGCCCTGGCTGACAGGTACGGCCGTGGCCAGCGTGGAGCTTTAGGAGGAGGAGATGGGCAGGCTACCCAAGTTCACCGTGGCCGACATCAAGGGCGTCCAGGGGTACCCGCCGACCCCGGCCAAGGAGGGGGCCGACGACCCCCGCGCCCGCGATACCGTGGACCTGGACGAGACCGAGCGCATGATCCGTCAGCTCATCGCCGACGGGGTGGACAGCATCGCCACCAACGGCACGCTGGGGGAGATGGCCACCCTCACCCTGGACGAGTGGAAGGCCTTCGCTGCCACCGCCTGGGAGACGGCCAGGTCCATCGACCCCGATTATCCCCTCTTCGTAGGCGCCACCACCCTCAACACCCGCGACACCCTGGACCGCATGCGTTTCCTTCACGACCTGGGGGTCCCGGGCGTCCTGCTGGGCCGGCCCATGTGGTCGGAGATGACGGTGCAGGGGATGGTGCGTTTCTACCGCGACGTGGCCGAGACTTTTCCCGACATGAACATCATCGTCTACGACAACACGGCCGCTTTCCGGGGCGTCATCCCCACGGCCGCCTATGCGGCCCTGGCCGAGATACCGCAGATCATAGCGGTGAAGTACGCTGGCGGCGCCGCCATCGGCTTCCGCTACCACCACGACCTGCAGGCCGTGCGGGGCAAGATTAGGCTCATGCTCATCGAGACCATCTGGTTCATGGCCTACAGCCTCTATCCCGAGGAGTCGCCCGCCTGCTGGAGCAGCACGGTGGCCTGCGGGCCGTGGCCGGTACTCTACCTGCGAGATTCCATCCAGGCCGGCCGACTAGAGGAGGCGCGCTGGGTCTCGGAGCGCATCCTCTGGGCGCACGAGCCCTTCCTGGTCTCCCAGGACTTCACCGAGTTCGCCCGCTACAACACGCCCCTGGAGAAGATGCGCTTCAACGAGGCGGGCTATATCAAGGCGGGGCCCTCCCGTCCCCCTTACACCTTCGACATCGTTCCCGAGAAGTACGTAGAGGGTGTGCGGGAACACGTGCGCCGCTGGAAGCAGGTCATCGAGGAGGTGCGCCAGCGCACCGCCGCCCGCGCCGCGTCGTGAGGCACGGGCACGCGCTGAGGGAGCGCGGGCGAGCGGACAGCGCAGCTAGAGGACCGAGCAAGGGGAGGTCGTGAGCCATGCAGGTGCTGAAGGGACGGCGGCAGCCCAGCCCTGAGGTCCGGTCCATGCTCGAGGCCATGGTGGACATGGTGCCCCAGGGGCGGGTGCCGGCCCGCATCTTCAACGACCCCGAAGTGTTCGAGCTGGAGCAGGAGCGCATTTTCGGGCGATGCTGGGTCTTCCTGGCCCACGAGTCAGAGATCCCCAGCCCCGGCGACTACGTCCTTCGCTATATAGCCAACAACTCCATCATCGTGGTGCGGGACGAGGAGGGTAAGGTGCGGGCCCACCTGAACATGTGCCGCCACCGGGGCAACCAGGTGTGCAAGGCGGAGATGGGCAACGCCTCCCACTTCCGCTGCTCCTATCACGGCTGGACGTACAAGAACACCGGTGAGCTCATCGGCGTCCCCTACTGGAACGAGGTCTACCACCGACGGCTGGACAAGGCAGAGTGGGCCCTGGTGCCAGTACGGGTGGAGACCTACAACGGCCTCATCTTCGGCAACCTGGACCCCGACGCCCCGTCCCTGGAGGAGTACCTGGGCGGCTTCCAGTGGTACCTGGACTTCTACCTGAAGCCCGGCCCCAACGGGACCGAGGTCTACGGCACACCCGACAAATGGGTGGCCGACACCGACTGGAAGATCTGTGCCGAGAACTTCGCCGGCGACGGCTACCACACGCCGGTGGCCCACGCCTTCGGCTTCGAACTGGGCTACTTCCCGTCGTCGGCCCGCACCCACTTCGAGGGGGTGGCGGTGCACATACCGGGCAAGGGCCACGCCATCGGCCTGGGCCGCACCCCCGGCATGCCGCCCTTCTTCGGCTTCCCGCCCGAGGTGGTGGAGGCCATGCAACAGACTCTCACGCCCGAGCAGGTGCAGGTGTTCAGCCAAGTGCGCACGGCCGTCTGCACGGTCTTCCCGAACCTGTCCATCCTGCTGCAGCCCTTCAGCCGCATCCCGGGCCAGCCGGGGGTGCGCTTCGTGACTATGCGCCTGTGGCACCCCATAGGCCCGGGCAGGATCCAGATGTGGTCGTGGTGCATCGTGCCCAAGGACGCGCCCCAGTGGTACAAGGACGAGTCCTACCTGGCCTACACCCTGGCCTTCGGAGCCGCGGGCATGTTCGAGCAGGACGACTTCGAGAACTGGACCAACCTCACCCGCCAGGTGAAGTCCACCCTGGCCCGCGACCTGGTCTTCCCGTACGAAATGGGCATGGACCTGGAGCCGGACCCCACCTTCCCGGGCCCGGGGGTGGCCGTGCCCCCCTACGTCCACGAGACCAACTTCCGCAATATGTGGTCCACCTGGGCCAAGTACATGCTGCGCGACTAGCATCCAGGGAGGAGCGAGGACGGACCATGGGCGTGGACCCCGCCATCAAGGCCGAGATCGAGGAGTTCCTGCTCCACGAGGCCGAACTGCTGGACGAGCGGCGCTTCGAGGAGTGGATCGAGCTCTTCGCCGAGGACGCCCGCTATGAGGCGCCCATGCGGGTGACCAAGGCCCGCGACGCGGGGCCGGACATCGTCGAGGAGAGCAAGATCTTCTCCGACAATCGCGAGACGCTGTACATCCGCGTGCAGCGGTTGGGCACCGAGTTCGCCTGGGCCGAGGACCCTCCCTCCCGCACCCGCCACTTCGTCACCAACATCCGCGTCCAGCCCGGCGACAAGGAGAACGAGTACCGGGTGCGTTGCAACCTGCTGGTCTACCGAAACCGCGGCGACACGCCCGACTACGACCTGCTCTCGGCCGACCGGCAGGACATCGTGCGGCGGGTGGACGGGGGCTGGAAGATCGCCTACCGCCGGATAGTGCTCGACCAGAGCACGGTGGGCAGCCACAACCTGTCCATCTTCCTGTGAGGGGGAGCGCCATGGGGGACAGGCAGGACGGGACGCGGGCGGGCCGTAACAGCCAGGACGAGTTCGTCATCGCCAACGAGTTTGCCACTGTCATCGTGCGCAAGGTGCACACGCGCAACGGCGTCCGCCTGGAGATCGCGTCGCCCAAGCTGGGCCACAGCATCCGCCTCGATCCCCTGGAGCTAGAGAGCCTGACCTGGCAGACCACCGAGACCTTCTCCCGCTTCCTGGAGACCCCCTTCGGCCCGGGCTCCTGAGGAGGGCGGCACCGCCCGCAGGCAGGTGCAGGGCCGCCACCTGCGGTGAGGCCCGCTGAACGGGTCATGACGCGCGACGGCACAGGCTGGCTCGAGGGACACGTGGCCCTGGTGACCGGGGGCGCCTCCGGCATCGGCCGGGGCATCGTGGACGTGTTCGTGGGCCAGGGGGCGCGGGTGGGCGTGCTCGACCTGTCACGAGAGGGGCTGCAGGCCCTTCGCTCCGTCCATGGCGAGCGGGTGCTGCCCCTCCACGGCGACGCTACCGTGTGGGAGGACAACCGGCGGGCGGTGGCCGAGACGGTGGCCGCCTACGGCCGACTGGACACGCTGGTGTGCAGCGTCGGCCTGTTCGACTACTACGCGAGGCTGCAGGACGTGCCGGCGGAGCGCCTCCCCGACGCCTTCGACGAGATCTTCGCCGTCAACGTGAAGAGCTATCTCCTCAGCGCCAAGGCTGCCCTGCCCGCGCTCCTGGAATCGGAGGGCTCCATCATCTTCAACGTGTCGAGTTCGGGGTTCTACACGGGCGGCTCGGGCTTCCTTTACGGGGCCACCAAGTGGGCGTTGAGGGGGCTGGTTTCGCTGTTGGCCTGCGAGTTGGCGCCCAGGGTGAGGGTGAACGGCATCGCCCCCGGGGGCACCACTCGCACCCGTCTGCGGGGCCTGCGGAGCCTGGGGCAGGACATCTCCGCCGACCAGGTGCAGGGCCGGGACGAACGCATACGGGCATCCAACCCCATGCGGGCGGTGCCGACGCCCGAGGACCACGCCTGGGCCTGCGTCTACCTGGCCTGCAAGCAGCTCAGCGGCGTGGTGACGGGCGTCATCATCAACACCGACGGCGGCCTGGGGGCAGCCCCTCCCGGCCGGGCCCTGAGCTAGGTACAGGCGGCGCCGGGGGCCACCGCCGTAACGCTGACCGTAGCCGCGGCGTCGCAATCCATGGGCCGGCGCCTTCTTGACCGTGCAGGAAATGGGAGTTAACATCATAAGGGGTAGGGGATTGGGAGATTTTGTACAGCAAAATCTTTTTAAACACGGAGGTCTGGCATGGCGTACGTGATCTGCGAGCCCTGCATCGACGTGATGGACAAGTCCTGCGTCGAGGTCTGCCCCGTGGACTGCATCCACTACGAGGAGGGGGTCGACCGCAAGCTGTATATCGACCCTGACGAGTGCATCGACTGCGGCGCCTGCGAGCCCGTCTGCCCCGTCACCGCCATCTTCGCCGAGGACGATGTGCCCGAGCAGTGGAAGGAGTACATCGAGCTGGACGCCAACTGGTACAAGGACCCCGACTCCGTCCGCGCCCGCATTAATGAGCTAAAGCCGGCCTAGCCGACGGCGTCCCGGCCCGAGTCATACGCCGAACAGGGCCCTGGCCCTCACCCTGAAGGGGAGGCCAGGGCCTTCAGCGTCTCTGCGAACAGTTCGGCTGTCTCGGCGTCACGGTCGCACAGGCGCAGCACCGATATGGCCGAGCGGGGGTGAGCGTCCAGGTACTCCTGGACCGCCCGCACGATGATCCGCACCCCGTCGGCCTTGGGAAAGCCAAAGATGCCGGTAGAGATGGCCGGTATGGCCACGCTCCTCGCCCCTACCTCGTCGGCCCGTTCCAAAGCGCTCCGCACGGCCCTGGCCAGCAGCGTCTCCTCGTCGCCCATGCCCCAGCGCGGCCCCACGGCGTGCACGACGTGGCGGGCCCTGAGCCTCCCGGCGCCGGTGATGGCAGCCTCGCCGGTAGGCACGGGGCCGTGCTCGCGCACCCAGCGGTCGCTCTCTTCCTGGATCTCGCGCCCGCCCCGACGGACGATGGCCCCGGCCACGCCGCCGCCATGGGCCAGGCGCTCGTTGGCGGCATTGACGATGACGTCCGTCTCCTCCTCGGTGATGTCGCCGCGGACGGCCTCCAGGACCCGCCCGTCGGGCCGTCGGTAGGAGGCCAGCACCTGGGCCATAGACTACTGGTCACCCAGCCTCTCTTTCAGGGCGGATACCAGGTTGGCGATGGGCACCCGCACCTGGGCCATGCTGTCGCGGTCGCGGATGGTGACCGCCTCGTCCTGCAGCGTGTCGAAGTCGATGGTCACGCAGTACGGGGTGCCGATCTCGTCCTGCCGCCGGTAGCGGCGACCGATGCTCTGGGCGTCGTCGTACTGGGTCATGAAGTGGGGCCGCAGCAGGTCCCACACCCGCCTGGCCACCGGCACCAGGTCCTCGTGTCGGGAGAGGGGCAGCACCGCCACCTTCACGGGGGCCAGAGCAGGATGCAGGCGCAGCACCGCCCGCGTCTCCCCCCGCACCTCTTCTTCGTCGTAGGCGTCCATCATGAAGGCCATGAAGCAGCGGTCTACTCCCGCCGAGGGCTCGATAACGTAGGGCACGATGTGCTCGCCTGTCTCATCGTCGAAGTACGTGAGCTGTCGGCCGGAGTACTCCGAATGACGGCGCAGGTCGAAGTCGGTGCGGTTGGCGATACCCTCCAGCTCCGACCAGCCCATCGGGAACAGGTACTCGATCTCGTAGGTGTCCTTAGCGTAATGGGCCAGCTCATCGGGCTCCAGTCGCCGCACTCGCAGGTTCTCCTCGCGGATACCGTAGCGACGGTACCAGCTGTAGCGCTCCTCCACCCAGTGCTTGTGCCACTCTTCGTCGGTGCCCGGGCGGACGAAGAACTCGATCTCCATCTGCTCGAACTCGCGGTCGCGGAAGATGAAGTTGCCCGGGGTCACCTCGTTGCGGAAGGCCTTGCCGATCTGGGCGATGCCGAAGGGCAGCTTCTTGCGGGCCGTAGTCTGGACGTTGTCGAAGTTGACGAAGATGCCCTGGGCAGTCTCGGGGCGCAGATAGGCGGTGGCGCGGTCGAGCTCGTCCTTGAGGTCGCGGATTCGGGCCGAGGCCCGCTCCCAGTCCTCCCCCTGCAACTCCTGGATGGCACGGGTGAACTCGGCCTCCACGTCGATGGGCCCTACGTAGGTGCGAAACATGAGGTTGAACATGCGCGGGGCGGTGAGCTCGCCGCCGCACTCGGGGCAGCGGGTAGGATAGGCCGGGGGCGCGTGGCCGTGGGCGGCCTCGGGCTCCGGGGGCGCGTGGCCGTGGGCGGCCTCGGGCTCCGGGGGCGCGTGGCCGTGGGCGGCCTCGGGCTCCGGGTGCTCCCGCGCCAGTTCGTCGGCCCGGAAGCGGCGCTTGCAGGACTTGCAGTCCACCATGG
>BEIA01000051.1 GCA_002898715.1 bacterium HR24 | reverse complement strand
CACCCGCCGGTGCGCAAGCGCATCGAGCGCCTGTACGAGATCGCCCGCAAGATGGGCGTCTACGCGTAGGGCATAGCGCGAAGGACGAAGGGGCCACCCGACCGGATGGCCCCTTCTTGTGCGTCCTCAGGCGTCGGTACCGGCGATGCCCAGCTCGCGGGCCACGGGCTTGAGGGCCTCGATGACGGTGGCGATGTGCTCGTCCAGGTCGACCCCCAGCACCTCCGCCCCCTTGACGATGATCTCCCTGTCCACCGCCCGGGCGAACCCCTTCTCCTTCATCTTCTTGCGCACGGCGGCAACGTCCACCTCGTGGATGCTCTTGCGGGGCCGGACCAGGGCCACCGCCACGATGAAACTGGCCAGCTCGTCCACGGCGTAGATGGCCCGGTCCATGGGCGTCCGCCGCTCCATGTCCAAATAGTCGGCGTGGCAGAGCACGGCGTGGACGATGTCCTCGGGCCAGCCCCGCTCCCGCAGGATGCGCGCCCCCTCCAACGGGTGCCGCTCCGGGTCGGGGTGCATCTCGTAGTCGAAGTCGTGCAGGAGGCCGACGATGGCCCAGCGCTCCTCGTCTTCACCGAACTTGCGGGCGTAGGCGCGCATGGCCGCCTCCACCGCCAGGGCGTGCTTGCGCAGCGACTCGCTCTGGGTGAACTCGCACAGGAGCTGCCAGGCGTCGTCGCGGGTGGGCCACCTTCGCTCCATCATCTCACCCTCTGCACCAGGGGCGCATACACGAAGCCCCCGCCTTCGATGGCATACCAGACGTTGCCCCTGCCCGCCTCCACCTCCTGCCCGCGGGCCTCGCCCACCACCCGCCGCCGCTCGCCCGGGTAGATGGCGCCCAGCACGGACGCCTCGGTGGTGGGGGCGGCGCGGACGTTCACCGCCTCCGACACGGTGATCTCGAAGGGCGCGACGGGCGTCACCGGGGCTGGCGAGGGGGTGGGAGTGGCCGGGGCGGGCGTGGGCGTGGGGCTGGGCACCACGGTGACGACGATGACGGTGGGACTGCTCTGGGGCGCGGCCGAAGGGGTCACCGGCGGCGGCGCGCTCTCCCCGCCACCGCAGGCCACCGCGCCCAGGGCTAGGGCCAGGAAGAAGGCCCCTCTGCGCATGCCCCTCCGTCCTGCGCCTCCTCGGAGGGCCGAGAGGCGACTAGCTGGGGACGCCGGTGGCGAGCATGAGGCCTTTGGCCAGGATCTCGCCTCCCAGCACCAGTGCCATTGCAATATACAACAGCCCGGTGGCCGATTGCATGGCCCTGATGCCGCTGGAGTCGTAGGCCATGTAGGTGAAGAGGAGGGGAAGGGCCAGGCCGCCGGCTATGCGCAGCCAGAGGAAGGGGTTCTGTCCCAGGGGCATGTCCGGCCCGCCCGGGATAGTCTCCCTGGGCAGGGCCAGGTTGGGCGCCAGCAGCAGCGCCTGGACGACCAGGGCCGCCAGCAGAAAGGCCGTAACTTCGCGCAGCGGGCGCTCGGGCAGCCGCGGAGTCACCAGGTACCAGTGGCCCAGCACCATGCCCAGCGAGACGCCGCCCGCCACCAGGCTGCCCACCGCCAGGGCCAGGAAGACGCCAGCATAGCCCCACGCCGGCGGCGAGAAGACGCCAGCGAGGGCCGCCACCGTGCCCAGTCCCGCCAGCGAGGCCGCGCCGCCCAGGGCCAGGGCGAGCGGGCGGGCGGCAGTGAGGGTGGCCAGAAAATAGGCGGTGGACAGGCCCAGGGTGACGGCCAGGAGTAGGCGGGCCGGCCCGGCGTAGGCATCGTCGAGCGGGTAGCCCTCCACCTCAGCGGGTACCGACACCTTGAGAGCAGCCAGGAGGGCCAGGCCAGCGGTCACCGCTACCAGGGCAGCCGAGAACTGGACGAAGCTACGGGCCACATGCCCCCGCAGGTGAGCGCCCCACAGCACCCACAGGCCGCCCACGGCCAGCTCCACCAGCACCAGCAGGAGCGTGTAGGGCAGGGCCTCTGCGTTCATGGCGGCAAGACCAATTATCGGCCCGGCCCGAGAGAGGGTCAACGTGGCGTGAAGGCTTTCACGATGTCGCCGAGGCGGCGGAAGTCCTCGACTTGTCGTTGCCAGGGGCGGTGGTTGGCTGCCCGCGGCGAGGGGTGGTACAGGGGCACCAGCAGGCGCTCATGCCAGGGCAGCGCCTGGCCGGCATGGGCTCGCAGGGAATAGGCGTGGGGCTCGATGAGCCGGAGCGCCCCAAGGGCCACCTCGCCCAACGCTACCACCACCCGCGGCCGCACCAGTCCTATCTGCGCCCCCAGCCAGCGGGAACAGGCACGGACCTCGGCGGGCGCGGGGCGACGGTTGCGGCCGCCGCCGTCAGGATGGCAGAGGACGGCGTTGGTGACGAATACCTCCTCCCTCCTCAGGCCAGCCGCCGCCAGCAGTGCCTGGAAGCGTCGGCCCGACTGGTCGCTGGTGAAGGGGATGCCGGTGCGGGCCGCTCCCAGCCGTCCGGGGGCCTCGCCCACGAACATGACCGGCGCGTGGAGGGGGCCGTTGGCCTCGCCGAGCACGTGCACGTGGCGCATAGCCGGACAGTCGTAACAGGCCGACACCTGACGTTGGAGCTGGCGGAAGGCCTCTTCCCTGCCTTCCATTTCGCAGCCCATTTTGGCGCCGCACGGCGGCGACCGCCAAGTCGGTGAGCGCTGCAGGAACTCCTCCTGCAGGCCCCGGCGCCGCTGACAGTTCCCGGTTGCCTCGCCCCCCGCGGCTAATTAGAATATCTGTGCTAATGATGGCCATGGACAGCGACGAGAAGCTGCGGCTCCTGGGTGGTACGGAGGACCTGGACGAGGAGCGTCGGGCCTACTCGCCCGCCCATTCGCCCCAGATGCGCCAGGCGCCGGGGGCTGCCGGCATCTACTGGGCGGCGGCACGCGGCCGGCGCGTGCCCCTGCTGCGCGCCCTGCGCACCAACGTCTGCGAGCTGGACTGCCGGTACTGCGCCATCAATCGGCACCGCGACACGCGGCGAGCTTCCTTCCGGCCCGAGGAGCTGGCCCGCACCTTCATGCAGATGCACGAGCGGGGCATGGTGGTGGGCATCTTTCTCAGCTCGGGAGTGGCCGGGGGGCCCGACCGCACCGCCGAGAAGCTGATCGAGACCGTCGAGTTGCTGCGGGAGCGTTACCGCTACCGTGGCTACGTTCACCTAAAGGTCATGCCCGGCCAATCGCCCGATTACATCCGACGCGCCTTTGAGTTGGCCGACCGCCTGAGCATCAACCTGGAAGCGCCGACGCCCGACCATCTGGCGCGGATCGCCCCCAGCAAGGACTTCTGGCGTCACCTGGTCGCTCCCATGCGCGAGGTGGTGCGGCTGCAGCGCCTGCACCCGGAAAAACTGCGGGCCGGCCAGATCACCCAGATGGTGGTGGGAGCCGCTGGCGATAGCGACCGCGATATTCTGGCCGCCACCCAGTGGCTATACGGCGAGCTAGGGATGCGGCGCGTCTACTACAGCGCCTACCGACCGGTCTGCGGCGAGGTGCTGGCCCCGCCGGCGTCCGACCTGCGCGAGCATCGCCTCTACCAGGCCGACTGGCTGATGCGCTTCTACGGCTTTCGCCTGGAAGAGCTGCCCTTCGGGCCCGGAGGCTCCCTGCCCCAGGACATGGACCCCAAGCTGGCCTGGGCGCTGCGCCACCCGGAACTCTTCCCGGTGGAGGTGAACCGGGCTCCCCGGGAGTGGCTGCTGCGCGTGCCTGGCATTGGCCCCGAGAGCGCGCAGCGCATCGTGCGTCGCCGCCGTGAGGGGGCCATCCGCAGCCTGGAGGAACTGCGCGGCCTGGGGGTGGTGGTGCGTCGCGCCCTGCCCTTCCTGTTGCTGGACGGGCGGTACCTCGCCGACCGTGCTGCCGCCCGAGCGCTCTGGGCCAGGAAGCATGAAGAGGCCCCGCGACAGCTCTCGCTGCCCTGGGAGGCCGATCCCCTGGCCGCGGCAGCCGCCGTAGTCGGGCTGCGCGCTGCCTCCTGACCTCCCCTGCCTCCAGCCCGCGGCCTTT
Source organism: bacterium HR24 (assembly GCA_002898715.1). GTDB lineage: Bacteria > Chloroflexota > Dehalococcoidia > SM23-28-2 > HRBIN24 > HRBIN24. The sequence continues at coordinate 8,079 of BEIA01000051.1, read as the reverse complement.
CTTACAATGGCGGTTGGTGAGCGAGGAGCAGGAGTTCCTGCTGAAGGCGCTGCGCGAGGCCGGCGACCAGCTGCTGGAGGGGCTGGCTGAGCTGGGGGAGCCCGACCTGCGCCGCCGTCCCTGCCCCGATGAGTGGAGCCTCAAAGAGGTGATCGGCCACCTCCGCGACGCCCAGGCGCTGGCCCTGGAGCAGGTTCTGGCTATTCTCGACGGCCGGCCCCTGCCCCACCGCGACCTCGACCCGTTGCCCGAAGAGCGGGCCTATCGGGAGCAGGACTCGGGGGCCTTGCTGGCCGAGATGGCGCGGCAGCGGAGGCGCCTGATGCACCTGTTGTGGTCCCTGACGGACGACGAGTGGCGGCAGGCGGGCAGGCACCCCGTCCGGGGCGAGGTGAGCGTGGTCCAGCTGGTGCGGGAGCTCGCCCAGCACGACCTGGAGCACCTCTGGCAGGTGCGCCGCATCAAGTCGTCGGCGAGCGAGCCCCAAGATGGGATCGTCTAGGGGGCCGAGACGAAGGCTACCGTGTAGTAGATTTGCGAAGTGGCGTGGCCGGCATAGGCCAGGAGCTGACGGCGCAGGTGCCTGTGCTCCCGCTGCGCCTGGATCCGCTCCAGGTCTTCTAGATCGGCCACCTCGATGATGATGAGGCGCTTGGAGTCATCGGACAGGATGGTGCCCAGGACCTGGACGGCCCTCACCCCTGGCTGAGAGACCCAAAAAGGCACCGCCCTTTGGCTCAGGAATTCGTCCAGGTTCTCTTCCTCTCCGGGGACTGCATCGCAAGAGATGATGTAGTAGAGGCTCACGAGCACCACCCCTCCCCGCGCCCAGCACGCACCGGTGCCTCTCTACACCATGCAGCGAAGTCCCCGCCGCTCATGGGCGGTGTCTCACCCCCCGTCCTGGCCCTGAAATCCGGATAAAGCTTTACTGAAGCTTAATTCTTACCTCGACAGCAGGTCAATAAGGGCGGAGAACCCGGTGCCCGTGTAGCGACTACGGCCGCGGATACGGGGCGGATCCTAACCGGAATATGTCCAGCCGGTTACTTCGGAGCTGAGGATGGGCCCGTAGCGGCGAACGCCGCCGTCCACCACCCTGCCTATGACCAGGATGTGGTCGCCGACCGCCACCTCCTGCTCGGCCTCGCACTCCAGCCAGGCCACTGCGTCATCCAGGATGGGGCAGCCGGTCCGGCCGCGGGAGTAGGGGATGCCTTCCAGCTTGCGGTAGACCCGCTGGGCCTCGTCTTCGGGGCGCCCTTCCACCTTGGCGGCGTAGTAGGGCTGGGCGAACTTGCGGGCCAGCTCCACATCGGCATCCTCGGTGCCGAGCATGTTGACGCTGAAGGCGCCGGTGGCGCGCACGTTCTCGAGGGTGCGGGCATCCCGCTCCAGGGCCACCAGCACCAGCCGCGGGCGAAAGGAGACCTGCATCACCCAGTCGGCCATCATGCCGTTGACCTCGCTGCCCTTGTGGGAGCCGATGATGTAGAGGCCGTAGACCATCATCTCCAGGGCGTCGGCGATGGGGTCGCGCTCCTTTTTGGGCGGCAAGGGCCTGTCCTGCTCCACGGCTGTCACCTACCCTTTCCCTTCCGCCACCAGCTCCGCCACCAGGTCGTAGTTGCCGTGGGTGGGCACCAGATAGACGCCGGCGGCGCGGCCGCGGCAGAGCTCCATCACCTCGCGGGCCATGGCCTTGCCCTCCTGGGGGGCATCGGGCCCGGCCCGGCGCAGGCGCTCGCGCACGTCCTCGGGGATGTACATGCCCGGCACTTCCCGGTGCAGCCGCTGGGCGTGCTCGTAACTGTGCAGGGGCAGGACGCCCACGATGATGGGCCGCTTGAAGGGGGCCGCTTGCTCCAGGAAGCGCTCGAGGCGGTCGGGGTCGAACACGTTCTGGCTGACGAAGAAATGGGCGCCGGCCTCCACCTTGCGCCGCATGAGGCGTATCTCGGGGCCCAGGGGGTCGGCGTTGGGGTTGCAGGCAGCGCCGATGAAGAAGCTGGCCTGTCTGCCGATGGGCCGGCCCGTCCAGTCCAGGCCATCGTTCAGGAGCTTCAGTATGCGCACCAGCCCCACGGCCGACACGTCCCATACGCCGATGACGTCCTTGTAACCGCCCAGCTCCGGCGGGTCGCCCCGCAGGCAGAGGACGTTGCGCACTCCGAGGGCATGGCAGCCCACCATATCGGAGTGAATGGCCATGGCGTTACGGTCGCGCGTGGTGTAGTGCATGACCGTCTCGATGCCCACTTCGCGCTGGATGAGGAGGCAAAGCGCCCAGGGGCTCATGCGCACGCGAGCGGTGGGGGAGTCGCCCACGTTGACGGCATCGGCCCCGGCCTCCTTCATCAGGGCGGCGGCCCGGATGGCGCGGCGGGCGTCCAGTCCAACGGGGGGGTCGATCTCGACGCTGACTACGAACTGGCCCACTGCCAGCTTCTCCCGCAGGGTGAGGGGACCGGTGGCCAGGGCGGCCTCCGGCCCGGTCGAGATCAGCGGGTCGTCCATAGCGGGATGGTATGTTAAGCCCTGGCGGGCGCTGGGGCAATATGCCGTGCCTCGCCCTTGCGCCAAGGGCGCTGCCGATGACATCATCAGCCCCGGAGGTCATGTCCGTGGAAGCCTATTTCTACGAGATGCGGGGCTGAACCACCTGCCAGCGGGCGAGAGAGTTCCTCTCGCAGAAGGGCGTGCGCGTGATATCCAGGGACTTCTTCAGGGAGAGGCTGACTGAGGAGGAGCTACGCCAGCTGCTGGGCGATACGCCGCCGGCGGAGGCCTTCGCCTGGCGCAGCCCTCGCGCCAGGGCTATGGGCCTCGACCCGGCCAGCCCGCCCCCGCCGGAAGAGCTGTTGCGTCTGATGCTGCAGGTGCCCCACCTCATTCGGCGACCGGTCATCAGGCTCGGGGAGCGCACCTTCTTCGGCTTCGACCGCCGGGCCCTGGAAGAGGCCCTCGCCCGGATGGAGCGATGAGACGGAGGCCGCCGCCCGAGGGACAGGCCGCTGCCGATGGCTCCGCCCTGGAGGCGAGGGTGGCCGAGCGCCTATGCTACTCTCTGGCCTTCTACCGGGAGGGGGAGCTGGTGGGACGGGCCCAGCTACACTGGCACGACGGCGCGACGGCGGACATCGTGGACCTCTACGTGGTGCCCGAATGGCGTGGCCAGGGGCTGGGCAAGGCCATCGTCCGCCAGTGCGTGGCGGTGGCCCGCACCCTGGGAGCGCGGCTGATCACTGCCCACACATCGCCCCACAACCGGCCAGCGCACCGGGCATTCGTGGCCCTGGGCTTCCGGCCCAGGGACGAAGAGCAGCACCTGGAACTGCCGCTGGAGTAGGCGACCGACATGAGCCAGGAGCGCCCAGGGGCTTGACACAAGCCTGGTACTTGCATATGATTGCAACAGATAGTCCTGGTGTCGGCAGAGGCTTTCAACGCCGATGAGCTGTGAGACGGAGACGGTCAAAGTCCTGAGGCGGGCAGGCCAGAAGGTGACGCCCCAGCGCATGCTCATCCTCTCTGCGCTGCGCCATGCCCGCCGACACGTCACCGCTGCCGAGATCCTGGAGGAGGTGCGGAGGCAGTACCCCTACGTCGACGCTTCCACCGTCTACCGGACCCTGGCAGCGGCCAGGGAGCTGGGGCTGGTGAGCGAGGCCCACATGGGCCCCGAAGTCCAGTTCGAGTGGACGGGCGAAGACCGTCACCATCACCTCATCTGCCGAGGCTGCGGGCAGGTGAGCCGGCTGGACAACTCCTACCTGGACGGGCTCGCCACCGCCCTGCTGGAGGATCACGGCTTCGTGGCCGACATCGACCACTTCGCCATCTTCGGCCTCTGCCGTCAGTGCCGGGGCCAGCACGAGTAGGAGGTCAGCCATGCCCCTTCCTCGTCTCTCGAGGTCCTGGTGGCCCATCGCCTTTCTGTTGCTGGGTGCTGCCCTGGTGGCCTGCGGGGGTAGTGGCCTCTCCTTCGACGAGTCTTCGGGTCGCCTCAAGGTCGTGAGCAGCGTCTCTCCCATCACGAGCATAGTGGAGAACATCGGTTGCGGGCGCATAGACCTCATTGGCGTGATTCCGGAAGGGGAGGACTCTCACACCTATGAGCCGCCGGCAGCCGTGGCCAGGGCCCTCTCCCAGGCCGACCTGGTCATCCTCAACGGCCTCTTCCTGGAGGAGCCCCTGCTGGACATGGCCGAGGCCAACAAGCGCCCCGACGCGGAGATCGTGCTCCTGGGCGACCAGGCCATCACCCAGGGGCAGTGGAAGTTCGACTTCAGCTTCCCCCGCGAGCAGGGGAAGCCCAATCCCCACCTGTGGCCCAGCGTGCGCCTGACCATGCGTTACGCCGAGATAGTCAGGGACGCCCTGGTACGCAAGGACCCGGCCAACCGCGATTACTACGAGGCCAACTACCGCGCCTTCCTCCAGCGGCTGCAGGAGCTGGACAGGGCCATGGCCGAGGCCGCGGCCACCGTCCCGCCCCAGAACCGCAAGCTGTTGACCTACCACGACTCCTGGGCCTACTGGGCCGACGACTACGGCTTCCAGGTCATCGGCGCCATCCAGCCTTCGGACTTCTCGGAGCCCTCCGCCCAGGAGGTAGCGCAGCTCATAGACCAGATACGCCAGGAGCGAGTGCCGGCCATCTTCGGCTCGGAGGTCTTCCCCAGTCGCGTCCTGAACCAGATCGCCCGTGAGACGGGCGCCAGATACGTCACCGACCTGGCCGACGACGACCTGCCTGGCAAGCCCGGCGACCGTATGCACTCCTATATCGGTCTGATGGTGCAGAACATGAAGGCCATGATTCCGGCCCTCGGCGGCGATGCCAGCGCCATGGACCGGGTTGACCCGGGGCTGGTCTGCCGCGACGGGAGCCACGCCCGCTACTGAGGCGATATGCTCCACCCCTTCCCTCACGAGCCGCGCGGCGAGACGCCCCTGGTGGAGTTCAGGGGCGTCACCTGCGGCTACGGCGGCACCACCGCCCTGGTGGACGTGAGCGTCAGCATCTGGGAAGGGGAGTTCGTGGGGCTGCTGGGGCCCAGCGGGGCGGGAAAAACGACCTTCCTGCGGGCTATCCTGGGGGCGGTGGAGATCTACCGCGGGCAGGTGCTGGTGGAGGGAAGGCCCCACCACCGCGGCCGTGCACCGGCGGGGTACGTGCCCCAGGTGGAGACGGTGGACTGGAACTTCCCAGTGACGGTGGAGCAGGTAGTGCTGATGGGCTTCGCCGGCCGCGGCTGGCTGCCCTGGGCCGGCAGGGAGGAGCGAGAGCGGGCCCGCGCCGTGATGGAGCGGCTGGGCATCGCCCACCTGGCGGGCAGGCATATCCGGGCCCTCTCCGGCGGGCAGCAGCAGCGGGCCTTCCTGGCCCGGGCCCTGGTCTCCTCGCCCAGGCTGCTGCTGCTGGACGAGCCCACCGCCGGGGTGGACATCAAGACCCGGGACGACATCCTGCACCTGCTGCACGAGCTGAACCACGATGGCACCACCATCGTCCTCACCACCCACGAGATAAACGCCGTGGCTGCCCACCTGCCGAGGGTGATCTGCATAAACCAGCGAGTGGTGGCCGATGGGCCGCCGGCGCAGGTCTTCACGCCGGAGGTAATGTCCCGTACGTACGGCGCGCCCATGACGGTGGTCCACCACGAGGGCCTGGTGCTGGTGGCCGAGCGGCCCCACCGCTACTACGAGGAGCACCTGGCCCGCAGCCGCGCTCGCGAGGGGGACGGCGATGCTTGAGCCCTTCGCCTACGACTTCTTCGTGCGGGGCTTCGTCGTAGCCGGGCTCGTGGGCGCCCTGTGCGGCCTGATGGGCGTCTACGTGGTGCTGCGGCGCATGAGCTACATCGGCCACGGCCTCTCCCATGCCATGCTGGGCGGCGCGGTGGTGAGCTACGTCATGGCCTTCAACTTCTACCTGGGCGCCGGGCTGTGGGGTTTCCTCTCGGCGCTATTGATCAACACCACCGTCCAGAGGCGCCGCATGCTGGGCGCCGATGCCGTCATCGGCGTCATCACTACCGCCAGCTTCGCCGTGGGCGTGGCCATCATCAGCCGCTACCGCACCTTCACCCGCAACTTCGAGGCGGCCCTGCTGGGCGAGATCCTGGGCATCCAGCCGCAGGACCTGCTGGCGGTGGCGGTGATGACAGTCCTGGCGGCCGTGTTCGTCTTCTTCTGTTACCGGCGGCTGCTCTTCGTCACCTTCGACCCCGAGGTGGCGGGATACTACGGCGTGCCGGTGCAGTGGCTGGACTCGCTCTTCGCCCTGGCCCTGGCCGGAACCATCGTCGTCTCCATGCAGGTCATCGGCGTGACCATGCTGGTGGCGGCGCTAGTCATCCCGGCGGCCACCGCTCGCCTGCTGACGGACAGCTTCCACCGGCTGGTACTGCTGTCGGTAGGCATCGGCGCGCTGTCGGGAGTGGCGGGGGTCTACATTAGCTACTATCTGGACATATCGTCAGGGGCCAACGTGGTGCTGGTGACCACTGGGGCCTTCGCGCTGGCCTACGCCTGGTCGGCCCTGCGCCACCGCCTGGCGGCCATCCAGGGCCTGCGGGCGCTGGACTAGCCGGCGGCGCCGGGCGAAAACGCAGCTCTTCAGTCACCTTCCTCTCGTGCCCTTCATGCTCTCATGGCGTCTTGCCGGGTTGCACTGGCCGTTCGTTATCCTGAATGGAAGGGAGGGATGTGGAGGTGGCGGAGCGCACGGTGCCCGAAGGCGCTGTGGTCCTCCTGGAGGAAGTGGCCCGCAGCGCCCCCAGGCTCGAGCCGGTGCCCACCGGTGTCCCTGGGCTAGACGATCTCTTCTTCGTCACCGAGTGGTCCGATGGCCGCCCTGTCCAGAGGCCTCTGGGCGGCATCCCCAGGTATAGCGTCCTGCAGGTTACTGGTGTCTCCGATACGGGCAAGAGCCTAATGGCGGAGCAATACGCGTTGACCCAGGCTGCCCGAGGCGAGACCTGCTGCCTGGTGACGCTGGAAAGCCCCGCCTCGTTCGCTGCCCTGGGACTGCGGCAGCGGGCCCAGGCCATGGGCATAGACTTCGAAGCCGTCCAGGAACGCGTCGTCATCGTTGACGGTGCCAGCCACAGCGTCATCGCCCAGGACCTGCCCACCTTGTTCGATACACTGGCCCACGCCATCCGCACCTATCGAGTGCGGCATGTAGTCATCGATTCCCTCACCGGCCTCTACGAGGCGCGGGAGATGCTGGCACGAGACGTGGTCCGGCCTATCTTCAACTTCCTCAAGAAATGGCGGCAGACAGCCCTGCTCATTTCGCAGAAGCGCAGCGGACATGAGGCCATGACCGCTGAGGCGGCAGGGGGCTACGCCGTGGGCCACATCCTTGATGGCACCCTGGTGCTGGCCAAGCAGGCCGTCCTGACCCAGCAGCAGGCCCGGCTCTACGGCGTCCCGGTGGGCGAGACGGTGCGGCTGTTCCGCATCGATGGCTGCCGTCTTTGCGGCCACGACACCTCCACCCACCTCATGGAGATAACGCCGACAGGGCTGGTGCGTATCGGGCCGAGGCTGTCGGAAATCGGGAAGGGAGGGGAAGACGGTGGTTGAGGTGACGCCTCAGGTGCATGACCTCGACCAACGGGCCATGCAGGTGTTCCTCAAGGCCATCGACGTGCTGGGTGGCCCCCGCTCCCTGGTGGAGCGCCGTCGCCTGACCTGGCTCCCCAGCCTGATGGAGGCAGCCTATGCCGTTGTCCTGAGGGAGGAGGGACACAAGACGGCCGACGAAATCGCCTCCTTTCTCGGCCTGAGCGGCGCTGCCGTCCGCAGCCTTCTCGCGTCCCAGCCGGAGGCGGTGGAGGAGCGGCTGAAGGGTGAACTCGGGGAGGAGCAGCGGGTACACGTGGCCGGCGGCCTGGCCAAACTGGCCTACCGGGCCCTCCGCCAGGAAGAGGAGCAAGCCGCCCGATAGGGACTCCGCGCCCTGGACTAGGCCCCGGCACCGGGCGGCGGGCCTAGGATCTCGATGCCGTGTTCCCGGGCGATGGCCGTGAGCCGCTCCGCGTCCACCGGCGCTGGCGGGGG
>BEIA01000050.1 GCA_002898715.1 bacterium HR24 | reverse complement strand
TCTCGCTCAGGGGCAGGTGCGGCTCGCCGATGCGACGGGGCCGCTCGGGAGCAGCGTGCCTGACCAGCAGGAGCCGACGGGGCATATCAGCGGCCCTGCCAGGGCGTTTCCTGGCGGCCTTCGGCCTTGTTGACGTAGCGGGCCAGTACGAACAGGAGGTCGGAGAGGCGGTTCAGGTAGGCCAGCACGTGGGCGCCCACCTCCTCCTGCCGGGAGAGGGCCACCGCCTCCCGCTCGGCACGCCGGCACAGCGCCCGCGCCAGGTGGAGAAAGGAGGCCGCTGGAGCGCCCCCCGGCAGGACGAAGCTCTTCAGCGGCTCCACCCTGGCATCGTATTCGTCGATGGCCTGCTCCAGCCACGACACCCGCTCGACGGGCAGGCGGAAGCGGTCGGAGCCCGGGCTGGCCAGCTCCGCGCCCAACTGGAAGAGGTCGGCCTGGACCTGGCGCAGCAGGGCGGCTACGCGCCGCTGGCGCAGGAAGGCCAGGGCCACGCCCAGGGCGGAGTTGAGCTCGTCAAGGGCGCCGTAGGTCGCCACCCGCGGATGGTCCTTCGCCACCCGCTGCCCGCCGAACAGGGAGGTCTCGCCCCGGTCGCCGGCGCGGGTATAGATGGGGGACTTGCGCAAGGCCCTGGCCATGGTCCGTTCGGCAGGAGACCGAAGGGGTCTCGAGGCCATTATACTGCCCCCATTGACCCGAGGAAGGCAGGGGTTAGCATACGAGGCGGGCCCTGTGCTCGCGCCCCCGCACAGGCCCCGACGACGTCGAGGAGGCAGAGAGATGGACCTGGGTCTCGGCGGCAGGGCAGCTATCGTCGGCGGCGCCAGCAAGGGCATCGGCCGCGCCATAGCTTTGGGGCTGGCGCGAGAGGGGTGTCGGGTCGCCCTGGCCGCCCGCGGCCGCCAGGCGCTGGACGAGGCGGCCAGGGCCATCGCCGAGGAGACGGGTGTCCAGGTCCTGGCCGTGCCGTGCGATATGGCCCGTTACGACGATATCCGTAGGCTGGTGGCCGAAGCGGTGGCAGCCTTCGGGCGGCTGGACATCGTGGTGGCCAACGCGGGCGGGCCCCCCGCCGGCCTGTTCGAGGAGCTGGGCGAGGAGGCCTGGCAACGGGCCATCGACCAGAACCTGCTCTCGGCCGTGCGACTGGTGCGCGAGGCGCTGCCCCATCTCAAGCGCTCCGGCAGCGGGCGTATCGTCGCCATCACCTCCGCCGCCGTGAAGCAGCCCAGGGACTACCTCGTGCTTTCCAACACGGCCCGCCTGGGGGTGGTGGGGTTGGCCAAGACGCTCTCCCGCGAACTGGCAGCCTACAACATCACCGTCAACACTGTCTGCCCGGGCAACATCGCCACCGAGCGCCTCATGTTCCTGCTCGAGGAGAGGGCGCGCCGCACCGGCCGCACCCTGGAGCAGGTGGTCTCGGAGGAGGAGTCCCGCATCCCCCTGGGCTATCTGGGGGAGGCCGAAGACGTAGCCAACCTGGTGCTCTTCCTCTGCTCCGACAAGGCCCGCTACATCACCGGCACCACCATCCAGGTGGACGGCGGCAGCACGGTGTCCGTGTTCTAGCCGCCCGACGGCCGGCCGCGGAAGGAAGGGTGGCCGGAGTCGAGCCAGGCGTCCACCAGGAAGTAGGACGTGCCGAAGAAGACCAGCGGCCGGAAGCCGCGATAGTAGGGCCAGGCCACCCACAGCTCCACCGGGCTGGCCATGTCCAGCCTGGCCAGGACCCTGTCCAGCAGGTAGCGCTGGACCTGCCAGCCCAGCTCGCGGCGACGGTCGCGGTCGAACTCACGTCTCTGGGCTTCCAGGAGCGAGTCGAGCTGCGGGTCGCGCAGGCCGAAGGTGTTCTTGGTGCCGCGGCTGTGGAAGTAGGGATACAGCCAGTCGTCCAGGTCGATCCAGCCGTTGTCGTAGGCGAAGCTGAAGGCGATGGTGCCCTGCCGGTGCCCTTCGGAGATGTCGTTCTGGGACACCACGCGCACCTCCACCTGGCCTCCCAGGGCCTGCTGGAGCTGGCGCTGGTACTGGGGGGCGTAGCTCGCCAGGCCGGGAGGGATGTTGGAGAAGGTGACCTCGATGGCCGGGCGTCCCGCCGCCTCGTACAGCCGCCGTGCCTCGGCTACGTCCTCTTCGCGCTGGCGCCGCCCGGTGCGGTACCCGGGCAGGGACGACAGCTCCTCCTCGGGCAGGGCCCAGTGCACGAGGGGGCTCACCGGCCCGTGCATGCGCCCGTAGCCCTGCCAGACAGCGTCGATGATCTGCTGGCGGTCTGTGGCCAGGTGCACTGCCTTACGCACCCGGAAGTCGTTGAAGGGGGGCCGGTCGGTCCGCAGGCGGGCGTTGACCCAGGCAGCGAGCCCCACGTCTACCGCCTGCAGCTCCGGGTTCTCCTGCCGCAGCCGCACCACCCACTGGGGATTGGCCTGGTATAGAGCAACGTCCACCCTCTTCTCGCGGAAGGCGGCTTCGATGACGGCGTCCTCGAAGGCGAAGATGGAGGTGTAACCGTCCAGATACGGCCGCTGCAGCTCGGGGCGGTCCCAGCCGAACCAGTCGGGGTTGCGGACGAAACGCGACTGCTGCAGCACCTCCAGCCTGTCCCAGATGAACGGGCCGGTGCCGATCATGGCCTCCTGCCGGTTCATCTCGTCGCCGGCGTCTACCAGTTCCCGCGCCACGATGAAGGCGTTGGTGTCGGCCAGGTAGTGCAGGAAGGGGGCCACCGGCTCCCTGGTGCGGATGCGCAGCGTGTACCTGTCCACTACCTGGATGGAGTCGATGACCTTGTACTGATAGGCGCGGTAGTAGAAGGGCCAGCGGGGGCTGCGCTCGTTCATCTGGCGCTCGAAGGAGTACTTCACGTCCTCGGCCGTAAGCTCGCGACCGCCCAGCGCCTGCTCCTCGCGGGAGGGCGAACGGCCGAGGACGGCGCCGGGCCGCTGGAAGCGCACACCCGGGCGCAGACGGACGACGTACTCCAGGGGAGGGTCGCCGATGACCTCCGGCATTCTCTCGGCCAGGTCGGGGGCGATCACACCCTGGAGGGGGTCTTCGTAGCGCAGGACCTTACTGAAGACAGCCGAATGAGAGCTGTATATGGGCCCGAACTGGGTCTGATGTGGGTCCAGGGTGTCCAGGACCGCCGCCTCGTAGCCGGGCAGGCGCAGGACGCCGCCGCGCACCGGCGTCACCGGCTCCTGCGGCGCCGATGGTGGGAGCCCTTCCCTGAGCTGTCTGCCGCCGCACCCTGCCAGAGTCGCCGCCAGCCCCGCCGCCGCTCCCAGGAACTGCCGCCTGGTGAGGCGACGGCCAGCCGGACTGGGCAGGGGTCTCACCCCCTCCTGGGCCGGATCCGCGGCCCTGGGCGAATTATAGCGCCCGTGGCCCCGCGGGTCGACTCTACCCCAGGCTAGAGGACGCGCAGCCGCGGGTCCAGGACGTCCCGCAAGGCGTCGCCGGCCAGGTTGAAGGCCAGCACCGCCCCAGCGATGGCTCCCCCCGCTGCCAGGACCACGTGGGGATGCTCGAACATGTAGGCGCGACCCTCGGCCAGCATGATGCCCCAGGAGGCAGACTGCGGCACGGTGGACGGGTCCACGAACGATATGGCCGCCTCCGCCAGCACCGCCGAGCCCAGCCCCACCGAGAAAACCGTCAGGACCGGGGCCATGACGTTGGGCAGGACGTGCCGCAGCATCGTGCGGAGGTGGGAGGCGCCCAGGGCGCGAGCCGCCAGCACGTACGGCTCTTCCCGCACCGCCAGCACCACGCTGCGGACCACTCGCTGCACGCTCGGCAGGGCCACCACCGCCAGAGCGAACGCCAGCACCCTCAGGCTGGGCTCGGTCAGGGTCACCACCAGCATCAGCACCAGAAGGGGCGGGAACGACTGCAGGCCGTCCATGAGCCGCTGCACCAGCATGTCAACCCACCCCAGGAAATAGGCCGAGGCCAGGCCCACGGCGGTGCCGCCGACGGTGGCCAGGACGAGGGCCCACAGGGCGAAGAACAGGGACCTCCTGGTGCCCCAGACCAGGCGCGCCCACACGTCCCGACCCTTGTCGTCGGTGCCCAGCCAGTGGCGACCGCTGGGCGGCTGGAACCGGGCCAGACGGCCCGAGTCGTCGCGAAAGAAGTCCTCGGGGCCGTACCGGGCCAGGAAGGGCCTGCCCATCTGGAAGCCCAGGGGGCGGTCGGGGAGGTTGGGCAGGCCGAAACGGGGTTCCGGCGGGCCCAGCGAGGCCGCCAGCATGGCCAGGGCAACCGCCACGCCCAGCGCGCCAAGGGGCCGGCGCCGCAGGAACCGGCCGACGGCGCGGGGGACACCTGGTCCGGGCGCTGGCCCGGACAAGGCGTCGGCCGCAGGCACCGGGACGACCCCGCCGGTGGCTGCCTCGTCAGGCATAGCGGACGCGGGGGTCGAGCCAGGCATAGGCCAGGTCCGTCAGCAGGTTCACGAAGACCAGAAATGACGCCACCAGCACCGTCATGCCCTGCACGACCGGGAAGTCGTTCTGGCGGACTCCGTTGACGGCGTACAGCCCCAGCCCCGGTATGAGAAAGATGGACTCCAGGACCACGTTGCCCGCCGCCAGCGTTCCCAGGGCCAGCCCGGCGAGGGTCAGCACCGGCAGCAGGGCGTTGCGCAGGGCGTGGCGCAGCACCACCAGCCTGCCCGGCAGGCCTTTGGCTAGGGCCATGCGCACATAGTCCTGGCGCAGGACCTCCAGCATCTGGGCGCGCAGGAAGCGCATGACGATGGCCGCGGTGCCCAGGCCGCCGATCAGGGCCGGCAACGCCATCACCTGCAGGTTCAGCCAGGGGTCCTCCGGGGCCGGCGTATCGAAGGGGGGCAAGGGCGCCAGGTCCCGGTAGGTAGTGATGGGCGGCGTCCACCCCAGATAGCGCGCCGAGAAGAGCAGCACGAAGATGGCCAGCACGAAGGAGGGCACACCCAGGAACAGGACGGCCGTCACGCGCAACACGTAGTCGGGCCAGGTGTCACGGCGGACGGCCGTGACCACCCCCAATGGCACTCCGACCAGCAGCGCCACCGCCAGTTGCAGCAGCCCCAGCTCAAAGGAGGGGCCGATCCGCTCGCGGATTTCCTGCGCCACCGGCGACCGGGTCCGGAAGGAGTCTCCCAGTTCGCCGCGGGCGAGTCCGCTCATGTAGTCCCAGTACTGCTCCCACAGGGGCCTGTCCAGGCCCAGGGAGCGGCGGGCAGCCTGGCGGGCCTGTTCGGGGTCGCCCTGCACGCCCTGCGATGCCGCCTCCAGCGCGCCACCCGGGCTGAGGCGCAAGGCGAGGAAGACCAGCGAGGCCACCGCCAGCAGGACCAGGAGGTTCAGGAGCAGCCGCGCCAGGATGTAACGCCCCATATCCCGTCCTTTGGGGGAAAGTAAATGCGTATTTTAGCAGTGTCAAGGGTGCTGTTGTTGACAGGCCGGTCGATGGAGGGTAGAATGTTACCGAGGTCACAAGCCCGCAGGGCTGTGGCCCCGCCTAATCCGCCGAATGGCGGACCGGGGGACAGGCTCTCTTGGGGTGAATCTCGCCCCCAGGGGCGAGTAGGGCTAAGCCTTTCGGCCCGAACCCGTCAACTAACCTCGGAGGCGTCGGAAAGGCCTTGGTCAGCCAGTGCTGACGGAGGCTTTTTTGTTGACTTGAGGAGGGCCAGGGAAGATGGTCACGACCACCAAGCCCAAGGTCTGCCCCCGGTGCCGCGGCTCCCTCGTGTTCGAGGAGGACTGGTACGGCGCCTACGCCTCCTGCCTCATGTGCGGCTACGTCTACGAGGTGGGGGCCATCCCCGTGGAGGAGATCGAGCGCGAGCTGGCCGGCGACGGCCGGCAGCGGCGCCGGCAGCCCTCCCACGGTAAGCTCCGCCTTTAGGCCCATCTTGATAGGCGTCGCCTCCGGCGCTAAACTGGCGCTACTCCAGGCCCAATACAGCCACGGGGGTAGCGACCATGGCCTACATACGTGTATCGCTGATGCGAGCGGCGCCGGGGCACGAGGGTGAGGTGGAGCGCCTCAACCGCGAGCTGGTGGCCTACTACCGGCGCTTCCCCGGTTGCCTCGGCACCTACTACGTACGGTCAGCCGACGGCTCGGGAGAGGTGGGGCGCGTCTCCATCTGGGAGAGCGACGATGCCGCCGACAGGGCAGCCAACGACGACCACTCCATGGCCGTCCGCTCCCAACTGCACTTGCTGATCCAGCCGGGGCACCAGGACAGGTCCTTCCAGGCCGAAGCGCCTTAAGGGTGGTTGTAACGGAATATCCGATGGGATATCCTACTGGTGGGAGGTGGACGATATGGAGCCCGGCCTGGAGGGCAGGCAGGAACTGGGGAGGACCCAGGCAGGGGAGGGGCGCTACTCCGGCCTGCAGGTCTATTTCCTGAACAGGCTGGAACACTTGCTCCGACAGCGCTACCACCACCGGGACCTCCTGGCCCCCGAGGCCATCCGCCTCCTGGACAGGGCCATCTACTCCACGTACTGCGACTGTCTCGACCTGGGCGTGGGCAGCGAGGCGCAGCGTCTTCTGCGCCAGTTCGCCGTCCCCTCGGCGGGCAGCCGCGCCCCCGAGAGCTGACCCGAGCCCGAACAGTACGAACAGGGGTGGCCATGGCCACCCCTGTTCTCTTTCCGCCCTGTCCCGGCTACGACGCGCCCGGGCTAGAAGGCGAGCTGGATATGGCGGAAGCGCTCGTGGTAGCGCCCGTCCTCACCCCTCAGGCGCTCTCGCAGGGTCTCCATCAACCGCTCGGCCTCGTGGATCTGGCTGCGGTGGCAGAGTAGGGCCTGCATCTTGAGCTCCAGCACGTCGGTGATGTCCACAGCGAAGTTGGGCTCGCCGCTGTTCCAAAGGTAGACTTCTCCCACGCGGTGCGGCTCCAGCCCCTCGGCGGTCAGGTCGGGGAAGGCGGGCCGGGTGCGGGCCATGGGGTAGACGGCGTCCAGAGTCGCCTCGCCCACGGCACGATGGTCGGGATGGTTTATGGCCCGGTTGGCGATGATCTGCGACGGCTCGTGAGTGAAGACGGCGTGGGGACGGACCAGGCGTATATAGCGCACGATGTCCCGCACCAGCTGGCGGGAATAGGCCAGCTCACCGTCCACGTAGTCCAGGAAGAAGACCTCTCGCACGCCTAGGAGGCGGGCTGCCTCTCGCTGCTCGCGCCGACGGGTGGCGATGAGGCGCTCGATGACCAGTTCGGGGTCGTTGGAGCCCTTGGAGCCGTCGGTGCAGACCAGATAGTAGAACTCCCAGCCGTTGCGGCCCCACAGGGCGGCGGTGCCGGCGCAACCGAATTCGGCATCGTCGGGATGGGCTGCCACCACCAGCGCCCGCTTGGGGCCCGTCTCCTCGGCGTCGGCCATATGCGCCTCCTCTAACTCCATTCTAGCAACGCGCCCTGGCAGGGGCCAGGCTTGCGGGCTTACACGGAACCGTGTAAGATGGTGCTGTCATGGGCACCAAGGGGCCAGAATGGGACGCCCGGCAGGTGCGCCGGCTGCGGCGCTACCTCGGCCTCAGCCAGGCGGAACTGGCCCGAGAGCTGGGCGTCCGCCAGCAGACCGTCAGCGACTGGGAGACGGCCCGCTACCGGCCCCGCGGCGCGTCGGCGCGACTGCTGACCCTGGTAGCCGAGCGCGCCGGCTTCCCCTACCGGGCGGACGCCGCCTATGATGGGGAGCGCGACAGCCCCTGACGCCCTCCCCAGCGGGGAACGGGCCCTGGCCCGCGTCTGGCAGGGGCTCCGCTTCCCGGCCCGGGCCCTGCGCACCCGCGACGGCCAGCCCCTGCGAGTGGTCTTCCGGGGCCTGCCCAACGCTGGCCCGGGGCCGGACTTCCGCCACGCGGTCATCGTCACGCCAACGGGCCCCGTCCGGGGCGACGTAGAGGTGCACGTGCTGGCCAGCGACTTCCGCCGTCACGGACACCACCGCGACCCGGCATACGACGGCCTCGTCCTGCACGTGGTGCTCCGGGACGATACTGGCGAGGACACCCTCCTCGCCTGCGGACGACGGGTGCCGGTGGTGGCCTTGGGCCCTCACCTGTCCGCCGAAGAAAGCACGCTGTGGCAGGAGCCCTGTCGCACGGCCGTCCATCGCCTGGGCGCCGACGAGGTGGGCCGCCTCCTGGACAAGATGGGCGAGATGCGCCTGCGCCAGAAGGCCTACCGCCTGCGTCGCTCCGCCCTGGCGGTAGGATGGGAGGAAGCCCTCTACCGCACCCTGGTCGAGGCCTGCGGCTACGGGGGCAACGCGGGGCTCTTCGGCGCTCTGGCCGCAGCCGTCCCCTGGCAGGAGCTGCGCCGGACGGTGGCGGGCGCCCCCGAAGCGCAGGCGCCGGCCGTGGCTCTGCACCTTCTCGCCCGGGGAGTAGCGGCAGGGGCCGGCCAGGGACGGCCTGGCCGGCCCGCAAACCGGCCCCAGCGCCGTCTGGCCGCTCTGGCCTGCCTGCTCGCGCGGCTGGCCGGCCCGGGCCTCCTCGCCGCTCTCCTGCCCTCGGTGAGGGCAGGGGACGTCCGCCGCCTCCTGGACACCCTGTCGGTGCGGGGGCACGGGGGCAGCATCGGCCGGAGCAGAGCGGTAGAGCTGGCCGTCAACGCCGTACTGCCACTCGCCTTGGCCCTGGCCGATGAGGCGCGCAACCGCGACCTGGAGGCGGCCTGTCTGTCCCTTTACCGCCGCCTGCCCCGCCCCGGCCCGTACGGTTGCACCCGCCACCTGGACGAGGCCCTGTCGCCGGGGCGGGTCACGGTCGGCGCCCAGCGCCAGCAGGGCATGCTCTATCTGTACCGCCAGTACTGCACGCGGGGCGGCTGCGGCCGCTGCCCTCTGTCCTAGACATGGCCCGGGCCAAGGGCAGCCGCCGGCGCAAGGCCCCCTTCAAGGCCGGGGCAGTGGCCATCGTCGGGCGGCCCAACGTGGGCAAGTCCACCCTGCTGAACCAGCTCCTGCAGTTCAAGGTGTCGGCGGTGGCCCCCAAGCCCCAGACCACCCGCGAGAACGTGCGCGGGATCCTGACCGGCGACGGCTACCAGGTGGTCCTGCTGGACACCCCGGGCTACCTCGGGCGACCCGCCCACCTGCTCGACCAGCAGATGGTGCGCCTGGCGCGCGACGCCATCGTCGAGGCCGACCTGGTAGTGCTAATGGTCGAGCCGCGGCCGCCGGGCGACATCGAGGAGAACATCCTCCGTCTGTTGGAGCAGGAGTCGAAGCCGGCCCTACTGGCCATAAACAAGGTGGACACGGTGCGCAACAAGGCCGAGCTGCTGCCGGTCATGGACGAGTACGCCCGCCGATTCCCCTTTCGCGAGATCGTGCCCATCAGCGCCCTCAGGGCCGACGGGGTAGGCCTGCTGCTCCAGCTGGTGGTGCGTCACCTGCCGGAGGGCGAGCCCCTCTACCCGCCCGACGAGGTGACCGACCGTAGCGAACGGGCCCTGGCGGCCGATATCGTGCGGGAAGAGGTGTACCGCCTCTACCGGCAAGAGGTGCCCTACGCCGTGGCCGTGGCCATCGACGAGTTCAGGGAGCAGGACGCGGAGCACGGGGGCAAGGACTACATCCGCGCCCTGGTGTTCGTGGAACGCGAAGGACAGAAGGGCATCCTCATCGGGAGGGGCGGCCAGGCCCTGAAGCAGGTGGGCAGCCGGGCCCGCGAGCAACTGGAGCACCTGCTGGGCCGGCCCATCTACCTGGAGCTTTGGGTGAAGGTCAGGCCGGGCTGGCGTAAGGACCCCCAGTTCCTGCGCTGGCTGCAGGAGACCAACCAGTGAGCCACCTACGGTCGTGGTAAGATAGGGGCCGGGGACTTTCGCGTTCCGCCCCGCTGGTCGCTCGTCCCTTCCCTCCCCTCGGACCGCTCCCGATGCCCGAGACCGACCTGGTAGGACTGCTGGCCATAGTGCTGGCGGCAGCGCTGGCCGGCGGCGCCCTGGCGCACGTGCTGGGCCTGCCGCCGGTGCTGGGCTATCTGCTGGCCGGGCTGCTGCTGGGCCCCTACACGCCCGGCCCCGTGGCCGATGTGGAGCCGGTGCAGCGCCTGGCCGACGTGGGCGTGGCCCTGCTCATGTTCGGCCTGGGGCTGCAGCTCAGCCTGCGGGGGCTGCGGGAAGTGGGGCCAGTGGCCGTGGGCGGCGGCCTGGTGCAGGTGGGGGCGGTCATCGGCCTGGGGATGCTCATCGGCCGGGCCCTGGGGCTGGGGACGACCGCTTCCCTGGTAGCGGGGTGGGCGGTGGCCAGCTCCAGCACCACCATCGCCCTGCGGCTGCTGGAGGACCGCGGCGAGGTGGACAGCGTCCACGGACGCGTGGCCGTGGGCGTCTCGATGGTGCAGGACCTGAGCCTGGTGCCACTGCTGGTGGCCATGCCGGTTCTCGGCGGCAACGAAGAATCCTTAGGCCTCACGCTGGGCCTCACGGCGGCCAAGGCGGCCGGCTTCCTGGCCGTGACCTATTTCCTCGCCACCAGGATCGCCCCCAAGGCCCTGTCCCTCCTCGCCCTGCGAGGCTCGCGCGAGATGTTCCTGCTGGGCACCCTGGTGTTGGCCCTGGGCGGAACGGCCCTGGGAGCGGTGACCGGCCTCTCTCCGGCCTTCGGCGCCTTCCTGGCCGGGCTGGTGCTGGCCGAATCGGAGCACGCCCAGCAGGGGCTGGCCGAAGTGGTGCCCCTGCGTAGCGCCTTCGCCGCCCTCTTCTTCGTCTCCATGGGCATGCTCATGGACCCGCGAACGCTGGTGGAGGCCCCTGCGGAGGTGCTGGCCCTCACCGCCCTGGGGACCGTGGGCAAGCTGACCATCGTCGGCGGGCTGGCCCTGGCCTTCGGCTATCTGCCCCGGACCGCGCTGCTTTCGGGGCTGCTGCTCGCCCAGACGGGCGAGTTCGCCTTCCTGGCCGTGTCGGTAGCCGGCGACGAAGGGGTCCTGGACGAGCGCACGTCCTCGGCGCTGCTGGGCTCAGCCTTCCTGAGCCTGCTGCTGGCCCCCTTCGCCCTCCGCTGGGGGGCTGCCCTGGCCGACTCCTTGCTGCGGGCATCGCCGCCGGCAGCGGTGGAGGTCCCGACCGGCGAGACGCTGGTCAACCATGTAGTGGTCTGCGGGCTGGGCGAGGCCGGCTCCGAACTGGTCGCCGCCCTCCGCCGCCGCGGCTTCCGCTGCCTCGTCATCGAGCAGGACCCGGTGGCGGTGCGCTGGCTGCGGGAGCAGGGCATCCCCTACGTCCACGGCGAGCCCACCAGCCCACTGGTGCTGGAGCAGGCCCAGCTGACCCGGGCGCGGGTGCTGGCCATAACCCAGGCCGACCCCGCCTCTGCCCAGGCCATCGTGGCCACGGCCAAGAGGCTGGCCCCGGAGGTGGACGTCATCGCCCGCGGGGCGGGGCCCGAGACGCACCGCGCCCTGCGCGAGCTGGGGGCCAACGAGGTGGTGCACCCGGGCTTCGAGGCGGGGCTGGAGTTCGTGCGCCACACCCTGCACCGGCTGGGGGTCTCCTCGGCTGAGGTGCAGGCCTATCTGCAGCGCCGCCGCCGCGACTACTACGTCAGCGAGTGACCGGCGGGCCGCCCCTGTCCCGCCGGGCCGCAGCGCCGCCATATACTCTGGAGTAGGAGGCACGACATGGAGGTCCGGTCCAGACAGCAGAGCAGCAAGGGCCCGACGCGCATGTTCACGGGCGACGTGTGGATCGATGCCCTGGTAGGCGACGGGGACTACCAGCGGATGCGCGTCAGCCTCGTCCGCTTTTCGCCGGGCGCCCGCACCGCCTGGCACTCGCACCCCCGGGGCCAGACGCTGTACATCGTCGAAGGGCGGGGGCTGGTGCAGTCCCGTGGCGGGCAGGTCGTGGAGGTGCGGGCGGGCGACGTGGTCCACACCCCGCCAGGCGAGGAGCACTGGCACGGTGCCGCCCCGGACCGGTTCATGGCCCACATCGCCATGTGGGAGGTAGACGACGCCGGCACCGGCGCCATCTGGGGCCCCCACGTCACCGACGTCGAGTACCACGGCCAGGCCCCGGCGGGCTGAGGGAGGCCGTCAGGCCAGGCGCAGGCCCGGCCGCACGTCCACGTCCAGCGGGGCCACGTCCCCGAAAAGCGTCAGCCTGAACCAGGCGCAGGCCGCCACCATGGCACCGTTGTCGGTGCACAGGGCAGGGGGCGGCACCCTCACGGGCAGCGGACAGCGACGGGAGAGCTCCTCCCGCAGCAGGCGGTTGGCGGCCACGCCTCCCACCACCATCACTTCGGCCACCTCGTGCTCCTCGGCCGCCCGCAACACCCTGGCCACCAGCGCGTCCACGACTGCCTCCTGAAAGGCAGCCGCCAGCTCCGGAGCGGGCGGCGCCTGGCCCCGCTCCCCCCTGACCAGCCGCAGGACGTGGGTCTTGAGGCCGCTGAAGCTGAAATC
>BEIA01000049.1 GCA_002898715.1 bacterium HR24 | reverse complement strand
GGAGGGGTGAGAGCGTGGGTGTCCTCATCTGGGCCCTCATCTTTTTCCTGATAGCGATCCTGGCGGCAGCGTTCGGCTTCGGCATTGTCGCCGGAATCGCCGCCCTCATCGCCCGCATCCTGTTCTTCGTCTTCCTGGTGATAGCCATAATCTGGGTCATCGGCGCCGTCTTCAGGGCCGCCCGACGCGGCCTCTAGGACGGTGAGGCGCCGGCCGGCTGCGCGCCGATGTCCCGTGGCCAATGGTGGGCCCACGGGCGCGCCTGCTCGTAGGCGTAGGCCGCTTGCAGCGCCAGGTCCTCTCTCAGCCTGGGGCCCACTATCTGCAGGCCCACGGGCAGACCGCGCTCGGTGAAGCCCGCCCGCACCGTGGCGGCAGGGTGCCCCGAGAGGTTGAAGGGGTACGTGAAGGGGATGTAGGCCAGCGGGTTTTCGACCTGGCGGCCCGCTATCTCCATGCTGAGGTGCCCGCGGGCGTCCACGGCCTCCGTAGCCACTGTGGGGGTCAGAAGCAGGTCGTAGCGCTCGAAGAGCTGCCACAGCCGGTTGATTAGATCGGCGCGCACCTTCTGCGCCCGGTAGTACTGCTCCTGAGTGACGTGCCGACCTCTCTCGGCCATGGCCAGGAAGCCGCGGCCGAACTCTTCACGGTGCCTCTCCACCTTGTCGGCGATGCGCATCCACATGGCCCCGCCTTCGACGATGCCCCAGGCCCAGGCCGGGTCGGGGAAGACGTCCTCCACCTCGTCCACTTCATGGCCCAACTCCTGGAAGGCGCGGGCGGCCGCCTCGGCCTCTCGCAGGACCTCCGGCTCGACCACGGCGTAGCCCAGAGTGGGACTCCAGGCGATGCGGAGCCGCGGCAGGGGCTCCCGCAGTCTCTCGACATAAGAATACCGGGGATGGGGCAACGAGTGCGGGTCGGAAGGGTGGTCGCCGACCACCGCGTCCAGGTACAGTGCGGCATCCATGACGGTGCGGGTGATGGGCCCATAGCAGGTCAGCCCGCCCCAGGGAATGACGTCGAAGGGGCCCATGGGCACCCGGCCGAACTGGGGCTTGATGCCGAAGCAACCAGTGTAGGCGGCCGGGATGCGGATGGAGCCTCCAGCGTCGGAGGCGGTCGCGAGGGGGACCATGCCGGAGGCGATGGCCGCCGCCGAGCCGCCGCTGGAGCCGCCAGGACTCCGCTCGGGGTGCCAGGGGTTCAGGGTGGCACCGGTGAGGAGGTTCCGGCAGAAGAAGGTGTATCCGAACTCCGGCGTGGTCGTCTTCCCGACCACGATGGCCCCGGCGGCCTTGAGCCTGGCCACCTGCACCGAGTCTCGCTGGGCGACGTTGTCCTTGAAGGGAAGGGAACAGTAGGTGGTGGGGAGCCCGGCCACATCCTCCAGGTCCTTCACTGCCAGGGGCAAGCCCGCCAGCGGCCCCACCTCATCGCCCCGGGCGATGCGGTCCGCCATCTGGCGTGCCTCGGCCAGGGCGTCCTCGGAGCGCAGGGTCACGAACGCCCTGATGACAGGGTCGAGGCGGTGGATGCGGTCCAGGCACGCCTCCATGAGCTCCACCGGCGATAGCTGGCGGCTGCGCACCAGGTCGGCCAGCTCGTGGGCAGGCCGGAAGCAGACGTCGTCCCTCATGGCCTCCTCCTGCTCGACATAACGATGAGGGCCTCACTCCGTCGTCAGGGCAATAGTACACCATCCCGACTGTCCCGGGGCCTCCTCAACGCCCACCGTCAAGGAGCGCAGATGACGGTGGCCGCGGCCGCGCAGCTCCTTCGCCAGCCGTGCGGCCAGGTAGCGGGCCAGGCACTCGGCGGTGGAGTTCTCGACGGGAAGGCGGGCCACGTCGACCGCCGGGAACACGTATCGTCGGTCGCCAAACCGCACCTCCACCGACCCCTCGTCCCACGCCACGGCGATATGGCGGTTCGCCTCGGGGAGCAAGAAGCGATGGTCCAGCTCTCGACACAGAGCTGTCCCCAGCGCCCGCAGCTCGCCGAAGTCGATGACCCAGGCGTCGGCCGTCAGATCCCCCTCCGCCTCGATAGTCACCTGGTAGTTGTGGCCGTGCAGGGGCTCGGCGTCGCCGCCGAAGGTGGCGAAGTGGGCGGCGGCGAAGCGCAGGGGCGGGGCGTCCACGCGGACGCGATAACGGGCTTGGTTCGCACTATGTCCGTTATGTAGCATCGTCCCCAGCCTCCACCTCAGACTACACTCCTCCTCGCCCCAGCGCTACTCGACTATGCCGACTTCCAGCCCCCTTACCCGGTCACCGGCACCATCGGCCGCTGAACGGCGACTACAAAAGTACATCCGGACGCGGAGGCCGCCGTCAGCGCCGGCGCTGCCGCTCGCGGGTCCCGCACCGGCGTTGTCCCCATAGCTGGCCAATGGTAGACTGGACTCGACAACCGTGGGCCATATCGGGGTACGGTGATGCGTTACCGCTTACGGCTGCTGGCGCTGGGCCTGCTTGTCGTGGCCCTGCCCGTCATGGCGGGCATCGTGGGCTTCATCGTCGGCGAAAGTCGCGGCGAGCAACCACGTCCTCAGGCCAGCGCCGCCGCCACCGAGGCTCCCGACTTCCGCGTCCTGCAAGAGATCTACCAGATCCTGAAGGAACGATATGTCGACCCTGACAAGGTAACGCCCGACCTCCTGCGTTCCAGCGCCATCGATGGCATGCTGAAGGCACTGGGCGACCCGCACACCCTGTACATCGACCCCGAGTCCAAGGACTCGGGCATCGACATCATTACCGGCAGTTTCGAGGGCATCGGCGCGCGGGTGGAGCAGGACCCCTACAGCGGCGACATCGTCATCGTTGCCCCCTTCACCGGCTCGCCGGCAGAGCGGGCCGGCATCCGCCCGGGCGATCGCCTGCTGGCCGTGGACGGGGAGTCCACCTCGGGCTGGAGCGTGGCCCAGGCGGTGCGGCGCATCCGTGGCCCAAGGGGCACCCAGGTGCGCCTGACTGTCCAGCACCGGGACGGCACCACCGAGGAGGTCACCATCGTACGCGACCGCATCGTCGTGCCGACAGTGACGAGCCGTCCCGTCACCGACAGCAACGGCCGTGCCCTGCCCGACATCGCTTACGTCCAGATCGAACAGATAACGGAGCAGACGGTGCCCGACCTGGCCCAGGTCCTGCGGGATATCAAGAGCAAAGGGGCCAGGGGCCTGGTGCTGGACCTGCGCATCAATCCGGGCGGCTCCCTGAACGCCACCATCAACATCGCCGACATGTTCCTGGACAACGGGACCATCCTCACCGAGGTGGAGCGCGGGGGCAAGGAGCGCAGCTTCGAGGCCCGCCCGGGTGGAGAGGGCACCGGCATCCCCATGGTGGTACTGGTGGGGCCCGGCTCGGCCAGCGGGGCGGAGGTCCTGGCCGCCGCCCTGAGGGACAATAACCGCGCCATCCTCATCGGCGAGAAGACCTTCGGCAAAGCGACCGTCAACCAGTTGCACGACCTGTCCGACGGCGGCGCCCTGTACGTGACGGTGGCACGCTGGCTTACCCCCAGGGGAGAGCTCATCGAAGGGGTGGGCGTGAGCCCGGACATCCAGGTATCTACCGAACAGGAGCAGCAGGGCCGCGACCTGGCCCTGGAGACGGCCGTCAACCACCTGCGACAGGTCATCGCCGCCCAGACCGGGCGGTGACGTTATGTCGAATAAGGCCCCGCCGCCGGCGGAGAAGACCGTCACCGTCAACCGCAAGGCCTACCACGACTATCAGATCGTCAAGACTTACGAGGCGGGCATCCAGCTCACCGGCACGGAGATCAAGTCCATCCGCCTGGGCCGGGTGAACCTCCGCGACGCCTACGTTCGCCCGGAGAACGGCGAGATGTGGCTGGTTGGTGCCCATATCGCCCACTACCCCCCCGCCGGCCGCTGGAACCACGACCCGACCCGCAAGCGGCGGCTCCTGCTCACTCGCCGCGAGATCCGCCAGATGGTCGAGGCCCTGCGCAAGGGCGAGGGCATGACCATCGTCCCCCTGCGCCTGTACATCAACCGGCGCGGACTGGCCAAGCTGGAGATCGCGCTGGCCAGGGGCAAGCGCAAGTACGACAAGCGCGAGGACCTGGCCCGCAAGGAGGCCGAGCGTCGCATGCGCCAGGCCCTCATGCGCCGGGCCTAGGAGACCCTGCCTCCTGGCACGAGGGTGCGCGCCCCGGACCTCCTGCGCTATAATAGGATTGCTGCGTGGGGACGAGCGGGTTTCGACAGGGAAGGTCGGGCCCGGACAGCAGGCCGAGGTCGCCACAGCCCTCGTTAAACAGGTGGCAAAAAGTAACTGGCGAGCCTGAACTCGCTCTCGCTGCCTAAGCGATTAGGCAGCACGTCGCCCCGGCCTCTCCCCTGTGGGCCGGGAGCGGCGCCAGAGAGCAGGGGTGCAGCCTCCCCGACGCCGATAAGGGGGGCCTAAGAACGATCGGCTGGCCTGCCGGTACGTAGCCGGCGGCGGTACGGCAGGCGAGAGCTAAGGGCCGGCTAAGCCTGTAGGCGGTCCGGGTTGGTCTTCCCCTGGACGAGGGGTTCGACTCCCCTCCGTCTCCACCATTTTTGTTTTCGGCCTGTGTTTCAGACGCCCCGAGAAGCCGCTCCCTGCTCCCGCGCCTGCAACCGCCTCCCCAACGGCCCCACCAGCAGGTAGCAGCATCCCGCCGCCGCGAAGGCGCCGATGAACATCAGCAGCGCCGCGTCGTAGTCCCCCAGAGCATCGTACAGGGCGCTGGCCAGGAACGGCCCTATGGCGAATCCCATAGTGGATATGACGCCCGAAGCGCCCAGGACAGCGCCGAAATGGGCGACTCCGAAGTAACGCCCGATGAGCAGGGGCTCAATGACGGAGCCGTTCGCCTGCCCCAGCGCCCACACCGGCACGAACACGGCCAGCGCCGGCGGCGCCGTCGTCCACAGTACGAGCCCCAGGGCCATGGCCTGCAATGTGGCGATGCCCACCCCCAGCATGCGGGGCGGCACCCAGTCTGTCACCCTGCCCATGGCCACCCTCAACACCGTATACAGGGCAGTAATAGCCGACACCAACGCTGCCGCCCCGCCCGGCGACAGCCCTTCCGAGCGGAGAAAGGGCACGGCATGGATGAGGAACGAGAGCTGGGCCAGGTAAAGCAGCCCCTGTGCCCCGGCGATGGACCAGAACACGGGCGTGCGCACCGCCTCGTGCAGTCGGTAGCTGACGGTACCCGCGGCAGCCCGCGATGGCGACGTGGAGGGCCGCGCCGGCGGCTCCTCCACGCCCAACTGGCCCGGGCTGTCCTTCACCAGCAGGAGCGCCACAGGCAGGAAGTAGCCGATAACCGCCAGTCCGGAGAAGGCGAAAGCCTGTCGCCAGCCCCAGGTCTCCATGATATAGACCAGGGCCGGCGTGAAGATGAACCCGCCCAGGCCCAGGCCGGCGTTGGCCAGGCTCAGGGCCTGTCCCCGCCGCCACATGAACCACCGCGATACCAGAGCCTGGGCGGGCACGTTCATCAACCAGGTCCTGACCACCGCCCCGGCCAGCATCAGGGCGTAGAACTGCCAGAGGGAGCCGATTCCCGCCAGGAGAAAGTACGAAATAGCGGTGGGAATGGTGCCGAGCAGGAAGGCCGAGCGCACGCCGAACCGGTCTACCCACCACCCTACGACCGGCCCCATCAGGGCGCTGACCGCCGTGGTGAGGCTTATGGCCCCTGTCAGTTGGGAACGGCTCCAGCCCATCTCCCGCTCCAGGGGCTCCAGGTAGAGACCGAACGACCAGAAAGAGACGCCGGAACTGACGGCCAGGGCCCCCATGGAGGCGAGGGCCATCCACCATCCGTAATACGATGGGGCACGCAGGGGCAGGGCGGGCGCCTTCACCCTCACTGCTCGAGGCCCAGGACACGGTACACGAGGCGCATGTCCAGGTGGGCGCGCACCAGGTCGGCCAGCCGGTCGTAGGGGTCGGCGGCGTCCTCGGGCGCCTCGGGCAGAGGGACGCCCTTGCGCCGCGCCAGGTTGAGGAGCATCCGCCGCCGCAGGTCGCGGTTGTGGAAGAGGCCGTGGACGTAGGTGCCCAGCACCCAGCCGTCGTCACTGAGGGCGCCGTCGGGCACCTGGCAGGGCTCCCCCGAACGGGCCAGGAGCAGGAAGGGCGCAGCGGGCGCCTCGCCCCGGGACTCGCCCATGTGTATCTCGTAGCCGCGCACCTGGAGGCCGCGGCAGCCGGCAAGCAGCCCGCGGTCGGCCACCACCCGCGCCTCGACTCGGTGGGTCGTCTTGCTCGGGCGGAATACGGTGACCACAGGCAGCAGGCCCAGCCCATCGGCCCGGGGCCGGTCGCTCTCGATGCCATCCGGGTCCAGCACCGCTCGGCCCAGCATCTGGAAGCCGCCGCAGATGCCGACCACCGCCGCACCGTCCCTGGCGGCCCGCACGATGGCCTCGGCCAGGCCGGTGGCGCGCAGGTGCTCCAGGTCGGCTACGGTGGTCTTGCTGCCCGGCAGGACGATGAGGTCAGGCTGGCCCAGCTCGCCTCTTCGGGACACGAAGCGCAGGGCCACCCCTGGCTCGCGTCGCAAGGGGTCCACGTCATCGAAGTTGGCGATGCGGGGCAGCCTCACCACGGCCACGTCCAGCACCCCTTCACGCTCCCCGGGAGGCCGCTCCAGGGCCACCGAGTCCTCCTCGGCCAGGGCCAGGTCGGGGTCGTAGGGCACGATGCCCGCCACGGGCACCCCGCAGCGCTCCTCCAGGAAGCGCACGCCGGGCACCAGCAATGCCGCGTCGCCACGGAACTTGTTGATGATTAGGCCCTTCACCAGGGCGCGCTCCTCGGGGGGCAGCAGCTCCAGCGTCCCCACTAGCTGCGCGAAGACGCCGCCCCGGTCTATGTCCCCCACCAGCAGCACCGGCGCTTCCACCCTCCGGGCCAGCCCCATATTGACGATATCGTGGGCCTTGAGGTTGATCTCCGCCGGGCTGCCTGCCCCTTCCATGATGACCACGTCGAACCGGGAGCGCAGGCGCTCCAGGGCATCGAGCACTATCGGCAGCAGAGAGGGCTTCATGCGGTAGTACTCGCTGGCGCTGAAGGAGCCGATGGGCCGGCCCAGCACTACCACCTGGCTGCGGTGGTCGGCCTCGGGCTTGAGCAACACGGGGTTCATCTCCACTTCCGGCTCCAGGCCGGCAGCTTCGGCCTGGACCGCCTGGGCGCGCCCGATCTCGAGGCCGCCGGGAGTGACGTAGGAGTTCAGGGCCATGTTCTGGGCCTTGAAGGGCGCGACGCGGAGACCGTCCCGGTACAGGATGCGGCACAGGGCGGCCACCAGCACGCTCTTGCCCACGTGGGACATGGTGCCCTGCAGCATCAGCAGGCGGGCGCTCATCGCCCCTATCGTAGCACGCGTCTGGTGCTTCGGCCCGATTGGAGACGACCTGTGGCCCCGGCCCGCCGGCGAGACCAGGCCCGCCGACAGCCTTGACGGGGCGAGCGGCCTATGTTAAGAAGAGGGCGACCGACAACCGCATACGGTGTCTCCCGGGTGCCCGCAAGGGCCTAACAGGGAAGTGGGGTGAAAGCCCCCGCGGCCGCGCCACTGTGAGCAGGGAGCCCCGGCAGAGGCCACTGTCCCGCTGGGGATGGGAAGGCGCCGAGGGCGACGATCTGCCAGCCAGGAGACCTGCCCGGGAGACGGGCGCGGGCCTCCTCGCGTCGGGGAGGGCGCCCAGGAGGGGCCTTCCGTCCCTCCTGTCCGCTCTCCCGAGGCCCGGGAGCAGCGGACATATGATAGTCTTCCTGACGACCGCCGATACCGACCTGCAGGCCCTGGCCGGGGCCCTGGACAACCTTCCCCAGGGGTTCCCGGCAGTCCATGCCCGCCACGTCCGCCACCTGTCCTCTCCCCAGGCCCTGGACGGGTTCCTGGCTGGGACGGCCTCCCGTGCCTCGCTGGTGCTGTTGCGTTTGCTGGGAGGCAAGAACGCCTTCGAGGAGGGCGTCCAGCGACTGGCTGCGTTATGTCGAGAGCGCGGCGTCCCCTTCGTCGCTTGCCCGGGCGAGGCCACCCGCGACCCTGCCCTGGAGGCGGCATCGACGGCACCTGCGGCCGTCGTAGCGCGGGCCTACGAGTACCTTGTGCACGGAGGCACCGAGAACCTCCGCCACCTCCTACTCTTTCTGAGCGATACCCTGCTGGGCACCTCCCATGGCTACGGCCCGCCCCTCCCCCTTCCCTGGGACGGCATCTGGCGCCCCGGCGTCCCCGGGGCCCTTTCCGCGCAAGAGTATGCCGAGCGCTACTGGCGCCCGGGGCAGCCGGTGGTGGCAGTGCTGTTCTACCGAGCCCTTTGGGCCGTCGGCGACACGGAGGCCATAGCCGCGCTGGTCCGCGCGCTGGAGGAGCGGGGCGCCAACACCCTGCCGGTGTTCTGCTACAGCCTCCGCGACGAGGCCACCGTGCCGGGCCAGCTACCCCTGGCCCTGAGGCGGCACCTTCTGGACGACCGCGGGCGACCGGTGGTGGACTGCGTCGTGTCCGCCCTGAGTTTCGCCCTGGCCCGCGACGACCCCGACGCCACGGCGCGCGCCCTGGCGTCGCTGGACGTCCCCATCCTGCAAGCGGTAGTCTCCACCGCCTCCCGCAGGCAATGGGAGGAGAGCGCCGTGGGGCTCTCGCCCCTGGACGTGGCCATGAACGTGGCCCTGCCCGAGCTGGACGGGCGGATCGTGGCCCTGCCCATCGCCTTCAAGGAAGAAAGGGAGGAGCCTAGGCTGGGCGTGGCCGTCGCTCGGGCGGTGCCCGCTCCCGAACTGGTGGAAATCGTGGCTGGGCAGGCCCTCCGCTGGGCAGCGCTGCGGCGCAAGCCCAATGGCGAGAAGCGCATCGCTATCGTCCTGAGCAATTACCCCACCAGGAGCGCCCGCGCCGGCAACGCCGTCGGCCTGGACACGCCCGCCTCGGCCGTGCGGCTGCTGGGCGCCCTGCGCGAGGCCGGCTACCTGGTGCCCGAGGTGCCCGTCGACGGCGACCAGCTCATGCGCAGGCTCCTGGCCTCGGGCACTTACGATAAGGAGCACCTGACGGAGGAGCACCTGGCCCGCGCCCCGGGCCATGTCGCTGGCGAAGACTACCGCCGCTGGTTCGATGCCCTCCCCGAGCCCGCGCGGCAGGAGATGGAGCGCGCCTGGGGGTCGCCCCCCGGCCAGGTGTACCGGAGCGACGGCGGCCTGGCCGTGCCTGGCCTGGTTCTCGGGAACGTCTACCTGGGGCTGCAACCGCCACGGGGCTTCGGCGAGGACCCCATGGCCGTCTACCACAGCCCCGACCTGCCGCCCACCCATCACTACCTGGCGTTCTACCGCTGGCTGCGGGACGGCTTCGGCGCCGACGCAGTGGTGCACCTGGGCAAGCATGGCACCCTGGAGTGGCTGCCGGGCAAGGGCATCGGCCTCTCGGATAGCTGCTACCCTACCGTTAGCCTGCCCGACCTGCCCCTCCTCTACCCCTTCATCGTCAACGACCCTGGCGAGGGGGCCCAGGCCAAGCGCCGCGCCCATGCTGTCATCGTCGACCACCTGATGCCGCCGATGACTGCCGCCGGTACCTACGGGGACCTGGCCCGGTTGGAGCAGCTCATGGACGAATATGCCCGCGCCCAGGCCATGGACCCGGGCAAGCTGCCCCTGGTGCGCCGGCAGATCTGGGAGCTGGTGGAGCGGGCCAACCTGCACCGCGACCTGGGGGTGGAGCGGGAGCCCGACGACTTCGACTCCTTCCTGCTGCACGTGGACGGCTACATCTGCGAGCTGAAGGACGCCATCATCCGTGGCGGGCTGCACGTGCTGGGCGAGCCGCCTCAGGGCGAGGCCCTCCTCGACACCCTGCTGGCCCTTACCCGACTGGACAACGGCGACGCCCCCTCCCTGCGCCGGGGGGTGGCCGAGGCGCTGGGCGTCCCTTACCAGGATCTGCACTCCGAGCTGGGGCTGCCCTACGAAGGCCCCGTGGCGCCCGCCCTGGCCGCCCTGGGTGTGCCCGTTCGGACGCGCGGCGACGTCCTGGCAGCGGTGGACACCATCTGCCGGCGCCTGCTGGAGGAGCTGGCCTCACGCCGCTTCGACGCCGACGCCGTCGTGGAGGTGCAGGAGAGGGTACTGGGCTGCGTCAGCGAGGCCGTCTCGCGGACGCTGGCGCACGTCTGTCGGCGGCTGGTGCCCGACCTGGAACGCACCACCGACGAGGTGCGCAATCTGCTGCACGGCCTGGATGGTGGCTTCGTGCCGCCGGGACCCAGCGGGTCGCCCACCCGCGGCATGGCCAACGTCCTGCCCACGGGCCGCAACTTCTATTCGCTCGACCCGCGTTCGGTGCCCTCCCCCTTCGCCTGGGAGGTGGGCAGGGCGCTGGCCGAGCGCCTGGTGGAGCGCTACCTGCGCGAGGAGGGCCGCTACCCCGAGATGGTGGGGCTGGTGGTGTGGGGGACGGCCGTCATGCGCACACACGGCGACGACATCGCCCAGGCGCTGGCCTTGCTGGGGGTGCGGCCCCGCTGGCGGGAGGAGGACGGCCGCGTCGTGGGCCTAGAGGTGATCCCCCTGGAGGAGTTGGGGCGGCCGCGCATAGACGTCGCCCTCCGCATCTCGGGCTTCTTCCGCGACGCCTTCCCCAACCTCATCGCCCTCCTGGACGAGGCCATCGAGACGGTGGCGACCCTGGACGAGCCTGACGAGATGAACTACGTCGCCCGGCACTATCGCCAGGACCTGGCGCGGCACATGGCTTCCGGCCAGCGACGGGAGGAGGCGAGGGACCGTGCCCTCTACCGGATCTTCGGCTCCAAGCCGGGCACGTACGGCGCCGGCATCCTGGCCGCCCTGGACGAGGGAAACTGGCGTACGGAGGAGGACCTGGCCAGCATCTACATCGCCTGGGGCTCCTACGTCTACTCGCGCCGCAGCCAGGGCGAGAGCGCCCCGCTGGAGTTCCGGGAGCAATTCGCCCGCATCGCCGTGGCGGCCAAGAACCAGGACAACCGCGAGCACGACATCTTCGACTCCGACGACTACCTGCAGTACCACGGCGGGATGGTGGCGACGGTGAAGGCCCTGACCGGACGCCGCCCCCGCGCCTACTTCGGCGACTCCTCGGACCCGGCCCTGCCGCAGGTGCGGGACCTGGCCGACGAGGCGAGGCGCGTCTTCCGCACGCGGGTAGTGAACCCCAAGTGGCTGCAGGCGATGATGGCCCACGGCTACAAAGGAGCCTTCGAGCTGGCCGCCACCGTGGACTACCTCTTCGGCTACGATGCCACCGCCGGCGTGGTGGACGACTGGATGTACGCCGAGGTGGCCCGAGCCTACGCCCTGGACCCGCAGGTGCAGGAGTTCTTCCGTCGCAGCAACCCCTGGGCGCTGCGGGACATCGCCGCCCGCCTGCTGGAGGCGGCGGGACGGGGCCTGTGGCAGTCGCCACCGCCCGAGGTGCTGGCCGCCCTGCGTCGCATCTACCTGGAGACCGATGCCCTGCTGGAGGAAGCCCATGGCCGTTGAGCGGGGGCCCGTTTTCCCCTTCACTGCCATCGTGGGTCAGGAGCGGATGAAGCTGGCGCTGCTACTGGCGGCGGTGGACCCGGGCATCGGCGGCGTCCTCATCCGCGGGCACAAGGGGACAGCCAAGTCGACCGCGGTGCGGGCGCTGGCTGCCGTCCTGCCGCCCGTCGAGGTCGTGGACGGCTGCCCGTTCTCCTGCCCCCCACAGGCCCCCCAGGGGCTGTGCGGCTTCTGTCGGGGCGACGGGCCCCCCCCGGCGACGGTGCGGCCGGCGCGGCTGGTGGACCTGCCCATGGGCGCCACCGAGGACCGCGTCATCGGCACCCTGGACATTGAGGCCGCCCTAAAGGAGGGAGAGCGGCGCTTCCAGCCCGGCCTGCTGGCAGAGGCCCATCGCGGCGTGCTGTACATAGACGAGGTCAACCTGCTGCCCGACCACCTGGTGGACGTGCTGCTGGACGCTGCCGCCATGGGCGTGAATTATGTCGAGCGAGAGGGTGTATCCTTTTCCCATCAGGCCCGATTCGTCCTGGTGGGAACCATGAATCCAGAAGAGGGCGAGGTGCGGCCCCAGCTGCTCGATCGCTTCGGCCTGGCCGCCGAGGTAGAGGAGCTGGCCGACCCCGCCCTGCGGGCCGAGGTGGTGCGCCGGCGCCTGGAGTTCGAACGGGACCCGCTGGGCTTTCTCGCCCGCTGGCAGACCGAGGAGGAGCGCCTGCGCCGCCGCCTGGCCGATGCCCAGGCCCTGCTGCCATCGGTGAGCGCCGAGGACGGCCTGCTGGAGAGCATCGCCCGCCTGTGCCTGGCGCACCGGGTGGAGGGGATGCGCGCTGACATCGTCATCTACCGTGCCGCCCTGGCCCACGCAGCGCTGGAGGGTCGCACGCGGGCCAGCATCGAGGACGTGGA
>BEIA01000048.1 GCA_002898715.1 bacterium HR24 | reverse complement strand
TTTCAGTGGCTGGTGGACGACCGCAGACAACGGAGCATCACCACCCCCGCAGTCCTTCTCCTTGCTCCGTCGGCTTCATTATAGCTCAGTCGCGCTGGCCTGGCAATTTACGGGCCGCGACCGCCCGAAGCCGTGGACAAGGTGGGGAAAAGAGTGTGGTCAGCCCTCTGCGGGACGGTGGCGGCGGGCCAGGTACCACACCCCCAGAGCGGCCAGCCCTGCCAGGTACAGCCCCAGGATGACAATCCCCACGATGGCGCCGGGCGTGAGCATGTCCTCCTCGGGCGGCAGCACCTCGGGCAGGCCACCGGGGCCGGTGGCGAACTCCTCGTTCACGCTCAGCCCGCCGATGTTCCCCAGCAGATAGAAGCGATAGGGGCCCAGGGCCGGAGGTACGAAGACCCCTTCGTAGACCCCGGGCCGCTCGCGGGACGGGCGCAGGAACACGGGGACGTACCGCCTCGTGCCCTCGGTGGGGAAGACCCAGCCCTCCATGCGGAGCGAGTCCTGCAGCCCCTCCACCCGCCCTCCGGACGCGATGTCCACTACCTCCAGCAGCAGGGCGTTGGTGTCGTCCAGGCGCGGAGGGCGCTCGAACGAGAGACGCAACAGGTACGGCCCCACCTGCCGCTCTACCCCCTCCTGGGCCAGCGCGGGCCTGTGGGCGGACTGGAAGGCCACCATCGCCAGTGCCCCGAGGAACAATACAGCGAGGCCACGCAGCACGGCCGCGTTCATGGCTGCCAGTAGTCCCCCAGGGTGTCCAGCAGTAGGCGCGAGCACAGGGAGCCCATCAGCGCTGCCGGCACCAGCAGCTGCGGGTCGCCCCACATCCACTCCGTGTAGTAGGTGACGCCTCGCTCCCTTCGCTCGGGTTCCAGGCGCGGCGGCCAGGACAGAGCCTCGGCCTCGAACAGCAGCATGTGCAGTACGCCGTTGGCGCGCAGTTGCTGCCCGTGGGCCAGCACCTTCCCGGGACGCAAATCCAGGCCGAGCTTCTGGCGGCCGGCACGGCGCACGCCGTCCTCGGGTGACTCGCCGGGACGGAGGGTGACCGCCGGCAGGCCCCACAGGCCGGGATGGTCCTCGTCCGGGTCGTCGGGACGGCGCACCAGCAACACCCGCCGACGGTCGTCAGGCTGGAAGATGGCCACCGAGATGGCTAGGGCCATCGGAACTCTTCCACCTCCGTCTCGGACAGGGCCAGGTCCACGAGGGCCGGCACGTCCAGGCTGGACTCCAGGCCGCGCAGGCGCTCGGGCGTGGACGTGGTAGCCACCCGTGGGGGCACCAGGTATTGGCAGCAGTCCATGTCGGGCTCGATGGAGATGTCGTACGTGCCGATGCGCCTCGCCTCGGCGATGATCTCCTGCTTGTCCATGCCGATGAGGGGCCGCAGCACCGGCAACCTGGTCGCTTCCTGGACCGCGACCAGGTTGTCCAGCGTCTGGGAGCCCACCTGCCCCAGGCTCTCCCCGGTCACCAGCGCCTTGCACCCCTCCCGCCGGGCAATGGCCTCGGCGATGCGCAGCATCATGCGCCGGTACATGAGGATGCGGTACTGGGCTGGCACCGCCACCACGATGCGCCTCTGTACTTCTCCGAGCCTCACGGCGTAAAGCTTGCTCTCGAACTGGTGTCGGGTCAGGATGCCCACCAGCGCACGGCACTTGTCCCAGGACGACGCGTCGGTGAAGGGGTACGAGGTGAAGTGGACGAAGGTCACCCGACAGCCCCGCTTCAGCATCCGGTAAGACGCCACGGGCGAGTCGATACCACCGGACAGGAGAGACACCACATTGCCGCCGGTGCCTACCGGCAGCCCACCCGGGCCGGCCACCTGTTCCGTGGTGCAGAACATGCCCTCCGGCTGAACCTCCACGTAGAAGGTCAGCTCCGGCTGGGTCAGGTCCACGCGGGAGCCCGTGGCCTCCTTGATGTACGCCCCCAGCTCTCGCTCTATCTCCTGCGACGTCAGGGGAAAAGTCTTGTCACCCCGGTGGGCCCGCACAGCGAAGGAGGCGGGAGGCCCGCCCACCAACGCATGATAGGCCTGGCGGGCCGCCTCCAGGGTGGGCGGCACCCTGAGACAGAGGGCATACCCGACGATACCAAACACGTTCCCCAGTCGCTCCCGGACGGCAGGCCACGCTGCGGCATCGGCGAGCCAGACGAAGCAGCGGTTGGGACGGATGGCCACGCGCTCCACGGGCAGGCCGACTAGCGCCCGCTCGATGTTGCGCCGCAGCACACCCATGAAGAGCTGGCGGTGGCCCTTCTTCAGCGCCACCTCGCCAAAGCGCACCAGCACAGCCCAGTGCGCCGTCCCGTCATCGGGGAGGGCGGCATCGGGACGGGGCAAGGCAGAGACGTCCCTACCGACCATGTCTGCAATGTCCAGTATAAACCGCTCTCCCTTCGCGGGCCGAATTGACACTCCACGGCTCGCGCGCCTACACTGGGCGTACCCCAGGAGGCTAGGCATGGCCGGACAGATCTCCGCCGACGACCCTCACCCCCGCCGCCGCGTGCCCGTCCTGGACTCGGAGATGGCCTACGTGGATACGGGCCAGGGCAGGCCCGTGGTGTTCCTGCACGGCAACCCCACCTACTCCTATCTGTGGCGGAACGTGATACCGCACGTGGAGCCGCTGGCCCGCTGCCTCGCGCCCGACCTTATCGGCATGGGTGACTCGGGCAAGGCGCCGGCCGGCAGCTACCGCTTCGTCGACCATGCCCGCTACTTGGACGCATGGTTCGAGGCGCTGGGCATCCGGGACGCGGTCCTGGTGGGCCACGACTGGGGCGGCGCCCTGGCCTTCTACTGGGCGCAGCGCCACCCCGAGCGGGTGCGCGGCCTCGTCTATATGGAGACCATCGTCATGCCTCTGACCTGGGACGATTGGCCCCAGGCGGCCCGGCGCATCTTCCAGGGCTTCCGCTCGGCCGAGGGCGAACGACTGGTGCTGGACGAGAACCTGTTCGTGGAGCGGGTGTTGCCCGGCAGTATCCTGCGTGGCCTCACCCCGGCCGAGATGGAGCGCTACCGCCGCCCTTACCAGCGGCGCGAGGACCGGCTGCCAGTGCTGGCCTGGCCGCGCGAGCTTCCCATCGAGGGCCAGCCCGCAGACGTGGTGGCCATCGTGGAGGGGTATGCTCGCTGGCTACAGCAGAGCCCCCTACCCAAGCTGTTCATCAACGCCGAACCAGGGGCTATCCTCACCGGGCGCCAGCGCGACTTCTGCCGCACATGGCCTAACCAGCGCGAGGTGACCGTGCCCGGCGTGCATTTCGTCCAGGAGGACTCGCCGCACGAGATCGGGCAGGCCATCGCCGATTTCCTGCGCGAGACCTAGCGCCGGCCGCTTACCGGCCCTGGAAGCGCGGCTCGCGTCGCTCCCGGAAGGCGCGAGTGCCCTCGGCCTGGTCCTCGCTCATGTGGAGGAGCCGACGGAACTCGTTGTAGAGCCGGAGGCCGTCGGCCAGGGGCACCTCGAAGCTGCGCAGGGCCAGTTCCTTGGTCATCCGCACTGCCAGCGGGCCGTTGCGGCAGATGCGCTCAGCCAGGGCCCGCGCCCTGGCCAGCGCCTCGCCCTGGGGGACCACCTCCTGCACCAGCCCCAGCCGCAGCGCCTCCTGGGCGTCGACGAACTCGCCCGTGAGGAGCAGGTAAAGGGCGCGGGACAGGCCGATGAGCCGAGGCAGGGCCAGGGCGCCGTAGCCGTGCAGCACGTTCCAGCGCACCTCTGGACACCCGAAGCGGGCCCCCTCACCGGCGACGCGTATGTCGCAGACCAGGGCCAGTTCCAGGCCCCCCGCGAGGCAGTAGCCCTCGATGGCAGCGATGAGGGGCTTGCTTACCTGCAGTCCCATATCGAACCTGTCCTGGCGCAGTGGCTCCCACCGGACTCCCGGCCCAACCTCGGGCCGGTGGACGGTGGCGAGGTCGGCGCCGGCCGAGAAGGCTCGGGTGCCGGCGCCGGTAATGATGCCCACCCATATGCCCTCATCGGTGTCTATCTCGCCCAGGCGGCGCGTGATCTCGGCGTACATCTCGGGCGTCATGGCGTTCAGCTTCTCGGGCCGGTTGAGAGTGATGACAGCTATGGGCCCCTCACGGGCGAACTCGACCGACATGGGCCACCTCCAGCGGCAGGGCTGGGAAGAAATTACGCTCGCCCCCCGCGGACGTCAAGGCCCACCCAAAATGTAGGGAAAGCTTGACACGGCTCCGCCGCGGGTGCTAGCTTCGGCGTGGGAACGCGCAAGGAGGTGCCGCTATGCTGGTCCAGGACGATTTGCTGGCCCCAGAAGTGGTGGCCGACCCTTATCCCTACTTCGCGCGCCTGCGAGAGGAAGACCCCGTCCACTGGAACCAGCGCTGGGGCGGCTGGCTCGTCACCCGGTATGAGGATGTGGTGACGGTCCTGCGCGACTACGAGCGCTTCTCGGCCGACCGGATGGCCTCGCTCGTCCTCGAGTTGACTCCCGAAGACCGTGATCGCCTCTCGCTCCTCATCAACTACTTCTCCAAGTGGTTGGTGTTCACCGACCCACCTTACCACACGCGCGTGCGCATGCTCATCAACAAAGCCTTCACCCCTACCAGCGTCGAACGGCTGCGCCCCCGCGTCCGCGAGATCGTGGACGAGCT
The DNA here is from genome assembly GCA_002898715.1 of bacterium HR24. Classification (GTDB taxonomy): domain Bacteria; phylum Chloroflexota; class Dehalococcoidia; order SM23-28-2; family HRBIN24; genus HRBIN24. The sequence continues at coordinate 8,061 of BEIA01000048.1, read as the reverse complement.
GCTGTCGGAGGTGGCCCACCGCGGCCACATGGAGTTCATCCACGACTTTGCCTTTCACCTGCCCGTGATCGTCATCTCCGAGTATCTGGGCGTGCCGCCCGAGGACCGCGAGCAGGTGAAGGAGTGGTCCGACGAGACATCGCGGATCTTCTTCATCCGCGCCGACGAGCCCGACCGCCGCGAGCGCTCGCAGCGGGGCTTGCAGCACCTGTTGGAGTACTTCGAACCTCTCATTTACGACCGTCGGCGGCACCCCAAGGACGACCTCATCACCGCCCTGGTGCAGGCCGAGGAGCGCGGCGACCTGCTCTCCCACGAGGAGTTGCTGGCCACGTGCACCGTCCTCATCTTCGCTGGGCACGAGACCACCACCAACCTGCTGGCCAACGGGCTGGTGGCCCTGACCGAACACCGCGACCAGTGGGAGCTTCTGAGGGACAATCCATCCCTGGTGAGGCCGGCGGTAGAGGAACTACTGCGCTACGACGGCCCGGTGAAGGCGACATTCCGCTGGGCCAAGACCGATACTGAGCTGGGCGGCAAGACCATCCGCGAGGGCGACCGCATGCTGGCGGTACTGGGCGCAGCCAACCGCGACCCGCGCAAGTTCCAGAATCCGGACGACCTGGACATCACCCGTACACCCAACCCCCACGTAGCCTTCGGCCATGGCATCCACATCTGCCTCGGCGCGCCGCTGGCCAGGCTGGAGGCCCAGGAGGCGTTCCTGGCCCTCAGCCAGCGCTTCCCCAACATCCGTCTGGCCGACAGGCCGCGGGAGTACCACCGCACTATCGTCGCCCGGGCGCTGAAGGAACTGTGGGTGGAGTGGTGAGCCGTGGCCCGACGCCTGCGCATAGCCATCGACTACGACCGCTGCGTCGGCTCGGGCATCTGCGTGCTGACCGCCCCCCACGTGTTCGAGTTCAACGACCAGAGGCAGTCGTCAGTCATCGACCCGACGGGCGACCCCGAGGAGCTGGTCCTGGAGGCGGCCCACGGATGCCCCCAGATGGCCATCTTCGTCGAGGACGCCGATACGGGCGAGCGCCTGTTCCCCCCGCCCGGCCTGGAGTGACGCCCCAGCAAGGTGGACTGGGGCTCAGCCAGCCCCGGGCCGATCGCCTGCTCGGCAGCCCTCTTTGACCGCGCCTGACGCGGCGGGTAGAATCTAGCCCCGGACTACGGGAGGTGATTCATGGATCTCGGGCTCAAGGGGAAGGCGGCGCTGGTCACCGGCGCCAGCAAGGGCATCGGCAAGGAGGTCGCTCTGGCCCTGGCCAGGGAAGGGGTCTCGGTGGCCATCTGCGCCCGCAATGGCGAAGAGCTGGAACGGGCAGCCACAGAGGTCCGAGAGGCCACGGGCGCCCTGGTGGTGCCCATCGTGGCCGACATGGGCAACGCCGCCGACGTCCAGCGCTTCGTGGACGAGGCTGCCCGCGCCCTGGGGCGCATCGATATCCTGGTCAACAACGCCGGCGCTGCCCGCCCAGGCTTCGTGCTGGACCTGCCCGACGATGCCTTCGTCGATGCCGTAAACGTGAAGCTGCTCGGGTACATCCGCTGCGCTCGGGCCGTGGTGCCCTACATGCGCCGGCAGGGCGGTGGCTGCATCGTCATGATCGCCGGCGGTGCGGGCCGACAGCCGGGGGTGAGCATGGCCCCTGCCGGCATCGTCAATGCCGGGGTGATCAATTTCACCAAAGCCCTCGCCGACGCCGTGGGCAGGGACAACATACGGGTGGTGGCATTGAGTCCCGGCTTCGTGTGGACGGAGAGGGCCCGTTTCATACACGAAAAAATGTCACAGGAGCAGGGCTCGACGCTGGAGGAGGTGGTCCGGCGCACCGCCGCGAACATACCCCTGGGCCGGTTCGGCGAGACGAGCGAGATAGCGGCTACGGTGCTGTTCCTGGCCTCCGACCACGCCCGTTACATCACGGGCACGACCATCGTGGTAGACGGCGGCATGTCCCGCGCCGCGCTGTGAGGCCAGTGAGAGGCGTCGAGCCCGCCGGCGGCGGCGAGCCCGGTCCGCAACGCGGGTAAAAATGTTGGCGGGAGTGTATGGGAGTCGAACCCACCCGGGACGGGCACGCCGCCCCGCCACGGTTTTGAAGACCGGGAGGGCCACCGGGCCCCTGCCACTCCCGCTAGCGCACGCTCGACCTTCCTATAAGATAGCATGCGAGCCTTCGACTTATCCCCTCCGCTATGCGCGCGCCCATCGCCTGTCGCAGTTCCCGCGTCGCCTGCGCCCTGCTTGCCCGCCCCGCCAGGGGCTCTGGCCCGCCTCCGCTCTAGCGCCGTCCGGTCTTGGTCGTCGAGCGGAGGCTATCCGGACCATAGAAGGTAGCGCATCTCGCACCCGGGCTCGTCCGGTCAACGAGTGCCCCGCCGAGCGAAGGGGATTATAGGCGCTGGCCGGAGCGAATCAAGGCACGCCGCTGTCGCCGCCGGAATGGTATCTCGCCACAGAGAAGGCCAGCATCATGGGAACGTCGATGGCGCCCACCGCCAGCGTGGCCACCAGGAAGGCCAGCTGGCGGGCAGGCAGCTCGTTGTACACGAATATGAACATCAGCATGCCCGCAATGACGGCATAGGCCAGCAGTATCCATCTCCCCACCGTGAAGAAGACGCCCCAGGCGAACCCCCTCGCCCTGGCCAGGGAGGCGATGTTGGCCAGCACGGCCACGGCCGCTCCCGCCAGCAGCCCGATGGCCGGCCCCAGCTCTGGCTCCCCCGGCAGGGACGAGGTCAGGTAGCTCACCCCCGAGATGGCCAGGGCCAGCGACAGCACGCCCACGCCCAGCACCGGCGGCAGCCGCTGCCGCCCAGCCCCGTCCTGGGCCGTAGCCGCCCCGGTCATGACGCCAGCCTGGCCATGATGATGAGGGTGCCCAGCTGCATGAGCCCCAGTACCGCCGAGCTGTAGATGAAGCGCCGCATCAGGTGCCCGATGAGCTCCAGGTCGGGACGTGGCTTGCGCATCTCGAACAACACGGCCAGGTTGGTGGGCTCGTTCACGCCCAGGGCCACCAGCGACATCACCCCCACCACTGCGAAGGACGCCAGCACCCAGGTGTGGTAGGGATGGGCGGTGTTGATGGTGCCCAGCTTGAGGGACAATTGGAAGCCCGACACCAGCGTCACCGTCACCAGCGTGGGCATGAGCACCGCCATCTGAGGCATCAGGCGGGAGGAAAGCTCCAGGCGCGCCTGCGGGGACATGCGGGGCATGAGGGGCCCGATGACTAGCCCCATGAACAGGTCCACGATGGTCCAGGCCGCCCCGAACGCCACGTGGGCGAACTCGAGCACCGCCAGCCATCCGCCCACCACAGCGGTGAGCACGAAGATGAGGGCGGCCGTGGGGAAGGCCAGCCCGGGCAGAGGTATGATGGTCGCCGGCGGACGGGGCATCTCCCAGGTCGCACCGGGCCTGGCCGCCCCTGCACCCGCTACGGCATCGTCCATCAGAGGCCCCCGGCTTTCTTCTCCGTAGTCGCGTAAACCTTAGCGCCAGGCAGGCTCCCTGTCAACGAGCGGAAGGCTTCTGTCGCCGAAGACAGGCGCAGGCGAAGCACGATCTGGCAACGCTGCCCCGCTACCAGCCGCGTGGGGAGTGGCTGTCACCTAATGCTGGTAGCCGGGCCTCGGCTGCTCGTCACCGTTCGGCTCCGGCAACGCACGGGCCGCCCCATCTCCGGGCTCCTCGCGGACGGCGCGACGGAACTCGCGAACGGCCCGACCGAGAGCGCCGCCCAGCTCGGCCACTCTGCCCGCGCCGAACAGGAAGACCAGTATTCCCATGATGATGAGCAGTTCGGGCAGACCGATGTCCGGCACCCCATCACCCCCTTCGTGGGCCCACTTGCGGGCAGACACAGGTTAGCACCGCTGCGAACACCGAACAATGCCGGCGTCTACCGAACGAGTCCCGCTGGGTTGCGAATACGGTCCTCAGGCGGATATAATGCGGTCACTAGTGTAGCGTGGAGAACTGCCTGTCGCGGGCCTGTCGATCAGCGCCTCGCGCCCTGGCCGTCGGTGCCCCCCACAGGCGACAGGGAGGGCACCATGAAAGGACCCAGAGCATGGGGCTTCGCGCTGCCGGGCCTGTGGCTGGCGACGGGCCTGCTGCTCTTCCTGGCAGTGGCTCCTGGCGACATCTCGCGGCCGGCCCTCGCCCAGGACGAGTTCGACTACACCTTCTCCGTCAACGTGCTCGCCGACGAGGCCGACGCCGACCCGGGCGACGAACGCTGCGATTCCGATCCCGAAGACCCCGACGACCAGTGCACGCTGCGGGCCGCCGTAATGGAGGCCAACGCCTTGGGGCTCGCCTCCACGGACACGCTCCGCTTCCGCATCGCGCTCACCGACATCAATAACGACGGGGGGGCGGACACCTTCGAACTGCTCAGGGGGCCAGATCCGACGACCGAACCCGATATCGGCGCGAGCGACGACCTGGACATCCACACTGACATCACCATCCAGGGCCGCGGCGTGGACAGCGCCAACGAGGCCTACCTGTCGATCATCAAGTTGCTGTCGGAGGGCCACTGCTTCCGGGCCTTCCACGTCCGCCCGGGCGCGAGGCTGACGCTGGAGCAGGTGCAGGTCGACTCGTTCTGCACCGATTTTTCGGGCTTGGGCGGCGCCGTGCTCGTGGACGCCGACACCAGCGCCGCCACTAGCGGTGCCCTGAACGTCAGCGGCTCTTCCTTCACCAACAACTCGGCCTCCGTCCACGGCGGGGCCATCTATGTGTCCGGTGGGGGCATCCTCAACGTCAACGATTCCCTGTTCGGCCGAAATACGGCCGACAGTCGGGGCGGGGCCATCTACCTCGGGACGGCGGCCAGGGGCAGAGTGGAGGGCAGCACCTTTGCCGCTAACGCCGCCGAGGCCTATGGCGGGGCCATCTACAACGACGGTGGGAACCTGGACATCCAGGCAAGCGGCTTCAGGGGCAACTTCGCCGGCGGCGACGGCGCCGCCATCTACAACGGCGGCGACGGAGGCCAGGGGGCCCTGGTCATTACCAGTAGTGGGTTCCAGAGGAACTCGGCCGATGAGGACGGTGGGGCCATTACCAACTGGGGAGTCTTGGATATCGTAAACAGCACCTTCGAGGCGAACGAGGTCGGCTTCGACGGCGGCGCCCTGGACAACCACGGAACCGCTACCATCGCCGCCAGCATTTTCGCCGACAACTTTGCAGATGGCAATGGCGGCGCCATCAACAACTACCAGGGTCCGATGCTGACCATCGTCAACAGCACGCCCAAGGGGAACGATGCGGGAAGATCGGGAGGCGCTATCTACAACCGCGACACTGCCCTGCTGCAGGCCGCCTTCGTCACCATTGCTAACAACTACGACGGCGGCTTCTCGGCGGACTCCGCCGGGGGCATAGGCGGCGCTGGGGTGGCCGTCTTCAAGAACAGCATTCTCGCTGGCAATATCAGCTCCGACTCGACAGGCGACGCGGTCCCACTCAACTGCAGCGATCACCTGGCCGTGAAGGCGGTAAGCGTCAACTTCAGCGACGACGACACCTGCCCCGACTTCATCCACGAGGACCCCGGCCTGGACACGTTCGATGAGAACGGCACGGTGTTCCCGCTAATCCGAACCAGTCCGGCCCTCGGGGCGGCAGTGGACTGCACCGACTTGGACGGCAATGCAGTCGCCACCGACCAGGTCGGGACGACGAGGCCACAGCCAGCGGACGGCGGCTGCGATGCCGGGGCATACGAACAGCGCAGCGATACAGCGAGCACCCTCTCCGTCAGCCCCGGCCGGGTCGTGGACCTCGGCACGCTCGACCTCGGCGAGGACCGGGCCGTCATGTTCACCATCACCAACGATGGCCCCAGCGCTGCCACTATACAGGCACCCGCGCTGTTCGACCTGGGCCTCCAGGCGGACCTGGTCGAGGCCGAGACTACCTGCGAGTCCGGCAGCCTCAGCGACTCCTGTGCCTTCGCCCTGGTGGTGATGACCACCCGTCCCGGGCCGCAGGCGGCGGCGGTGCGAATCGGCGTCGAAGGGGCCGACGAGCCTTTGTACCTGCTGGTGCTGGCCGAGGCCATTCCCGTTTTCAGGGTGAACACGACCGAGGACACTGGCGACACCCTCCCCGGCGACGGCCTGTGCGACGCCGACGAGGAGACCGATGCCAAGCAGTGCTCCCTGCGGGCAGCGTTCGAAGAGGCCAACGCATGGCCACGCGAGCGCTTCGTCATCGTCCTGGAGGAGGGCGAGACGTACGACCTCGGCGGCTATCTCGGCTTGAGCAGCGCAGTGAGAGTGACCATCGAGGGCGACGAGGCGACCGTGACCGGCGGCGGCACCAGCACCCCCGCCGAGTGTACGAACCATGGGACAGCTTCCCCACTGTTCGTCGTAGATGGGGGCGCGTCCCTCGCTATCGAGGACCTGACCCTGGCCCAGTCCTGCGGCGGCGCCGTCAAGCTGTCCGGTGGGGGGAACCTCACCCTGCGCCGGGTCACCGTCCGCGACAACGCCAATTACGGCGAGGGCGGCGGCATCCATGCCGACGGGTTCGGCGCGATCCTCATCGAGGATAGCGCATTCGAGGACAACATCGCCAAGGCTGACTCCGGAAGCGGCGTCGGGCCAGGCAGCGGCGGCGCCATCTCGGCCGTAAATGGCCAGTCTCTCGCCATTCTCGACAGCACCTTCAGCGACAACGTGGCATCGGGTGAAACGGGCGAGGGCGGCGCCCTCCATGTGACCGACGTTCGGGAGACCATCATCGAGGACAGCACCTTCTACGGCAACTCGACTGCCGAGGGGGGCGAGGGGGGCGGGATCTGGGCCAGGCTGGCGGTAAGAGAGACGGAGCCACCCTCGATGGCCATCCGCCGCAGCGCTATCGTCGGCAACTCCTCCGGCACGGGCGGAGGAGGCGGCCTCTACCTGGGCACAATCGGTGAGATGTGCGACAGCGGCGTCCTGTCGCTGGTCAACGTGACCATCGCCGGAAACGTCACCGCGGGCAGCGGCGGAGGCATAGATGTCGGCGCCTGCGACCGACTCGACCTCTCCTTCGTCACCATCGCCGGAAACGAGGCCAGCGTCTCCGGCGGCGGCATCCATGCCGGGCCAGGTCTCAGCGTCGCGCCCAAGCGCCTGCGAGGCGTCATCCTGGCCGATAACTCTGTGGGCACGGCCGGGAGTGGGCCTAACTGCTCCGGGCCCATCTCGTCGTCGGGTGGCAACGTGTTGGGAGACATGACCGGCTGCACCCTGACCCCGCACAGCACCGATGCTGTGGGCGTGAGCGACCCGGGCCTGGTCGAGCTCGACGCGAGCCGGAACGTGTTCCCCCTGCTGGAGACGAGCCCGGCCGTGGCTCGGGTGCCAGCTTGCACGGACGTGGCTGGGGCGGACGTGGACGACGACCAGTTGGGCCGGGCGCGACCTCGCCCCGCGTTTACCGACTGCGACGCCGGAGCATACGAGAGCGAATTTCCTCCCTCCTCGACGCTGGCGGTGAACTTCTCGCCCCCGAACGCGGGGGTGGTGATCATCATCTACGAGGGCAGGGAAGTAACGTGCTATGCGGACTGCACACTCAGCGTACCCGACGGCACGACCGTGACCCTGCAGGCCAGGACCTTCGCGGGCTTTCGCTTCGCTGGCTGGACGGGCGACTGCGCCGGCAGCGAGACCGACCTCGGCAGGGCCACCGTGACCATGGACGGCGACAAGTCGTGCACGGCCACCTTCGATGCCACAAGCGGTGGAGGCGGAGGTGGGGGCGGAGGTCCCATCGTGGTCCCCAGCCCTACCGGCACGGGCGACCTGGTCTTCCAGGTGATAGGTGACACGACGCCGACCCTGCTCCAGGTGTCGTCCTGTACGCCTCCGCCCGGCTCACCGCCTGCCCCCGGAGCCTATAGCCTGCCCCACGGCCTGTATTGCCTGAGCGCCGCGGAGGTGCCCCTGGGCGGCAGTATCACGGTTCAGGTCACCCTGCCCCAGGCCATTCCCTCCAATGCCGTTTGGCTGAAGCTCCGG
>BEIA01000047.1 GCA_002898715.1 bacterium HR24 | reverse complement strand
GGCGTGGGGCTGCTCTTGCTACCGCCGCCCCCCATCAGGCAGGCCGGCAACAACAGGCAACACAGGGCCAGCAACGCCCAGCGCTTCATCCCAGCGCCATTTTAGCCCACAGGGCGTGGAGGGGCCTTATATAATGTTCAGCGTGCGCTGCAGGAGGTCGACATGAGCGAAGAGCGGCCAGTGAGGAGAGTCACGACGGTGCGGGAGGCGCTGGAGAAGCTGCGGGGACCCTCTCCATGCCTGGTAAAGGCCGACGACGACGTGATGTCGCTCGTAGAGATGGCGGTGCGCTTCCCCGAGGTGGAGACCTTCGCCGTGGTAGACGACGATGGCAAGCTGCTGGGCATCATTCCCCTGCGCCTCCTGCTGGACGAACTGTTCCTGAGCGTGGTGCCGGAGGAGTTCCTGCTGACCATGCGGGACGTGGAGGACATCGAGGAGTTCGCCCGCATCGCCCGGGCCAAGCGGGCCCGCGACCTGATGCAGGCCCCGGTCTGCGTCCGGGCCGACGATACCGTGGGGCGGGCCTTCGCCCGGCTCCACGAGCACGGCCTGCAGGGCATACCGGTGGTGGACGAGGAAGGGCGGGTCGTCGCCTATCTGGACAGCCTCCACCTCATAGCCCTCTGGCTGCATGTCTCGCCCGGACGTCAGGAAGAGAGGCACGGACAGGGGTGATATATGGACGAGCGGGCACTGGCGCTGCTGATTTTTGCCCTCGCCTACGTCGCTATCGTTACCGAGATCGTACCCAAGACGGCGGCCGCCCTTCTGGGCGGCCTCGCCATGGTGGCGCTGCGCGTCGTGGACCAGGAGCATGCCTTCGAGGCCATAGACCTCAACGTCATCTTCCTGCTGGCGGGGATGATGGTCATCGCCCACGAGCTGGGCCGGACAGGGGTGTTCCAGTGGCTGGCGGTGCGGACGGCCAAGGTAGCCCGAGGCGACCCGACGCTGGTGCTGGTGCTCCTGTGCCTGATCACGGCCGTGGGCTCGGCCTTCCTGGACAACGTGACTACAGTGGTGCTGATGGTGCCCCTGACGCTGTTCCTGGCCCGCATACTGTCGGTGGAGCCGGTGCCATTCCTCATCGCCGAGGTGATGGCCTCCAACATCGGCGGTGTGAGCACCCTGGTAGGAGACCCGCCCAACGTGGTCATCGGCAGCGCCGCCGACATCGACTTCCTGGAGTTCATCGTCCACGCGATGCCGGTGGCCGTGCTGGTGCTGGGCCTGTTCCTCCTGGCCGTTTACCTGCTGTTCCGGCCCCGCCTGAAGGTGTCCAACCCTGTACGAGAGTCGGTGATGGAGATAGACGAGCGGGAGCTGGTGACGGATGCGCGCTTGCTGCGGGTGGCGGGGCCGGTGGCGCTGGCCACCATCGTGGCCTTCCTGTTCCACGGTGCGCTGGGCCTGGAGCCGGCCACCATCGCCCTGGCCGGAGCGGCCCTGCTCATCGTCCTGGGCCGGGTGTCCATCGAGGAGGCGTTGAGGGAAGTGGAATGGAACACCCTCTTCTTCTTCGTGGGGCTCTTCATGATGGTGCAGGGACTGGCGGAGGTGGGACTGCTATCCGACCTGGGCCAGGCCCTCTCGGACGTGAGCGGCGACAGCGTGGGGCTGGCGACGATGCTGGTGCTGTGGCCGGCGGTCCTACTCTCCAGCGTCCTCAATCAGATACCCTATACGACGGTGATGGTGCCGGTGGTGGGCGAGATGTCGCGGGCGTTAGCCGTGGGCGAGGGCGCCCAGAACCCCCTCTGGTGGGCCCTGGCCTTCGGCGTGGGGTTCGGCGCCAACCTGACCACGGTGGGGGCGGCTGCCAACGTCTATGTGGTAAACGTGGCCGCCCGGGCCGGCTACGACGTCAGCTTCCTGACCTTCCTCCGCTACGGCGCTCTGGTGACGCTGGTGTCGGCAGTGGTGGCGTCCGCCTATCTGTGGATACGTTACCTGGCCTTCTGAAGGCGCTATGTCGGGCGGAGCGGGGACGACAGGGGCGCTGGGTCGGCTGCTGCAGGTGCGGACTCTGGGGCAGTTGGCCCAGAATGCCCTGCTGTACGCCCTGCTCATAGTGGTCGTAGAGCGGACTGACTCCAGCTTTTACACCGGCCTGCTGGTGGCCGTGGTCACGGCCCCGTCCATCCTTCTGGGCGTGCTGGGCGGGACGCTGGCCGACCTGTTGCCCATCAGGGGCGTGCTGGTGGCGGGCGCCTGGCTGCGGGCGGCCGTCGTCGCCCTGATGCTGGTCAACCGCGACCAGCTCGGGGCGCTGTACTGGCTGGCCTTCCTGTTCATGGTGGTGAGCCAGGTCACGGGGCCGGCCGAGTCCGCTGCCCTGCCGCGCCTCGTGCCGGCGGAGGGCCTGCCCAGGGCCACGTCGCTGTTCGTGCTGGCTGCCATGGTGGGGCAGGCGGCGGGGGCGGTGGTGCTGGCCCCGTTGCTGCTCAAGGCCCTGGGGGTAGGATCGGTGCTGGCGCTGACCCTGGTGTCGTTGCTGGGGGTGTCCTATCTGGCGGCGCGGCTGGCTCCCATGCCGAGGGCGGCGCGGGCGGAAGACCGCGAGGCCTTCGGGCCCCGCCTGCTGCATGCCGTGGCCCTGGGCTGGCAGATCGTCAGCGGCCAGCGGCCCGCTTTCCTGGCTATGGCGTACCTCACCATCGCTATGGCCCTGATGAAAGGGGTGGCAGTGCTGGCCCCTTACTACGTCAAGGATACTCTGGGCATCACTTCCGAGAACACCGTCTACGTTATGGCGCCCGCGGCCATCGGGGCGGGGCTGGCGCTGGTGGCCACCCCGCTGCTGGCCCGCTTCTTCCGCCTGGAGACGCTGATGGCGGCGGCGTTGCTGGTGCTGCTGGCATCCCTGCTGGGGCTGGGGCTGGTGGTGCAGTTGAAGGGCCTCATCCTAGCGCACCTGGACCTGGGCATCAGCTTCGTCGAGGAGAGGCTGGGGGTGTCATCGGTCATCACGCTCACGCTGCTGCTGGCGGTGCCGGCAGGCGGGGCGGCCACGGCGGTGGTGGTGGCGGCGCGCACTGTGCTCCACCGCGCTTCTCCCCTGGGGGCCCAGGCCCGGGTCTTCGCCACCCAGGCCGCCCTGGCTGACGCCTTTTCGCTGCTGCCCACGCTGGTCATGGGCAGCGTGGCCGACCTGATCGGCCCGCGGTCGGTGCTCCTGGGCGCGACCGTCATAGCGGCCTGGACTGCCTACTACGTCTCGCGGTCGCGCCGCTTTCCCCAGGCGGCCCTGCAGCCGACGTGAGGTCGCCCTGCCTTCACTCCGCGCGGCAGGGCACGCCGTGGGAGCGCAGGCGCTGTAGCCAGGTCTCCGCTGGCTCGCCGGCGAAGATGGACTCCAGGAGCCGGCCCAGCCTGCCCCTGGGGGGCGCTGTGCGGGCTACCTCCCAAGAGCCGGGGTAGGCCAGCTCTGGCCTCCCCAGGCACTTGGCCAGGGCGCGCCATTCCTCGGGCGAGGACAGCTCCAGGCGGATATACCCGTCGCGGCAGCGGTAGCGTCGCCGTGCAGCCGATGCCGCCATGGCGTGGCGCTCTGTCGGGGGTTCAGCGGCAACCGCCGTGGGCGGTCACGAGCCGGCGCGGGCCCAGCACCTCTCGATAGATGGCCTCCACCCGCTCCGCCACCTGTGCCCACTGGTAGCCGAGGGCCACGAGTCGTGCCCTCCGTCCCAGGGAATCCCGCAGTGAGGGATCGCGCAGCAGTTGCTCCAGCCGGGCCGCGAACTGGTCGGGGCTGGAGCGTGGCACCAGGAAGCCCGTGACCCGGTCCCTGACCACTTCTTGTAGCCCACCCACGCGGCAGGCCACCACCGGCGTGCCGCAGGCCATGCTCTCCAGGGCTGCCAGGCCGAAGCTTTCGTAGTGGGACGGCACGGCGCAGACGTCGGCCGCGCCATAGTACAGCGGCAACCGCTCGTGCGGCACGGCGTCCAGGAAGGTGACACGCTCGGCCGTGCCCAAGCGGCGGGCGAGGTTGCGCAGGCGCTCCCTCAGCGCCTCGTCGCGCTGGTCGCCGCCGACGATGAGCAGCAGGGCGGGCAGGGAGAGCCGCGCATGGGCCCGCAGCAGCAGGTCGAGCCCCTTGAAGGGCTCCAGCCGCCCTACGAAGAGGACGACGGGCGAGTCGACGGCGAGGCCGAGCTGCGCCCGCGCCTGGACACGGTCGCGGGGGCTGAACAGGGCCGTGTCCACGCCGCAGGGCACCACGTGGACGCGCCCGCTGGGGACGCCGTAGAGGCGCACCAGGGCCTCCTTTTCCCCCTGGCTGGGGCAGACCACGCGGTCCGCACTTGCGGCTATCTCACGCTCGGCTGCCAGGCGGTGGGGATGCTCGCGCTCCTCGGGGCGGGCCCGCAGCTTCACTTCCCCCAGGGTATGGAACATGATGACGTGAGGCACGCCCCAGCGTTGCTTCAGCACCTGGCCGGCCCACCCCGACAGCCAGTAGTGACTGTGGACCAGGTCGTAGCGGGCGCCGTCCGCATCGGCGAAGGCGACCAGTCGGCGAACGAACTCGGGCAGGTAGGCGTACAGGTCTTCCTTTTCGGCGTCCAGAGGGCCGGCGGCGAGCTGGACTAGCCGCACGTTGGGGGCGAGGTGCTGCACCTGGGGCGAATGAGGGTCGGTGCGACGGGTGAAGATGTCCAGGCAGTGCCCGCGGCGGCCGAGCTCCTGGGTGACTGTCCGCACGTAGACGTTGAGACCGCCGCTGTGGCGCGTCCCGGGCATGGCCAGGGGCGACGTGTGGTAGCTGATGACGGCGATGCGACACACGCCCCCGTTACCCTCTCCGCACCCGCAGGCGGTAGACGACAACGTCTCTCGCCCCCAGGTCGTACTTGTATGGCTCGGCTCCGCGCAGGAAGTCCAGCCGCCGGAAGCCCGCCTCGATAGCATGCTCCACCAGCAGGGCCTTGGAGAGCAGGCCCACGGACAGATGGGCATAGGCCGGGTCATAGCCGCTGTTGTAGAGCTGCAGCGTGTCGCCGTTGACGAAGCAGAGCAGGGCCGCTGCCCGCACCTGGCCCAGGCGCAGGAAGTACAGGCGCACCCACCCCTCCTCGGACAGGTAGGCTACCATCCGCCGGAAGAAGCGGGCCATGCTCTCGCTCATGAAGCGCGCCTTGTCGGGCCGGCTGATGCGGTGCAGATGCAGAAAGTCGTCCACGCCGGCGGCCGTTTCCTCGGGGGTGGCCAGCGTCTCGAGGGAAGGCTCGCCTACGCGATACAGCCGGCGCAGCTTGCGCAGCAACTCGTGCCTGTCCTTGCCTGGCAGGGACTCCAGGTACTCTTCCCAGCGAGGGGGCAGGTCGAGCACGGGGCACACGTCCTCCCGTTCCCCCTGCGCATCCAGGCCGTCCTCACGGGCCAAGCCCGGCAGCGCTTGGAGGGTGGGCGAGCCCTCGGGCAGGCCCCAGAGCACCAGCTCGCGCCAGTCGTGAGCCATCAGCGAGCGCCAGAGGGCACCGAGGGCCTCTCGAGCGGCGTCGGCGGCCAGGGTGAAGTCCATGTAGTCGCACACGTTAGGGTCGCCGGCGAAGGTCAGGGAGTCACCCTGCTTCATGAACGGCGCGATTCCCGTCAGCGCCCCGTCCTTCCGGGCGGCCACGAGCAGCGGCTCCCCCTGGCCGAACTCTTCCCACCAGGCGCGCAGCCATGTGGGCGAAAGGAAGACGTGGCGCAGGACGGCGCGGCCGAGGAGCGAGCGCCATTCCTGGGCCAGGGCGCCAGCCACCTGCCCCAGGGCTGCTTCCGTCATCGCTTTCCCTCCCGCAGGAGGGCGAGGAACTCTGCCCGCGTGACCCCCCGCCGCCGGAACACGCCCCGCACGGCCGAGGTGACCATCAGCGTCCCGGGCTTTTTCACGCCGCGCATGCTCATGCACAGGTGCTCGGCCTCGATGACGACGGCCGCTCCCTGGGGCCGCAGCCCTTCCATCAGGCAGTCCGCTATCTGGCTGGTGAGGCGCTCCTGCACCTGGGGGCGCCGGGCCAGGATGTCCACCAGTCGCGCTATCTTGCTAGCGCCGACGATACGACCGTCGGGCACGTAGCCCACGTGGGCATGGCCGAAGAAGGGCAGGAAGTGGTGCTCGCAGAGGGAGTAGAAGGGGATGTCCCGCAGCACCACCATCTCCTGGTGCGGCTCGGGAAAGGTGGTGGCCAGCACAGAAAGCGGATCTTCCTGCAGACCGGAGAACATCTCGGCGTAGAGGCGGGCGATGCGGCGGGGTGTGTCTGTCAGGCCTGGCCGTTCCGGGTCCTCGCCTATGGCCTCGATGATCTGGCGGACGGCCTGGGCCACCCGCTCCAGGTCTGGGGTTGTCTTCGCTGGCGTGCCCTGCACCTTCCGCCGCAGACGATAAAGGGTCTCCTTTCGATTGTATCAGCACCCGCGCCAGATTCGAACCTGTTTCAGACCAGCGCCAGCGCCTTTTCTACCGCCCACAGCTCGGCGGCCACGGGCACGATATTGGCCGGGATGGTCTCGGCGGTCTCAGGGTCCTTCAGGCCGCTGCCGGTGACGATGCATACCACTCTCTGCTCGCTCAGGTCGTGGTCCTCCGCCATCCTCAGCAGGCCGGCCACGGCTGCGGCCGAGGCCGGCTCGGCGAAGATGCCTTCCTCCTGGGCCAGCAGGCGGTAGGCTTGCAGGATCTCGTCGTCGCTGACGGCGGCGATGGTGCCGCCCGACTCGTCGCGTGCGGCCACAGCCAGGTGCCACGAGGCAGGGTTGCCGATACGTATGGCTGTGGCCACGGTCTGGGGGTCTTCCACCGGCTCGCCGCGGACGATGGGCGCCGCGCCCTCGGCCTGGAAGCCCATCATGCGAGGCAGGCGCTGGGCGCGGCCGAGGCGATGGTACTCCACGAAGCCCTTCCAGTAGGCGCTGATGTTGCCCGCGTTGCCCACAGGTATGAACACCATGTCCGGGGCATCGCCCAGGTCGTCCACGATCTCGAAGGCGGCGGTCTTCTGCCCTTCCAGGCGGTGCGGGTTCACGGAATTGACCAAGGCAATAGGGTGCGTCGCCGCCACCTGCCGCGCCAGGCGCAGGGCGTCGTCGAAGTTGCCCTCCAGGGCGACGATGATTGCCCCGAAGGCGATGGCCTGGGCCAGCTTGCCCCTGGCCACATAGCCTTGCGGTATGAAGATGTAGGAGCGCAGGCCGCAGTGGGCGGCGTAGGCGGCTGCCGAGGCGGCCGTATTGCCCGTGGAGGCGCAGAGGACGGCGCGGTGCCCTTCCTCCATGGCCTTGGCCACCGCCACGACCATACCCCGGTCCTTGAACGAGCCGGTGGGGTTGCAGGACTCCAGCTTGAAGTAGAGCTCGGGGCAGCCGATGCGGGGCCCCAGGCGGCGCGACCGTACCAGGGGCGTGCCGCCCTCGCCCAGGGTGACCATGGGCGTGTGCTCCGTCACTGGCAAGAGCTGTCTGTAGCGTTGCAGGACGCCCTGTCGCTTATCGTTCCAGTCCTTCGAGCCCACTGCGGATCTCCTGGACTTCCTGCCGTATCAGGTCCTGGTGGCGTCGCTTCTGCCTCTCCAGAAGCTGGACGAACTGGGCGAGCAAATCTCGCAGGTGCTGCTGACGGTGCTCCATCTCCTGCGAGAGTACGAGCAGGCTCTGCGCCTGCTCCTGGACGCGCTGGGCCAGCAGCTCCACGTGGCGGACCTGCTCCTCCTGGGCGAGTTGCTGGCGCTCGACCTGCCCCTCCAGGGCAGCCACCCGCTGCACCAGGCGGTCGAGGTCGCTGCGGGTCTGGCGGCGCTCCTCGCGTTCGCCCTCGAGATGCTCGATGCGTGATTCCAGCTTCTGCACCTGTTCGGCCTGGCCCTGCAGGGCCAGCTGCAGGACGTGAAACCGGGCTGCCAGCGCCTCGTGCTTGCCGTGCAGCGCGTCCAGCTCCGAGGCGGCACGGGCCACCGTCTCCTCCAGGGCCAGGAGGCGCTCTATCTGCTGTTGCAGGCGCAGCAGGCTGTCCTGCAAACGAGCATCGGCAGCTTGGGCGTCGAGCTGGACCTGGGCGAGGCCCTCTTCCAGCCGGCGCACTGGCCCCTCGAGAGAGCGGGCGGCCTCCTCCAGCGCAGCCACCCTGGCCTCCACCGCCTCCAGTCGCTGGGCCAGCGAGGCGGTGGCCTGGTGGAACTGCTCCAGGTCGCTGCGCCGCTGGCGAAGCGTATCGCTGGCCAGGGTGACAGCCTGGTCGTGGCGGCGCTCCATCTGGACGATGCGCGCCTGGAGCGACCGGACCTCTTCCTGCAGCGGCGGGAGGAGATGGGAGAGGCGCTGCATGCTGTCCAGCATCTCCCTCGTCTGCTGGAGGGAGGCGGCCATCTGCCGCGTCTCTTCCTGGGTGCGGCGGAGGCTGCGCTCCACCTGGACGAGTTGGCTCACCAGGTGGGCCGGGCCCTCTTCCCGCCGGACATCGG
Source organism: bacterium HR24 (assembly GCA_002898715.1). Lineage (GTDB taxonomy): Bacteria > Chloroflexota > Dehalococcoidia > SM23-28-2 > HRBIN24 > HRBIN24. The sequence continues at coordinate 4,352 of BEIA01000047.1, read as the reverse complement.
CGGCAGGCTCCTCGCTGGCGGCCATTCAGCCCTCCACCCGCAGGAAGTTGCCCACCTCGCATACCACGTCCAGGCGCTGCACGTCGGCCATGGTGGCGCGGACGTCGGCCTCGCGGGCGATGTGGGTCATGATGACGATTTCGGCCGTCTGGGCAGCCTCGTTGGTCTCCTTCTGGATGACCGAGGCGATGCTGACCCGGTGGTCGCCGAAGCAGCGGGCGATCTGGGCCAGCACGCCTGGCCGGTCAGCGACCTCCATGCGGATATAGTAACGGCACTCCAGGTCGGTCATGGGACGTAGCGGCAGCTCCGCGTCCCCTTGCCAGGGGGTGGGCGGCCGGCCGTGGGCGAGCGCCTGGGCAGCATCCAGGATGTCGGCCACCACGGCGCTGGCGGTGGGCTGCGCCCCCGCTCCCTGCCCCTGGAAAACCACGCGCCCCAGGAGGTCGCCTTCGACTTCGATGGCGTTGAGCACCCCGTCCACCTTGGCCAGAAGCTCCCCTTGGGGCAACAGGGCCGGGTGGACGCGTGCCTCCAGGGCCTCGGTGCCGTTGGCCGCAGCCCGCCGGGCGATGGCCAGCAGCTTTATGCGGTAGCCCAGCTCACGGGCATAGCGGAAGTCGCGGCCCTGCAACCGTGTGATCCCCTCGCGATATATGGCCTCGGGCGGCACACGGGTGTGGAAGGCGAGGCTGGCGAGGATGGCCAGCTTGTAGACGGCGTCGTGCCCCTCCACGTCGTTGGTCGGGTCGGGCTCGGCATAGCCCAGCTCCTGGGCCTGGGCCAGGGCGGTGGTGAAGTCCAGGCCGTCGCTGTCCATACGGGTGAGGATGTAGTTGGTGGTGCCGTTGATGATGGCCCGCACGGCGCGGATGTCGTTGGCCGACAGGTCGCGCTTCAACGGCGAGACGATAGGGATGCCCGCCCCTACCGATGCCTCGTACAGGATATCGACCCCCTGGCGGTGGGCCAGGGCCAGCAGCTCCGGCCCGTGCTTGGCCATCACCTCTTTGTTGGCGGTAACGACGTAGCGGCCGCGGGCGAGCGCCTGCCGGATATAGTCGGCTGCCGGCCGCTCCCCACCCATCAGCTCGACGACGATGTGAACCTGCTGGTCCTCCAGCACCCTGGCCGGGTCGGTTGTGAGGATCGCGGGGTCGATGGGCAGCGCGCGCCGCTTGTCCGGATCGCGCACCAGCACGCGGTAGAGGCGCAGGGGGCGGCCCAGACGGCGGGCGTAGACATCCCCCTTCTCCAGCAAGGCGCGGGCGACCCCGCTACCCACTACCCCGAGGCCCATCAGGGCCACGTTCACCGGCGTGGCCATGACCGCTTCAGCCCCCGTAGACCTGCTCGAGCACCCACTCGATCTTGCGGACGTCGCCGGTGTTGACGTCCAGGTAATTGCGGATCCGGACCTGGGAGCGTTTCTGGTCCAGCCAGTCGTCCAGGGCGCGGCGGCCCAGCACCAGCTTCTGCTGCGCGTCCAGGGGGTGCTGGGGGTCTTTTTCGAGCACCTGGAAGATGTAGGCGACGCCCGATTCGGGGTCGATGTACTTGCCGATCTGGTTCGGAGCGAGGCCGAACAGGGCGGACTCTGCCCCTGACGGGAGGGCTCCCCTGGGCATCCAGCCCACCTCTCCGCCCAGCGGGCCCGTCAGCGTGTCCAGCGACTCCTTCCGGGCGATGGCCGCGAAGTCTTCCCCACCCTGGATGCGGGCGATTATCTGGTCGGCCTGGGCGGGGCTGCTGACCACGATCTGGCGATAGCGGACGCTCTCCGCCTGGGCAGGCGCCTGGTCCTGGAAGTGCTTCAAGGCCTTGTCCAGCAGGAGCTGGCCCTCCACCATGAGCCGGTACTCCTGGTCGGAGAGGCCGGTGCGTTCCAGCTCCTGCTGGTAGCGGGTTGGGAAGGTGTCCTCCTGCCCCTCCGACGGCGCGCTGGCACCCACCCGTTGCCTCAGGGCATCCTCCAATTCTTGCGGCTCCACCGAAAGGCCCAGCTCGGAGGCGTACCGGCGGAGAAGCTCTTCCTGGACGATGCGCTGGACGGTGGCCTGGAGGGCCGTGGGCTGCCTGGCCAGGCTGCTGCCCAGCCCGCCCACCTCGTCCACGTACATGCTCAGGCGCCGAGCGAAGTAGCGTAGGTTGTACGTGGTCTCGTCGACCTGCAGGGCGGCGCTGTTGGGCCGGTTCTGCTTCTCCCAGATGCCTCTGGCGACGGCGAATACGGCCAGCCCGGCGCCCAGGGCGAGCAGCGCCAGCACGGCGATGGCCGCCAGGTGCCGGCTGGAGATCGCTTCGCGGCCCCCGAAGGTGCTCTCCCAAGGGGGTGTGGGCACTCTGGTGGGCCGCCTCTGCCTGGGCATGGCTGGGGTCGGAGGGGGCGGGCCCGGCCGCCCGGCTTCAGGAGGTGGGCGTGGGCGCGGGCCAGCCCATCTTGCGGATGTGCTCGGCAGTGAAGGGCAGCAGGGCCACGTGGCGGGCCCTCTTAATGGCCCGGGCCAGGGCCCGCTGGTGCTTGGCACAGGTGTTGAGCTTGCGCCGCGATTCGATCCGACCCCGGTCGGACAGGAAGCGCCGCAGGAAGGCAGTGTTCTTGTAGTCTATGTGCTTGACCTGCTCGGCGCAGATGGGGCAGACCTTGCGCCGGCGCCCGTACCGCCGCTTCTTCTGCCGGGGCGCCTCGGTTGCCTCGGCCGGTTGCTCCGGGGCCTTCTCGGGCTCTTCGACCATACCGCAGCTTCCCTCCCGGGGTGGCTACTCTTCGGGCTCGAAAGTGAACTCCTCCTCTTCGCTCTCCTGGGCCGGCTCCTCGCTGCCCTCCAGCAGGGGGGCCGCGCCGGGCCGGTCGAGGAAGAGAACCCTCTCGGCCAGGATCTCGTTGCGGAAGCGACGCTGGCCGTCGGCCCCCTCCCAGCTACGGCTGCGCAGGCGACCCTCGACATAGACGCGCCGGCCCTTCTGCAGGTAGAGGTTGCACTGCTCCGCCAGCCTGCCCCAGGTCACCACCGAAAACCACTCGGTCTCCTCGCGCCGGTCGCCCTCGGGGGTGGTATAGGTGTAGTTGGTGGCGATGCGGAAGGTGGTCATGGCGCTGCCGGTGGCGGTGTAGCGCATCTCCGGGTCGGTGCCCGTATTGCCGATGACCATTATCTTGTTGAGGCCCGCCACCCCTAGCGCCCCCTATTCTTCCTCGTCCTCGTCGGTGCGGACCACCAGATGGCGCAGGACGGACTCGGCGACCTCCAGGTTGCGGTCGAGCTCTCGCACGGCCGAGGCGTCCAGGCGGAGCTGGGCGATGACATAGTGGCCTTCCGTGAAGCGACGGATAGGGTAGGCCAGGCGCCGGCGGCCCCATCTGTCCACCTTCAGCACCTCTCCCCCTCGCTCGCTGACGAACCGCTGCACCCGCTCCACCGAGGACGAGACCTCGTCCTCAGAAAGGTCTGGGCTGATCACCATCACCAGCTCGTAATTGCGCATATTCTCCCCGCAGCAGGGCCGATGGCCTGCGTCCTTCGTTCCGCCGCCGATTATAACACCCGTTCCATTATGCAACAAGGCCGATACAGCCCTTTAAGTTAGTGCTCAGATGCATACATACCGGTAACGCCCTCCGGTATGGCGGCGTCTAGATGGTGGGCTACCAGTCGTACGTCGGCTGCAACGCGACCGAGGACGATGGAGCAGAGTGGAATGTCAGCGCCGGAGACTCCGGCAAGCGGTGACCCCATTTGGCTCTGGCAGCTCTTGGAGCTGGCCCTGGCCGACGGTCCTTCTGAAGAGTTCCTGGTGGCCGTAGCCCGGGCTGCGGCCATCGCCTGCGAGGCGCCTCTGGCCGAGGTGCTGGAGTGGCGCGCCGAGGACGGGATGGTGCGTCGCTGGGCCTGGCCGGGTCCCGGGCGCGGGGAAGAAGCAGTGGCGGAGCGCCAACGCCTGGCGCACGTGCTGGAGGCCGGACGGGCGGTGGTGCTGCGGGGCGAGGAGGCCCACCTCACGTCCTGGGCAGCCGAGGCAGGGGTGCGCTGGGCCATCGCGGCGCCGGTGACGACAGGCGAGGCGCCCTGGGGCCTGGTGGCCGCCTACCGCACAGGCGGGCCAGCCTTCCCTCCTGCCTGTGGGCGCTGGCTAGAGGCCGTGGCGGGGACAGTGAGCGCCTTCTGCCGTCGCCAGCGGGAAAGGGCGGAGCTGGAGGACCTGCGTCGGCGCTGGGACGCGCTCTGGAGCAACCCCCACCAGGTCGTGGCTGTCCTGAGTATGGGTGGGCGCATCCTGGAGGTCAGCCCGGGCTTCCTCGACCGGATGGGAGTAAAGGCGGAATCGCTGGTGGGAGCGCTGGCCGCCGAGTT
>BEIA01000046.1 GCA_002898715.1 bacterium HR24 | reverse complement strand
GCCCGCACCGGCGCCTGGCTCACTCGCCGGATGGCGTCGGCGAAGGCCTGGGTGCGGGAGGCGGTGGCACAGGCGTCGACGGCGATGACGCCCCGCTTACCGACGATGAAACCGGTATTGTTCAGGAACCAGCTCCAGTCGGGCTGGAGATAGGCATAGATGCCCGGGGAGACCTCCTCCAGGCGCGGGGCAGGCGCCTGGCCAGGGGCGGCGCTTTCTGGGCCCATGCTGACCTCCTGTGCGAGGGTATGTTCCCCCTGCCCCAGCCGCCTGGGCGGGCTGGGGCAGGGATGGCCCCATTATAGCCCAGGCCCTCGCCTCAGGGCCCGGGGAATTCGCGACCGGCCCGCCCGTTACTGCCCAGGGTCGCCGTCGCAGTTCGGGTCGGCAACGAAGACGCCTTGAGGGAGCCCCGTGTGCACGTGGGCGGTGTGCGACGGGTAGACGGCGATGAAGTCGAAGACGTGTTGGTTTTCCGTCGCCACCACGTTGATGTGGCAGTGGGGCCCTCCGCCGAATCCCCGTGCGTTCCTTCCCTCGCTGGCGCGCCCATTGCTCGGCTGGGTGCCCGCCAGGGCCGGGGTGGCAGCCGCCGCCAGCAGCAGGGCCAATACCGAGGCGAGCAGTAGCTTGCGCATGAAGTCACCCCCTCCGCGGGCTCTCTGGCCCTCGCACCGGTTACGTCCGGCGGCCGCCACCGGATCTCAGGCGCCCATATTGACGGCGCGCGCCCCTTCGCCCCATGGTAGCCATGGAAAGGTCGGCCATGCGCCCCGAGCAGCCGCGGCCGGAGCCGCCGCTCCTAGCCATCTACGGCGCCCTGCTGGAGGCCTACGGCCCGCAGCATTGGTGGCCGGCCGAGTCGCCGTTCGAGGTCATGGTGGGCGCCATCCTGACCCAGGCGGCGGCGTGGACCAACGTGGAGCGCGCCATCGCCCAGCTCAAGGCGACCGGGGTTATGTCCCCCCAGGCCATCCTCGCCCTTGCCGAGCACGACCTGGCCCGTCTGGTGCGCCCGGCAGGGTACTTCAACGCCAAGGCCCGCAAGCTGAAAGCCCTCTGCTCCCTCATCGTGGACCGGTTCGGAGGCGACGTGGACGCCATGCTGGCCCACGACCCGGAAGAGCTCCGCCGTCTCCTGCTGGCCACCTACGGCATCGGGCCCGAGACGGCCGATTCCATCCTCCTGTACGCCGCCGGCCGCCCCTACTTCGTGGTGGACGCCTACACGCGGCGGCTGTTCGCGCGGTTGCAGGTGCGGCCCCCGGGAGACACGTATGGCGAGTGGCAGGAGTTCTTCACGGCCCGCCTCCCCCGCGACGCTTCCCTCTACAACGAGTTTCACGCCCTCATAGTGCGGCACTGCAAGGAGAGGTGCCGGGTGCGGCCCCTGTGTCTATCCTGTCCGGTCCTGCCCCTGTGTCCCACCGGCCAAGGAACAGTCTCCACTTGACGCGTAACGAGGGACACCCCCTGTGGGTCACTTCGGGCGGGTCCAACCTCCCTCCCCATTGGGCCCGGACGGGGCAGCCAGCGGCGGCCTGCCCCGTCCGCTTTTTGAGGTCGGCTGCCTGCGGTGGCGGGGCTCTGCCTGACCGCTGATGCGGCCAGGGTGGGATAATGGACGCAGCATGGAAGCGGCCATCCTCGGCCTGGAGAAGTCGGGCAAGAGCACCCTTTTGCGCGCCCTGGCCGGGCCGCGCACCGGTGCCCACGGCCAGGAACGGGTCTCCTCCCTCCACCTGCCCGACCCGCGTCTGGACGCCCTCGCCCGCCTCTTTCGGCCCCAGAAGGTGACCTATCCCGAGCTGGTGCTCCACGACCTGCCACCCTGGCCCCTGCAGGGCCGCACACCCGGCGGGGAGGTATCCGAAGCCCTCGCCCGCGCCGATGCCCTCCTCCTCGTCCTGCGCGCCTTCTCTAGGGACGACGTGCCCCATCCCCTGGGCCGGGTCGATCCTGAGGCCGACTACCGCACCATATCCCTGGAGCTCGCCTACCACGACCTCGCCGTGCTGGAGCGACGCCTCGAACGTCTGGAGAAGGTGGCCCGCACCGGCCCGCCGGCCGAGCGGGAAGCGGCCCACCGCGAAGCGGCAGCGCTGGCCCGCGCCAGGCAGTCGCTGGAGGCCGAACGGCCGCTGCGGGAGGAGGAGCTGTCGGCCGAGGAGCGCAAGGCCCTGTCCCCCTACGGACTCCTCACCCTGAAGCCCTTGCTGGCGGTCCTGAACGTGGACGAGGGAAGCGCGGCCCGCGCCCCGGCCCTGGCCGAGGGCTTCCAGGACCGCTACGGAGGACGGCGCACCGCCTTTGCCGCGCTCTGCGCCCAGGCCGAGGCCGAGCTGCGGGAGCTGCCGCCGGAGGAGGCGGCGACCTTTCGCTCCGAGCTGGGACTGCCCGATGACCCCGTGCCGAACCTGATGCGCCGCCTGCTGACGGTGACGGGCCTGGTCACCTTCTACACCGTGGTCGGGCACGAGTGCCGCGCCTGGCTACTGCCCGAAGGGGCCACCGCTGTCGACGCCGCGGGCAGGGTTCACTCCGACATGGCCCGCGGCTTCATCCGCGCCGAGGTCGTCCCCTGGGACGCCCTGCTGGCTGCTGGCTCGCTGGCGGAGGCCAAGTCCCGCGGCCTGGTGCGCAGCGAAGGCAAAGGCTACCGCGTCCGCGACGGCGACGTCCTGCACATCCTTTTCCACACCTAGCGCTGCAACTCGGTCATCCACCGCGGCTGCCGCGCCCCTGCCACCGCATCGTAGTACGGGATGTAAGGCTTCAGGTCGAGCACCGGCGTGCCGTCAATGGCGTCCAGCCCCAGGACGCGCAGCACGTTCGCCCGCACCGATAGAAGCCTGACCACCGTCAGGCCCAGCGGATTGGGCCGCAACTGGGTGCGGGTGGCGAACAACCCCTGTAAGGGCAGGTCCTGCCGGTCGCGGGGATGCAGTTGCAGCCGCGTCCCCCGCAGGTGGGGCGGTATGCGGTGCAGCCAGAAAAGGACGTAGATGTGCGAGTAGTCGGCCAGGCCCAGCAGCGCCGGGGCCAGCTCGGGCCGCAAGACGATGCGCGATTCCACGTGCTCCCACCCCTCGGGCGTCGGCTCCGTCACCCGGTTGCGCACCACGCCGATGGCGCGAAGGGTGACCTCCGGCAGCGGGCCCGGGTCCTCCGGCCGGGGCTCGAACAGGCGCTTCATCCTCTCCAGCATGGGCAGTCACCTCACAGGAGCACCGGCAGCGACGAGGCGATGCTGACCTGGCACGGGTCCACCCGGCAGCGGTAGGCCAGAACGCGCACTCCCGCCCGGGCAGCGGCCGCCAGGCCAGCGGCGAAGCGCGGGTCAGCGGCCCGGTGGGGGGCGAAGGCGCGGGCGTCCTCCCGCTGGACGACGAACACCACCGCAGCACCCAACCCCTCGCCCGCGGCGGCGGACAGCGCCCGCAGGTGACGGCGCCCGCGCTCGGTAGGGGCATCGGGGAACAGGGCGATGCCTCCCTCCACCAGCGTGACCGATTTGGTCTCCACCAGCGTCGGCCCTCGGGGACACTCCAGCAGGAAATCGAGCCGCGTGCCGCCGTACGCCACTTCCGCCCGCGCCGGCCGGCAGCCGGAGAACTCGGGCAGCCGCCCCTCGGCCAGGGCCTCCCTGAACAGGGCGTTGGGCAGGCGGGCATCGGTGGAGACCCAAACGCCGTCTATGCACACGAGGGCCAGGTCGTAGGCGGTGCGCCGGGTCGGCGACGCTCGCGGCACCAGCAAAACGGGCGCGCCGGGCACCATGAGCTCGTACAGGCGGCCCGAGTTGGCCAGATGCGCTGTCGCCAGCGCCTCCCCCACTGCCACCTCCACCGCGAAGCGGTTGAGCCGGCGCACCAGCCTGGCCGATACTAGCCCCGGAGGCAGACGCACGGCCCCATTGTAGGGGAGCGGGCATTGCCGGATAAGGCCCCCGGCGGCGGGCCGTCCACACGACTGACGGGAGCTGCCCTAGCGGCGGCGGCCTTTCAGTTCGTGCTCCTGCTGGGAGCGGCAGACCTCCTCGCCGACGCCACCTACGAGGGCGGCCGGAGCATCGTCGGCCCCTTCTTGGGGCTGCTGGGGGCGGGGGCCGTGGCCATCTCCGTCCTCTCCGGCCTGGGCGAGATGGTAGGCCACGTGCTGCGCCTCGCCTCCGGCTACCTGTCCGACCGCACCGCCCGGCCCTGGACCATCGCCCTTGCCGGCTATGCCGTCAACCTGCTATCGGTGCCGGCCCTGGCTTTGGTCGGCCACTGGCAGGTGGGAGCGGTGTTGCTGGTGGCCGAGCGGGCGGGACGGGGCATCCGCGCCCCCGCCCGCGATTTGATGCTCTCCCACGCCGCCAGCCGCGTGGGCTTCGGGTGGGCCTTCGGGCTGCACGAGGCCCTCGACCAGATCGGCGCCGTGTCGGGACCGCTGCTGGTCTCCCTCATCGTCTACCTGGGCGGCGACTACCGTGACGCCTTCGCCTTCCTGCTGCTGCCTGCCCTGGCCTGCCTGGCCCTCATGTTCTCGGCCAGGCTGCGCTATCCCCACACCGCCATGCTGGAAGCGCCCCGCCCCGAGGCCACCGCCTCTACTCGCCTGCCGCGGCGCTTCTGGCTCTACCTCCTGGGCTCGGCGCTGGTGGCAGCCGGCTACGCCGACTTCCCCCTCATCGCCTTCCACCTGGAGCGCGAGGCGATGATCGCCAGCTCCTGGCTGCCCGGCCTGTACGCCGTAGCCATGGGGGTCGACGCCCTAGCCGCTTTGGCCCTGGGGCGCCTCTTTGACCGCCTGGGCCTGGCTACGGTGGCCCTGGCAGCGGCGGTCTCCGCCCCCTTCGCCCTGGTCTTCTTCACCCAGGATTCCCTGCCCCTGTTGGTGGTAGCGGCAGCCCTGTGGGGCACCGGCATCGCTGCTCAGGAGTCGGTCATGCGGGCGGCGGTGGCGGCCATGGTGCCATCGACGCGGCGCGGCTCCGCCTTCGGCCTGTTCAACTCGGCCTACGGCGTCGCCTGGTTCGCTGGCAGCGCGCTGCTGGGCGTGCTCTACGATGTGTCGCTACCGGCGCTCATCGCCGTCTCGGGCGGGGCGCAGGTGCTGGCGGCGGGCGTCTTCCTGGCGGTGTCCCGGACCGGCACGGGGGCGCGAACTGCCCAGGCGTGAGGGCAGAAAAAGCGAGATTGAGGTGCCTTTGCGGCAGTGCGCGAGTCGCATGTGTGTGCTAAAATGGACGTAGAGTCCCCGTATCTGCCGCAGGAGGCCCATGAGCGATAAGAGGTCGAGCTCTTATACTGCCGCCGACATCCAGGTGCTGGAGGGGCTGGAGGCCGTCCGCCGCCGCCCCGGCATGTACATCGGCTCCACCGACGCCCGTGGCCTCCACCACCTGGTCTACGAGATAGTCGACAATTCCATCGACGAGGCCATGGCCGGCTTCTGCAACCGGGTGGAGGTGGTCATCGACCGCGACGGGGGCGTGCTGGTGCGCGACAACGGCCGCGGCATACCCGTGGACCTGCACCCCCGTACCGGCCGCTCCGCCCTGGAGACGGTGATGACCCAGCTCCACGCCGGAGGCAAGTTCGACCGCCAGGCGTACAAGGTGTCGGGCGGCCTGCACGGCGTGGGAGCGGCGGTGGTCAACGCCCTCTCCGAACGGTTGTGGGTGGAGGTGCGCCGCGACGGCAAGGTCTACCGCCAGGAATACGAACGCGGCCGTCCCCTGAGCGACGTGCAGGTGGTAGGCGATGCCGCCCCCGGCGAAACGGGCACCACCACCTGGTTCCGCCCCGACCCGCAGGTCTTCCCCAACCGGGACTTCGACTTCGACACCCTGGCCCAGCGCTTTCGCGAGATGGCCTTCCTCACCAAGGGCGTCTGGGTCCACTTCCGCGACGAGCGCAGCGGCCGGGAAGTGAACTACTTCTTCGAGGGGGGCATCCGCTCCTTCGTGCAGCGCCTCAACCGGGGCCGCCGCGTCCTGCACGAGCCCATCTACTTCGAGCGCACCGTCAACGGCACCATCATCGAGGTGGCCATCCAGTACAACGATGGCTACAGCGATTCCACCTATGCCTTCGCCAACTGCATCAACACCATCGACGGCGGCACCCACCTGACGGGCTTCCGCAGCGCCCTTACCCGCGTCCTCAACGACTACGCCCGCCGCCAGAAGCTCCTGAAGGACGACGACCCCAACCTGAGCGGCGACGACGTGCGGGAGGGCCTGACCGCCGTCATCAGCGTCAAGATCCCCGAGCCCCAGTTCGAAGGCCAGACCAAGACCCGCCTGGGCAACGCCGAGGTGAAGGGACAGGTGGAATCGGTGGTGGCCGAGGAGCTGGCCCGCTGGCTAGAGGAGCACCCCAGCGGGGCCAAGCGCATCGTGGAGAAGTGCATCACCGCCCAGCGGGCCCGTGAGGCGGCCAGGCGCGCCCGCGACCTGGTGCTCAAAAAGAACGCCCTGGAGGACACCACCCTGCCGGGCAAGCTGGCCGACTGCTCGGAGAAAGACCCCCGTAGGCGGGAGCTGTACATCGTGGAGGGCGACTCGGCCGGCGGGTCGGCCAAGCAGGGGCGCGACCGCCGCTTCCAGGCCATCCTCCCCCTGCGCGGCAAGGTGCTGAACGTGGAGAAGGCCCGGCCCGACAAGGTGCTGGCCCACGAGGAGATAAGGGCCATCATCACCGCCCTGGGCGCGGGCTTCGGCGACTCCTTCGACCCCAAGCGCCTGCGCTACCACCGCGTCATCATCATGACCGACGCCGACGTGGACGGCTCCCACATCCGTACCCTGCTGCTGACCTTCTTCTTCCGCAACATGCGGCCCCTGATCGAGGGCGGCCACCTCTACATCGCCCAGCCGCCCCTGTACCGCATCGCCCGTGGCAAGGAGGTCATGTTCGCCTACTCCGACCGCGAGAAGGACGAGCACCTGAAGCGCCTGCGGGACGGCAAGAACGTGGTGGTGCAGCGCTACAAGGGCCTGGGCGAGATGAACCCGGAGCAGCTCTGGGAGACGACTATGGACCCCCAGCGCAGGACTATCCTCCAGGTGACGGTGGAGGACGCCGCCCTGGCCGACAAGGTCTTCAGCCAGCTTATGGGCGAGGACGTGGGGCCGCGGAAGGCCTTCATCCAGAGCCACTACCACCAGGTCCGCAACCTGGACGTGTGAACACCCCGCCTCACCTGAAGGCTGCGCCTCCCGGCAGCGCGAGTGCCCTTTGGTTGACCGGCGGCCAAGTGGCATTCCGGGCTGCTATAGTGATGAGGAGCCATCGACGAGTACCATCTTGGGGTGGACACAATGCCCATTACGCGTCGGCAGTTCGAGCTCGGCATTGACGATGCAATGGCGCGCTGCATGGAGACCATCCACCAATATCTAGCAGAGCGACGCGATGAGGCGTTTACCGCCGATGAGATCTTCGAGGGACTGCGCACTGAGCTGCTGGAGGCGGTGCACAGTGGCCTGCAAAGCGAATTCCTCCGCCTCGAGGTGCCGCCGTCCCTCGTGGGCCACATGGCCCGCGGCACCGTGAACATTGCCCTGGAGAAGCTCTGTGAGCTCGGGGCTGTGGCCTCGCGGCAGATAGGCGGCAGAAAGTACTACGCCTACGAACGGGAGCTGCCACCGCTGCGGTGAGTCGAGGAGGACCGCCGTGGCCAGCGAGTGAAGCCATGACCATGCTGCTAGTGGAAACGACGGTCGGCGGCGAACCGCCCGTGGACTTCCGGGGCGACACGGCACCCCTGGTCTACTTCATGTCCTTCGCCGCCGCCGAGCGCTTCGGCGCCCAGCACGAGCTGGCCCAGGCCGCCTCGCTGCTCAAGCGCCAGCTCCGGATCGACCTGGCGCCCCTGTTGCGCTTTTCCAGCGCCGAGGTGGAGGACGCCGAGGACGTAGAAGAGCTGGAGCGCCTGTGGCAGGACCCAGGTCCCCTGGCCGAAACGGCCTCCAGGGTGGCAGACGCCCTGCGCAGCCACCCCAGGCTGCGAGAACTGGTCGAACCCTACCCGGGGCTGGCCGACCGCCTGGACGAGCTGGCGGCCATCGCCCGCTGGGCTGCGGAGCAAGGCGCCCGCATCCGCCTCACCTACCTGCTGTAGCAGCCTGCGACGGTTCAGCTCTCGGCGGGGTCCTGCGCTGTCACGGATCGTCCGACCGCCCAGCCAATGTCATTCCCGGCGCCAGCTACCGGGGAGAACACACGTGCCGCCCCTCGCGGTAATTGCCAGGTTGTGGTCTCAAATGCGGCCAGCTTCGCCGTCTGCGCACCCGCCTTCTCGGCGATGGCGCCGACGATCCACTGGTTGATGCTCACGCCGTCCAGTTGGGCCAGCAGCGCCACCCTGCGGTGAAGGGAGGCAGGCATCCTCACCATCAGCTTGCCGCTGTAGTGCCGCGCCTCCAGCGGCTCCGGTACCTTGAGTCCCTGGGACAGGGCCGACTCCAGCCATGCCCGCATGGTCTCGCGCAGGTTGCCGACGGCCTCTTCTGCCGTCTCACCCTCGTCCCAGCATCCGGTCAGCTCCACCACTTCGGCGACGAAGCCACCCTCCTCCTGGGGCGTCAGCAAGACCGAATACGGCTTCGCGAGGTATCCATCGATGAGCTCTTCCAAGACGGGGTTTCGCTCTCGCAACATCCTCACCTCCGGGCCCCTTATCTGTTCAGGCTCGCCTCGATGACCGCCAGTATGCGCAGCACAGTACCCTTCTTGAGCGCCCTCCCGCCATGTTTCGGCACCGCCACCGGGAAGAACCCACGTCTCTCCAACATGTAACGATGTTTGGCTCCGACCCTGACCTGCCAACCCGCCATCTCGGCAAGCCTCACTAGCTCTTCCGGCCTGACGTTGGCCGGTCTCCGGCGCAACTCCTCAAGAAGCTCCCGCGCATCCATCCGCCACAGAGGTTCATTCTTGTTTCAGTATCATATTCGATATCACCTACCCCATCAAGCACCTTTCCGACGAGGTTGCCGGCCGACACGCGCGATGCTTACAGGCACCGCGGAGGTCTGCAGGCACGGCGTGGACAGGGCAACGGCAGCCCCGGGCGGGAACGCCGCACACGATTCAGCGGTAGAGGTCGTGGCGCAAGATGTACTCTTCCACGGCGGCGGGCACCAGGTAACGGATGGACCGCCCTTCCCTCACTCGCCGGCGAATGTCGCTGCCACTGATGCCCAGGACCGGCATCTCCAGCCACACGACGCGCTTCCGCACCCCAGGCAGACACGCCTCCACGTGTCGCAAGGCCTCCTCCCGTCCGTGGTCGGGGCGCGATGCCACCGCCAGCATCGCCAGCTCCAGGATGCCGCCCGGGTCGTGCCAGTTGGGCAGGTCCAGCAGCGCGTCCTGCCCGAGCACGAAGTAGAGCTGCGCCTCGGGGATGAGGGCCCTGAGCTCGCGCAGCGTGTCCACCGTATAGGAAGGGCCTGGCCGCTCCACCTCCAGCAGCGAGAGCTCGAACGGAGAGCCCTCCAGCGCCAGCCTCAGCATGGCCACGCGGTGATGAACCGGCGAGACGGGCCGGCCAGCCTTGCGCCACGGCATCCCCGCGGGCACGAACAACACCCTCGCCAGAGATAGCTGGTCGCGGGCCTGCTCAGCCAGGAGCAGGTGCCCCCAGTGCACCGGGTCGAAGGTGCCGCCGACGATGCCTACGCCGCCCCGGCCTGCGTCCCCAGCCGTCCACTCCTTGGGAGTACCTGGGTGCGGGGCGAGGCTCACGGCCGACCTTCCCACTCTAGCTCCACATCGCCGAAGCGCACGCGGTCGCCGGGGCGCGCTCCGGCGCGACGCAGCGCCCTCACCACCCCCATGCGGCCCAGTCGCGCCCAGAATTCGCGCCGGCCCTCCTCCACGTCGAGGGGCATCATTTGCGCCAGCGACAGCGGCTCCCTGCCCTCCACGCGGAAGCCGCCGTTCTCCCGCCAGACGCGGAAGCGCGGGCGCCGCTCCGGCAGACTGCCCGGCTCCTCGCCCGCCGCCTCCTCTCCCACGGGCACCAAGCGGGCTACCTCCCGGAGCAAGTCCGTCGTCCCCTCTCCGGTCGCCGCTGAAACGAACAGCGGCCTCACACCAGCCCTGGAGAGGGCCTCCCGCAGTCCCGGTATCCGCGCCCGCACCTCCGGCAGGTCGATCTTGTTCACGGCCACCACCTGCGGCTTCCCCAGCAGGTCGCCCGGCGCTGCCGCCAGTTCGACGTTGACGGTCCGCATATCGGCCACGGGGTCGGGGCGGGAGCCGTCCAGCAGGTGGACCACGGCCCGCGTCCGCTCGATGTGGCGCAGAAAGTCGAGCCCCAGGCCCCGCCCACGGTGGGCCCCCTCGATCAGGCCCGGGATATCGGCGAGGACGAGCTCCCGCCCGTCCACGTCCGCTACGCCCAGCTCCGGCTCCAGGGTCGTGAACGGGTAGTCGGCGATCTTGGGCCGGGCCGCCGTCAAGCAGGCGAGCAATGTGGACTTCCCGGCGTTGGGCATCCCCACGATCCCCACATCGGCCAGGAGCTTGAGGTCGAGCACTAGCTGCCACTCCTCACCCTTCTCGCCACGCTGGGCTATGCGCGGCGCCCGCCGTGTGGGCGTGGCGAAGGCAGCGTTGCCGAGGCCACCACGCCCGCCCCTCGCCACCAGCAGCGTCTTTCCTGGCCGGTCCAGGTCGCCGACCCACGTCAGCGACCCGTCGGCCTCTATCCTTCGCACCTGGGTGCCCACCGGCACGCGGATGTAGCGGTCGCTTCCTTTCCGGCCGTCCATGCCGCCACCGCGGCCGTGCTGGCCCCGCTCCGCCTCGAAGCGGTGCTGGCGCGCGACGCCGTACAGCGTGCGCGAGTGCGCGTCGGCCACGAGATACACGTCGCCGCCCCGGCCGCCGTTGCCACCGTCGGGCCCCCCACGCGGCACAAACTTCTCGCGGCGGAAGGAAACGCAGCCGTTTCCCCCGTCGCCGGCCTTTACCCATATGCGCGCTCTGTCGATCATCCCATAAGCCATTATATGAAGCCAGTGATGGGACTAGGGATGACGATGTTGGTGGTGGCGTGGGTATGGTGGAAACGCTACGGCGTACCGATGGGGACGGCCGGTGGAAAGGAGGTAGAGGCGGCGGTGGGAAGTCAGGCAGTGGCCTGGGAGAGGCCGAGGGAGAGGAGAGAGCGGATCTCGGACACCTGCCTGCGCAGGAGCGGGTCCGTGCGCAAGAGAGACTCGATCTTGGTGAGGGCGTGGATGACGGTGGAGTGGTCGCGGTTGCCGAATAGGCGTCCGATGTCCTTCAGTGAGAGCTGGCACTGCTCGCGCAGCAGGTACATGGCGATGTGGCGGGCATCGGCCAGCAGCTTCGAGCGGCCCTTGCCCGCGAGGGCGTGGGGCGGGACGTTGAAGAACTGGGCGACGGTACGGATGACGGTCTCGGGCGAGGGCGGCTGCAAGGGCGAGGTGGGAGTCAGGGCGGCGAGGGCCTTGTCGACGATGGCCAGGTCGATGGTGGGGGCCTCCACGAGACGGGCATAGGCCACTACCCGGTTGAGGTACCCCTCCAGCTCGCGCACGCTGCGGGTGCATAGCTCGGCCAGGTAGCGGGCCACATCGTCCGGCAGGGAGTACTTCATGTCTTGCGCCTTGCGCTGCAGGATGGCGAGGCGGGTTTCCAGGGACGGGGGTTGTATGTCGACGACGAGGCCGCCCTCGAAGCGAGAACGGAGGTGCGAGTCGACGCCCACCAGGTCGTGGGGGGCGCGGTCAGCAGCCAGCACTATCTGACGCCGCTCCAGGTACACGTGGTTGAAGGTGTGATACAGCTCCTCCTGGGTGCGCTCCTTGCCCGTGAGAAGGTGGACGTCGTCCACGAGGAGGGCGTCCAGGTGGTAGTAACGGGCGCGGAAGTCGTCCACGCGGCGCTGGCCTACGGCGGCCACGAAATCGCTGGTGAACTGCTCGGCAGTGACGTACAGGACGCGGCGGCCCTGGGCGATGAGGCGGTGGGCGATGGCCTGCAATAGGTGCGTCTTCCCCAGGCCGGGGCCGCTGAAGACGTACAGGGGATTGTAGAGCTCGCCTGGGTTGTCGGCGACGGCCAGGGCCGCGGCATAGGCCAGGCGGCTGTTCTCGCCTACCACGAAGCGCTCGAAGGTGTAACGGCTGTTGAGGCGTGAGTTATTGGCGTCGGTGGCAGGCAGGGGCGTGGGGCGGAGCAGCCCCTGACTGCCATTGCCCTGGCGGGACTGTGGACGGTGCAGGCGAAATGTCACGTCGACGCGTCGGCCGAGCACCCGCGAAACGGTGGAGGTGATGAGGGGCAGGGCGCGGCTGGAGAGCCAGGCGGCGGCGTAGTCGTTAGGGGCGCCCACCACTAGGCGGTCGTCGCTGAGCTCGAGGCCTACGGTATCGCGCAGATAGGTGTCGTAGTTAGGGCGCGTCACCTGGAGCTGGAGCTGCCCCAGCACCGTTTCCCAAAGCCTACGCGCTGCCTCCTCACTCATGGGACTCTCCTCCACAGGGGGACGCACTGGGAAGGTAACACGGGCAGCTAGGGGGTTTCAACAGAGCTTATGACAACTAGCGGTCAGAAATCGTCCACCCGTTTTCAACAGCGGGGCGCATCCAATCTGCCCGGTGGGCGTCGCTATCTGGCGGCGGGGCTCAGGCCTGCGAGAGGACCGCTTCCATCTCGCGGCGGATGAGGTGATAGTCCTCTTCCGGTATCTCGTGAAGGTTGCCCTGGAAGGCGAGCCGCCAGTGCTCGGGCGGCCACTTCTTGGTGTAGGCCAGGCGCGGCGCTATCTCTTTTACGTCCAGGTACTGTTCGGGCCGCAGGACGATGTCTGGCTGGACGCGGACGCGGAAGGGATAGTCCTCCCCTGCCCTTTTGGACTTGAAGAGCGGGGTGTGGTCCTCGAACACCTGGGAGGTCACGGTGGCGACGCCGCCGAACTTCATGATGCCCGTCAGGTAGAAGATGAGCTTGTCGCCCGGGGCCATGCGCGAGGTCTCGCGGCGGCGGGTGCTCTTGAAGCCGAACTCCACTGAAACGGACCCGAGCGCCCCCGAAGGGAACACAGATACCGCCTGGAAACGCACGGAAACACCTGAAGGCCCTGGAGTGGAAC
>BEIA01000045.1 GCA_002898715.1 bacterium HR24 | reverse complement strand
AGCAGCACCATGTCCACGGCCAGGGTCGTCCAAGTGAACGCAGTGGTGCCCGGGTGCCCGCCCACCGGCAGCGACTGGAACAGATGGGGCATGCCCAGCCCCACGCCGGCATAGGTCGCCACCATCAGCACGCCGAGAAACAGGACCAGCTTCAGGCGCCGCGCCAGCCAGACGGCGGCCCGAGTCGGCAGGCCCACTGTCGACAGCCACAGCATCCAGGAGCCCACCAGGTGGGCGAAGTAGGCCGAGGCCGCGGTGGTGCTGTGGTACTCGTGCTCCACCAGGAAGCCAGGGGTGGCAAGCCCGTGGACGGCCATGATGGCCCCGATGCCCAAAAACCCTACCGTGAGCAGCGACAGCCTGACGTCCTGGGCGGACACGGCCACGTAGGCGGCCATGAAGGCCACCGCCAGGGCGGCCAGCGCCACCGCCGAGACGATGTAGAAGTGATAGGTGGGGGAGGCGAGGGTGGGGTTCCACTCGTGCCGGGCCGACAGCACCAGGGTCAGGCACAGGGGCACGCCCAGCAGCACCAGGGCCCAGGCCAACAACGAGACGACACTGCGGCTCTCCGGTAGTCGCGGCAGGTGGTGGGCTTCCATATCCTGGCCTCCGTTGGCCTAGGCACAGGCGAAGACGTCACACTGCCTGCGCACGTTACATTGCAGGGCCCACAACCCTGTGCTCAGGCGGTCTCTAGCCTCGCCACCCCCGCGGACGGCGGCCCAAGAACCCTACTGCGGCCAGCGCCAGCACCGCCCACGCCCAGCCGCCTTCGAAGGGGATGACGCCCGCGACCATCAAGGCCAGCAACACCAGCAGGGCTGTCAGGGCGGCGTGGGCCATGTCAGAAGGGGCCGGGCAGCAGGTGGATGATCCTCTCGCCCACGAAGGCCAGCAGAAAGGCGCGCACCATCTTGCCCGCCAGCACCGGCAGGAAGAAGCGCCAGAAGGCCATGCGCACCGCCCCCGCCGTGATCCCGGCGAACTCGAAGAAGGGGTTGGGGACACAGGCCAGGACAAACAGGGTAGGCACGCCGTAGTGAAGCATGAGCCAGTCCACCCAGCGTGCTACCGTGGCCAGGGCCCGCCCGATGGGGCCGCCGATGGGGAACTGGCGCTGGGAGCTGACCTCGCGCAGGCCGCGCCCCGCCAGATAGGCCGTCACCTCGGCCGTGGCCATCCCCAGCCCGCCCAGGATGGCTACCCCCACCGGGTTGAGGGTGTGGGCCAGGGTAGCGATGAGGATCTGGCCGCCGGCGGTCAGGCCAGGCACCGGGAAAAAGAGGGTGGCCGTACCCAGGAAGTTGGCCAGGAAAACACCGGGGTAGCCCAGCGCCTCCAGGTCTTCCTGGCTTACACCCAGCAAGAGGGGCAGGATGGCCACGAGCCCCGCCACAGCCAACACCAGCACGGCAGCGCCTGCCAGCAGGACGGGGGTGGGAACGGCGCGCAGGCGGTCGGCCAGGCGCTGCCAGAGGGTGGCAGGCGCAGCCGGCGACACGGCCGAGCCGTCCAGCGACTTCTCCGCCTCGGCCATAGCACCACCAGTATAAGCTATGAGCTGGCCGGGGCCCGTGTTACAATCCTTTATTGGCCATGCGTTACCACATCTGGACCGAAGGCTGCCAGATGAACGAGGCCGACTCGGCCAAGCTGGCCGCTGGCCTCGCCCGCCTGGGCTACCAGGAGGCCTCCCGGCCCGAGGAGGCCGACCTGGCCGTCGTCAACACCTGCGTGGTCCGGCAGAAGGCCGAGGACAGGGCTATCTCGTACCTGGGCTATCTGCGCCACCTCAAGCAGAGGAAGAACCCCCAACTGCGCATAGCCGTCATGGGCTGCCTGGTGGGGCCCAGGGTGGACGAGCTCAAGGCCCGGCTCCCGTTCGTCGACATCTGGGCGCGGCCCCAGGATTTCGACGCCATCCTGCGCGAGCTGGTACCGGAGAGCGACCTCGGGGGCGAGTTCTGGCCCGAGACCTTCCCCGAGCCCAAGGGCCCCACCGCCTACGTGCCCGTCATCCACGGCTGCGACAAGTTCTGCACCTACTGCATCGTGCCCTACCGTCGCGGGCGCGAGCGCTCCCGCCCCATCGCCGAGGTGCAGCGCGAGGTGCGCTACCTCTGCTCCCGGGGCGTCAGGGAGGTGACGCTGCTGGGGCAGACGGTGGAGGCCTACGGCAAGGACCTGCCCGACCGCCCCGACCTGGGCGACCTGATGGCCGCCCTGCACGAAACGCCCGGGCTGGTGCGCCTCCGCTTCCTCACTTCTTACCCCAAGGACATGACCGAGCGCATCGTGCGCCGGGTGGCGGAGCTGCCCAAGGTCTGCGAGTACTTCAACATCCCCGTCCAGTCGGGCGACAACGAGGTGCTGGCCCGCATGCGTCGGGGTTACACTGTCGAGGAGTACCTGGAGAAGATCGACCTCATCCGGCAAGTGGTGCCCGGGGCGGCCATCACCACCGACGTCATCGTGGGCTTCTGCGGCGAGACGGAAGAGGAGTTTCAGCACACCCTGGACCTGCTGGAGCGGGTGCGGTTCGACAAGGTACATGTGGCCGCCTACTCGCCCCGCCCGGGCACCATCGCCTGGCGGCGTATGGATGACGACGTCCCCCACCATGAGAAGATGCGCCGCCTGCACGCAGTGGAGGAGCTGCAGGAGGGCATCGCCCGGCAGCTCAACGAGGCCCTGGTAGGGACGGTGCAGGAGGTGCTGGTGGAGGGCGAGCGGGGCGGCAAGCTCTACGGCCGCACTCGCACCAACAAGCTGGTCCACTTCCCGGGCGAGGCCCGGCCCGGAGAGCTCGTGCAGGTGCGCATCGAGCGGGCCAGCCCCTGGTCGCTGCAGGGCGAACTGGCCGCCGCCGGCACCCGCGCCGGCTAGCCCCCTGGAGGGTGCCCGTGTCCACGACGGCCGGTGAGGTCCCCGTTGCTGGCGTGGGGCTGCGCCCTGTGGCCGTCCTGGTGGTCATCTTCACCGTCCGGGAAGGCAAGCTACAGGTGCTGCTCATCCGCCGCAGCGCCGCTCCTTACCAGGGCTGGTGGTCGCTGCCTGGAGGCCTCCTCTCACCGGGCGAGGGCCCGGACCAGGCGGCCGTACGGAAACTGGAGGAGGAGACCGGCGTCCGGGATGTGTACCTGGAGCAGCTCTACACCTTCTGGGACCTGGACAGCCGCGAGGGCCTGGCCGTGGCCTACTTCGCGCTGGTGGACGCCCGCCAGGCTCACCTGGCCCAGCGGCAGGAGTGGCCGCCCGCCTGGTGGCCAGTGGACGGGCTGCCGCCGCTGGCATTCAAGAACGAGCAGGTGGTGGACTACGCCCTGCGCCGCCTCCGCGCCAAGCTGGAGTACAGCAACGTCGCCTACTCCCTGCTCCCTGAAAGCTTCACCATGTCGCGCCTGCAGGACGTGTACGAGGCCATCCTGGGGCGGCGGCTGGACAAGCGCAACTTTCGGCGGCGCATGCTGTCGCTGGGCATCATCGTACCTACCGGAAGGAGAGAAAAGGAGGGAAGACACCGTCCGGCGCAGCTTTATGCATTCAAGGAGAGGCGTCCCGTCCTGTTCTAGCCTTGAGCCTGTCTGGTGGCGGCCTGAGGGCCATCGTTGACCCTGAGGCCCCCGTGGCGGACAATAAGAAATAGCCCCGGTGTCGAGATGCCGGGCCCATCGCCCGAGGCCCCAGGGCCCGGCGGAGAAAGTTGGCCCACGTGTACGAGCGTACAGTCCTTCCCAACGGCCTGAGGGTCATCAGCGCCTACCTGCCCAACGCCTACTCGGTAGCGGTGAGCGTATACGTGGCTGCCGGCTCTCGCTACGAGCGCGACGAAGAGGCGGGCATCTCCCACTTCGTGGAGCACCTGTGCTTCAAGGGCACCGAGTCCTACCCCACCGCCCGCGACATCGCCGAGGTGGTGGACACCATCGGCGGCCACATCAACGGCGGCACCGACCGCGAGCTGACGGTCTTCTACGCCAAGGCTGCCCGCTCTCACTTCCCCCTGGTGGTGGACCTGTTGCTGGAGCTGGTCTCCAGGCCCCGCCTGGAGCCGGAGGAAGTGGAGAAGGAGCGGCAGGTCATTCTGGAGGAGCTGGCCGCGGTGGAGGACTCGCCGCCCCAGTTGGTGGACCTGCTGGCCGATTCCGTCCTCTGGCCGGGCCAGCCCCTGGGCCGGGACGTGGCCGGAACCAAGGAGACCGTGTCCGCCATCACTCGGGAGCAGGCGCTGGCCTACCTGCGGCAGCAGTACGTGCCCAACAACATGGTCGTGGCGGTGGCCGGGCGGGTGCCTCACCAGGAGATTGTCGATGCCGTCTGGCAGAAGGCTGGCCGCTGGCAGGCCGGCACGCCGGCCCCTTGGCGGCCGGTCAGCGACGGCCGCGGCCCGAGACTGGCCCTGCGCTACAAGGACACGGAGCAGGCGCACCTGGCTGTCGCCGCCCCGGGCCTCTCCCTTCACCATCCCGACCGCTATGCCCTGAGCATCCTGTCTATCGTCCTGGGCGAGGGTATGAGCAGCCGTCTGTTCCTGGAGCTACGCGAGCGCAGGGGCCTGGTGTACGAAGTCCATTCCTACGTGAACCAGTTCATGGACACGGGCTCCCTGGGCGTCTACGCCGGCACCGACCCCGAACGGGGCCCGCTAGTAGCCCGCCTGGTCCTGGAGGAGATGGCCCGCCTGCGCGAGGAGCCGGTGACGGAGCAGGAGCTGCGCCGGGCCCGCGAGCTGGCCAAGGGCCGCCTCCTGCTGCGGCTCGAGGACACCCGCAACCTGTCGGGATGGCTGGGCGGCCAGGAGCTGCTCCTCAGGCAGGTGCGCACCCCCGAAGAGGTAATCGCCCTGATGGAGGCCGTCACCCCCGAGGACGTGTTGCGGGTGGCTCGCGAGCTGCTGGAGCCCTCGCAGGTGCACCTGGCAGTGGTGGGCCCCTTCCACTCGGAGGAAGAGTTCGCCCCCCTGGTGGGGCTCTAGTCCAGCGCTAGCAGGGTGCCCGGACGCAGGCAGCCCGGCCCCTGCTGGATGCTCAGGCCCAGGGTAAAGCGCAACAACTTCTGGGAGTCGGTGGCATCCACCCTCCCGCTGCAGTCCACGTCGCCCCACAGGCGGCCGCCCACGTTCTGGCCCATGTCGGGGCAGGGCTCGTTCTGGACGACACCCAGTCCCATGGAGGCGCGCAGGAGGGCCAGGGCATCGGCCGAGTCCAGAGTGAGGCTACAGTCCACGTCCCCCCACAGCACAGCGCTCCCCTGGCAGGCCAGCCGGCCCGCAGCCAGCGCATCGGCCCGGCCGGCGCCGTAGGTGTTGTCGGTGCCGGGGGAACCCAGGTCCGCGGCCGTGAGCAGAAGGGCGTTGGCCAGGGCTGAGCGGTCCTGGGCGGGGGCATCGCCCGGCTCGCCGGCCTTCAGGCCCGGACGGCACTCCAGCAGCAGCGCCAGTATGCCAGCGATGTGGGGCGCCGCGGCCGATGTGCCCAGGAAGGGGCTGGCGAAGCCCCCGGCACCGGTCACTGACACGCCATCGATGCCCGTCACGTCCGGCTTGGTGCGGCCATCGTTGGTGGGGCCACGGCTGCTGTAGGGGGCGATCTCGTCGTGGCCGTCCTCGAAGGCGTTGATGGCTCCCACTGCCAGCACGCCGCCCCCGGCGTCGGCCTGATTGGGCACCGAGCTGGTGGGGGTGTAGTAGTTGGGGATGCCGCCCAGAAAGAAGATATCGAAGGTGCGCGGCTCCACCTGCCCGATGGGCGCCAGCACCACGTCCACCGTCACCGGCGAGGTGGACACGTTCTGCCAAACCGCCAGCTCGGTGGGGTTCTGGGCACAGAACTGGAAGTTCTGGCTGGCGGCCAGGGCTGTGGGGGAATCGTGGGCGAAGATGTATACGTCGTAGTCGTTGCAGGAGGCGCCCCAGGGGTCGTTCCACTGCACCAGCACCCTCAGCGTCGAGCCGGCCGGCACCAGGACGGGGTTGTCGCAGCGGGGGCCGAGGCCGCCCCGGTCCAGCGTCTGCTCGGTCGCGGCGAATCGATGAAAGGCGGCCTCGCCGGGGCAGGGCTGGTAAGGCTCCTGGTAATGGGCGGCGGCCTGGTTGCCCACAGCGGTGACGTGGGCGCGCACGCGGTTGGTGGGGCTGTTCAGCGCTGCCGCGGTATTGCGAGAGACGATGCTGCTGCCGTCGTAGGGGCCGGCGTTGAACCAGTTGACGTCGTCCACCACCACGTCCACCCGCTGGGCCAGGCAGCTGACAGCGGCGTTGAAGTCCAGGGCCGTGCCGGAGGTGCCGCCGAAACCGGCGAACCATAGCTCTGCGCCCGGGGCGAGGTCGTGCACGATCTCCAGCATGGCCGTGCCTTCGGCGCCGGTCTGGGCAGGGTCGCTGGCGACCACGTTGCAGTCGGTAGTGTTGACGGCGGGCAGGTCGCCGGAGGCCTGGCTCTGGGCGAGGCCGCGCACGCCATCGGAGATCACTCCCACCCGTACCCCGGCGCCGCTCACGCCCAGGGCGGAGCGCAGGTCCGCCGCCCTGAGGATCTGGTCGCCGGAGGTGGTGACGCTGCCGGTGGCGGTGGCCGGATAGGGCGGCAGGTCGATCCAGCGCACGCCGGGGCGTGCGGCCAGGGCGCGGAGGCGACGCAGGGGCACCCAGGCCTGGACGATGCCCTCCTCCCGCTCCAGCCGGTCCACTGCGCCACCCAGGGCACGCACGGCGGCGGCAGCGGCGTCGGGGTCGTCGGTGTAGACGAAGACCTGAACTCGCTCCTGGGCGTCGCTACGGGCGAGGCCGGCCTGCTGCAGCGCCTGCAGGTCTGGGGGGACGGAGAAGATGCCTATCGGGTCCTGGGCATAGAGGGCCAGTGCCTCTGAGAGATCGGCCAGTCGGGCCAGGTGATGGGCGAGGCGGGCCTCCTTGGCCGCCTGCGGCAACGGGCGCTGGACCTGCTGCGCAGCAGGCACAGCCGTTTGCGGGCCGGCGGCGCCCTTCCCCGCCACTGCCGCATCCCCGCCCCTGGCGCCCCCGCCCCAGGCCGCTACGGCCACGGCGGCCAGAAGGCACAGGGCACGCCTCCACATGGGCCTTCCCTCAATTTAAACGCGGCCCTGGCGTTGGCGGTAGCGCCCGGTGGCCGCGGCCGCCGCGCCGCAGGGCCAGAAATAGGGAAAGGCCGCCCCGGGTGGGGCGGCCCCCCAGCGGGACGCCGTCGTGCCTCAGTACTCCATGGGCGGCGTGGGCTCCTGCGTCTTGGGCGGCTCCGGGATCTCCGTCACCAGGGTCTCGGTGGTGAGGACGAGGGCGGCGATGGAGGAGGCGTTCTCCAGGGCGGTGCGTGTGACCTTGGCGGGGTCGATGATGCCGGCCTCTACCATGTTGCAGTACTCCATGCGGTCGGCGTCGAAGCCGAAGAAGGGGTCTTCGGAGGCCCGCACCCGCTCCACCACGATGGAGCCCTCCAGGCCGGCGTTCTCGGCGATCTGGCGCAGGGGCTCCTCCAGGGCGCGGCGGAGGATGCGCACGCCCGTCAGCTCGTCGCCGTTGAGCTCGCCCTCCAGCTTGTCCAGGGCCTTCTGGCAGCGGAGCAGGGCCACGCCGCCGCCGGGGACGATGCCCTCCTCCACAGCGGCGCGAGTGGCGGAGAGGGCGTCCTCGACCCGCAGCTTCTTCTCCTTCAGCTCCACCTCGGTGGGGGCGCCCACCTTGATAACGGCCACGCCACCGGCCAGCTTGGCCAGCCGCTCCTGCAGCTTCTCGCGGTCGAATTCGCTGGCGGCGTCCTCGATCTGGGCCTTGATCTGCTTGATGCGGGCCTGGATAGCCTCGTCGGAGCCGTAGCCCTCGATGATGACTGTCTCCTCCTTGGTGGAGACCACCTTGCGGGCGCGGCCCAGGTCGGAGATCTGGGCGTTCTCCAGCTTGCGGCCCAGGTCCTCGCTGATGACCTGCCCTCCGGTGAGGATGGCGATGTCCTCGAGGATGGCCTTGCGCCGGTCACCGAAGGAGGGGGCCTTGACGGCCAGGGCGTTGAGGGTGCCGCGCAGCTTGTTCACCACCAGGGTGGCCAGGGCCTCCCCTTCCAGGTCGTCGCAGATGATGACGATGTCTTTCTTGCCCATCTGGAGCAGGCGCTCCAGGACGGGCAGGATGTCGTGGACGGAGGAGATGCGCTTGTCGGTGATGAGCAGGTACGGCTCCTCGACCACCGCCTCCATCCGCTCGGGGTTGGTGACGAAGTAAGGGGAGACGTAGCCGCGGTCGAGCTGCATCCCCTCGACGAACTCGGTCTCGGTGCGGATGGACTTGCCCTCTTCGACGGTGATGACGCCGTCCTTGCCCACCTTCTCCATGACGTCGGCGATGATCTCGCCGATCTCGGGGTCGTGGCCGGAGATGGTGGCCACGTGCTTGATCTGCTCCTTACCGGCCACGGGCTGGGCCACGTCGCGCAGGGCCTGGATGACCACCTCTACGCCGCGCTCGATGCCGCGCTTGAGGGCCATGGGGCTGGCGCCGGCGGCCACGTTGCGCAGGCCCTCGCGCACCAGGGCCTGGGCCAGGACGGTGGCGGTGGTGGTGCCGTCGCCGGCCACGTCGTTGGTCTTAGTGGCCACCTCCTTGGCCAGCTGGGCGCCCAGGTTGGCGAAGGGGTCCTTGAGCTCGATCTCCTTGGCCACGCTGACGCCGTCGTCCACTACCGAGGGGGCGCCATACTTCTTCTCCAGCACCACGTTGCGGCCGCGGGGGCCGAGGGTGACCTTGACAGCGTCGGCCAGGGCGTCCACCCCTTCCTTGAGGCGGCGCCGGGCCTCCTCGCTGAACACCAGTTGCTTGGCGGGCATGCTTCCCGTCCCTCCTGTCGGTTAGGGCTGTGGGGTCGGCAGGGCTAGGCTTCCAGCTTGGCCAGGATGTCCGACTCCTTGAGGATCAGGTACTCCTCCTCGTCGGAGCCGAAGAGGCCCTTGGGCACCTCCTGGCCGGAGTACTTGGCGTAGATGACGCG
This sequence comes from bacterium HR24, assembly GCA_002898715.1. GTDB lineage: Bacteria > Chloroflexota > Dehalococcoidia > SM23-28-2 > HRBIN24 > HRBIN24. Next base: position 4,421 of record BEIA01000045.1, on the reverse strand, counting down.
GTCGCCCACCTTCAGGTCCATAGGGATCCGCTTGCCGTCCTCGTCCAGGCGACCGGGCCCCACAGCGATGACCTCGCCCACCTGGGGCTTCTCGCGGGCCGTGTCTGGGATGACCAGACCGCTGGCGCGCACCTCTTCCAGCTTGATCTGCTTCACCACTACGCGGTCGGCCAGGGGCACTATCTTGCTGGCAGCCTTGGTGGTCATGGGCACATCCCTCCCTTCACCGGTAGTTTTGGGCTCGCCTTTTTAGCACTCGCAGGGGGAGAGTGCTAATCTCAATGCGAATATTAGCCCACGCGGCCAGTGGGGGCAAGAGGGGAAATGGCACTTCCAGGGCAGAAATTGCCGTCCTGCGCTGGTCTTGCTCCCCTTTCACTCTCTTTTTCGCGCGCAGGCCGCCTTTCTGGGCCCGTCCCCTCGTGACGGGCTCATTTGATGGCCAGGGGGTTCAGGGGCGAGCCCACCGCGCCGGTAAAGGGCAGCGGCGGGCCCACGAACATGAACTCGTACACCCCATCGGCCACGCAGTCGGCGGCCAGCTCGTCCAGGGCGAAGATCTCGCCCACCAGCAGCCCCATATAGACGATGGCCACGATATGCCAGGGCTGGAAGGAGTCGGGCAACTGGTTGGGCCGCACCTCCACGCCCCAGGTGTCGGTGGCCACGCCGGCGATGCGCCTCTCGTGTAGCCAAGGGATGGTCTCCAGCCCCAGGCCAGGGGCATCGCCACCGGCGTAGTCGCCCCAGCCCAGGGAGCGGCAGTGGGCCATCCACCCCGTGCGCACCAGCACGATGTCGCCCTCCTCCACCGTCACGCCCTCGGCCCGGGCGGCGCCGTCCAGGTCGTCGGGGGTGATGGCATAGCCCGCCTCCAGGTGGTCCACACCCTTGTAGCGGGCCACATCCAGCAGGACGCCCCGGGTCACTATGCGGTCGCGCAGGTTGTGGATAGCGTTGCGCTGAGCGCCAGCGGCGGTGACCTCGGCGGCGCTGTAGCCGTTCCACATGCGGCCCCGGTGGAAGATGTGGGCCAGGGAGTCCCACTGGGTCCCGGCCTGCAGGGGCATGATGACGATGTCGTCGGCCACGCCCATGCCCCGCGGATAGCTCTGGGCCCCGCTCAGGTGGTCGGTGCCCGTCAGCACCATGGTGCGGATGGGGTTGAAGCGGCGCCCGCCCTTCTGGGGCCCCTGGCTGTCGTAAGGCAGGGCGAGGGAAATGATCTTGCCCTGGCGCACCAGCGAGGCGGCCTGCAGCACCTTGTCAGGGGTGATGTAGTTGACGCAGCCCAGCTGGTCGTCCGGGCCCCAGCGGCCCCAGTTGCTGTAGCGCTGGATGTACTCGTCCAGGAGGTCGGGCATGGGCGCCTACCCCCTCTGTCGGCGCAGCTCCTCCAGCCTGGCCTTCTGCTCTTCGATGCCGGGCATGACCCAGTTGACCCAGGGCGGGCTGGGCTCGAAGGACAGTCCCGGGCGGTCGGCCGACAGCCCGGTGATGGTCACCTCGAAGGGCGTAACGTACTCGATCTTGCCGTTCACCACCCTGAAGGCCTGGTCGTGTCCGGGGTAGATGATGTCTGCCCTCTGGACCACCCGCTCGATGCTCTTCCTGGCCAGGCCGTCGTCCCAGAAGACCAGCGGGTTCTGCTTGGTGAGGGCCACCGAGGCGAAGTGCAGGGCGTCGCCGGTGATGATGCACAGCCCCTGCTCCGTCTCCACCTCGACGCCGATGCTGCCCGGCGAGTGGCCGATGAGCTCGATGATGCGGCAGCCGGGGATGACCTCGTAGCCCTCTTCCACTTCGACGATGCGGGCCTGGCGCAGGGAGTCGCCCGTCCAGGAGGGCGTGGCCCAGTCGTTGGGGTGGGGCCGCTGGGAATAGAGCCACTCGTTGCGGTGCATGAGGACTGAGGCGTTGGGGAAAATGTCCCAGTTCTGTATGTGATCCCAGTGGGCGTGGGTGATGACCACGTAGTCGATATCGGCGGGGGTGAGGCCCCGCTGCTCCAGGGCGGGACCGATGTAGATACGACGGCCCACGTGGGCCGTGTCCACGAGCACTCTCTTGGGACCGCCCTCGATGAGGATGACGCTGCAGAAGCCGACGATGCCGACGCTGGTCTGGAAGGCATAGCCCTCGAGCAACACGTCTACCTTGAGCATGGCTCCTCCTCGACGATGGGATAGTGCCCCTTGCAGGGAAGGGCGTCAGGGGCGCGGACGAGCGCCGCTGGGAAGCGCTGGCCCCGGGCGCCGCTGGCGCAGGTGCGGAGGGGACGGTACATCGGGTTGGCACCTGTTTATCAGAGCCCGGGGCCGCTGTCAAGGCCCGCCCCGCCTTGCCCGCCGGTGCGCAGGGTGAGTTACCGTCCCGCAGCCATCGGCCTGTCGTCATGGCAGCGCTTACCGTGCTCCCGCTCAGGTCCCTCTTGCGGCCATGCTTACGGCGCTGTGGCTGTCCGGCAGCGCGGCGACTAAAATGGGAAGCGCAGGCGGGTCTTCGGGGCCCGGCTCGGGTTCTCTGCCCGGCAGAGGCCACGGCCAGTCCTGGTGACCACAGCCAAGTTGCCAAGCTTGTTGTGTGGCCGGGCCAGCCAGCTAACGCCTCGCAACCGTAGCCACGCGGAGGGGTGCCGGAGCGGCTGAACGGGGCGGTCTCGAAAACCGCTAGGGGCCACCGTGCCCCTCGTGGGTTCGAATCCCACCCCCTCCGCCAGCCGAATGCGCTGCCCCCGTGACGCCGCTTCTACCCCGGCAGCAGCGAGATGACCTCGGCGTGGTCCGGCGTCGGGTGGGGCCTAGGGGCGCTCGAAGACGGCAGCAATGCCCTGGCCGCCGCCCACGCACATGGTCTCCAGACCGTAGCGGGCGCCGCGACGCCGCATCTCGTACAGCAAGGTGGCCAGGATGCGGGCGCCCGTCGCGGCGATGGGGTGCCCCAACGAGATGCCGGAGCCGTTGGGGTTCAGGCGCTCGTCCTCGGGCGAGATCCCCCACTCTCGCAGCACCGCCAGCACCTGGGCAGCAAAGGCCTCGTTCAGCTCGATGACCTCCATGTCCTCCAGCCGCAGGCCAGCGCGGGCCAAGGCCTTCTCGGTGGCGGGCACCGGCCCGATGCCCATACAGGAAGGCTCCACACCGGCCACTGCCCAGGAGCGCAGATAGGCCATAGGCTCGAGGCCCAGCGGCCCCAGCCTATCTTCGGCCACCACTAGGCAGACGGCGGCGCCATCGTTCTGCTGACTGGCGTTGCCGGCCGTGACCGTCCCGCCCGGGTAGACGGGCGGCAGGCCCAGGAGCTGCTCCAGGGTGGTGTCCTCCCTGGGGCCCTCGTCCTGGTCCACCAGCCGCTGGCCGCCCTTCTGCGGCACGGGCACCGGCACCATCTCCTCCCGGAAGCGGCCGGCCTTCTGGGCCGACACCGCCTTACGATGGCTGAGGAGGGCGTAGCGGTCCTGCTCCTCCCGCGGGATCTCGTACTGGCGGGCCAGGTTCTCGGCCGTCTCGATCATGCCCGATACGGGGTGCGTCTCGGGCGGGCTGGTGCGCTCGCGGGAGCGGTAGAGGCGGTCGTGCATCTGGACCGAGCCCATGCGCACGCCCCAGCGGACGCCGGTGACGTAGTACTCCACGTTGCTCATGCTCTCGACGCCGCCGGCGATGACCACGTCGGCCACGCCCGTCTGCACCATCATGGCCGCCAGGCAGATGGCCTGCAGGCCCGAGGCGCAGCGCCGGTCGATCTGCATCCCGGGCACGGTGATGGGCAGGCCAGCCTTGAGGGCGCAGTAGCGGCCGATGTTGGCAGCCTCCCCGTTGGGGTAGCTCTGGGCGAGGACGACGTCGTCCACCAGTTCGGGGTCCAGCCCGGTGCGCTCCATAAGGGCCCGGATGGCGATGGCCCCCAGTTCGTCGGCGGGGACATCGCGCAGGACGCCACCGAACTTGCCTACCGGCGTCCGCACGGGGGAGACGATGGCCACCTGGCGCATGGGACACCCTCCTTCGCTTCTCGCTCCACTATAGGCTGCGGGCGAAGACGGGCACAACCCCGTGCCCGCAGCCATGACGAAGGGCCGACGCCTGCTCCATAATAGTATGCGGGCCGCCTCGTCCCATCGGTGCGGAGGGGTGCCGGAGCGGCTTAACGGGCGCGCCTGGAGAGCGCGTGTGCCTCACCACGGGCACCGTGGGTTCGAATCCCACCCCCTCCGCCAGACGGTCGGCACCCTGCTCGCCACGGTTCCGCCCTTCCGGACTCCTGGCGACGAGGGGCGGCACCGCACGGCCTCGCCCGGAGAAGGGCTTTCACCCTTCTTGACAAGCGCTGTCCATGTCCTATATTTGAGGCGCTTTCGTCGTGTGCGAGCGAGGTGAGAGGCCGTGGCCCAGCAGCAGAAGAAGCCCTGGTGGCGTCGC
>BEIA01000044.1 GCA_002898715.1 bacterium HR24 | reverse complement strand
GCGCGGGAGTCAACCTCAACCTGGCGCCTGTAGTGGACGTCAACCTGAACCCCCAGAACCCCATCATCGGCCGGCTCGGGCGCAGCTTTTCGGCCGACCCGCGGGCGGTGACGGACCACGCCCTCGAGTTCATCCGCGCCCACCACCAGCGGGGCGTCCTCTGTACCCTGAAGCATTTCCCCGGGCACGGCAGCTCCCGCGCGGACACCCACCTGGGCTTCGTGGACGTGACCGACACCTGGTCGCCGGTGGAGCTGGAACCATACCGCCACATCATCGCCGCCGGCGAGGCCGACGTGGTCATGACCGCCCACGTGTTCAACGCCAGGCTGGACCCGGACTACCCCGCTACCCTCTCCCGGAAGACCATCGGCGGGCTGCTGCGGGGCGAGCTGGGCTTCCAGGGCGTGGTCATGAGCGACGACCTGCAGATGGGGGCCATCCGCGAGCGTTACTCCTACGAGAGGGCCGTAGAGCTGTGCATCCTGGCCGGAGTAGACCTGCTGGCCATCGCCAACAACTCCATCTACGAGCCCGATATCGTCCCCCGCACTGTCGACCTGGTGGAGCGGCTGGTGCGCCAGGGCAGGGTGCCCGAGGAGCGCATCCGCGAGTCCTATGCCCGCATCCAGCGCCTCAAGTCGCGGCTGGCCGTGGCCCTGCCGGAGCGGTCATCCCCCACGGCCACCTAGCCCATGCCGCCGGGCACCGGGCCGTCTGCTAGAATGTTCCCTGACTCCCGAGGGAGGTGGCGGTATGGCCCGGGAAAGGCTGGTAGTCGTCGGTGGCGATGCGGCAGGCATGAGCGCGGCGGCCAACGCCCGTCGTCGCCGGTCCCCGGACGACCTGGCCATCGACGTCTACGAACGGGGCCCCCACGTCTCCTACGCTGCCTGCGGCATCCCCTACTACGTGGGCCAGTTGGTCCCGGCGGCCGAGAACCTCATCGCTCGGCGGCCGGAGCAGTTCGAGGCCGAGGGCATCGGCGTCCACCGCCGGCACGAAGTGCGGGCAGTGGACACAGTCCAGCGGCGGGTGCTGGTGCAACCCCTGGACGGGGGCGAGGAGCGCTGGGAGCCCTATGACCATCTGCTTATCGCTACCGGCTCGGTGCCCGTGCGACCCCAGGTGCCGGGCATCGATGCCCGGGGCGTCTTCGGCCTGAACACCCTGGAGAGCGGTATGGCCGTCTACCGCTTCCTTGAGGAGGAGCGCCCGCGGCGGGCGGTCATCGCGGGCGGCGGGTATATCGGCCTGGAGATGGCCGAGGCCCTGTGCCTGCGCGGCCTGGAAGTGGCCCTGGTGGAGAAGGAAGAGCAGGTGATGCTGACCCTGGACGCCGACATGGCGGGCCCTATAGCCCAGGAGCTGGAGAGGGTGGGCGTCGAGCTCCACCTGGGCGAGTCCCTCACCGCCCTGGAGACGGCCGACGGCCGCGTCCAGGCAGTGGTCACCGACGCGGGCACCATCCCTTGCGACCTGGTGGTGCTGGGCCTGGGAGTGCGGCCCAACTCCGAACTGGCCCGGGAGGCGGGCATCGGCCTGGGCGTGCGCGGCGCCATCGTGGTCAACGAGCGCATGCAAACGGACACCGCTGGCGTCTGGGCGGCCGGCGACTGCGCCCAGACGTTCCACCTCGTCTCGTGGCGTCCGTTCTGGGTAGCCCTGGGCACGGTGGCCAACAAGCAGGGGCGGGTGGCCGGCATCAACCTGGGCGGCGGCTACGCCACTTTTCCGGGCGTCGTGGGGACGGCCATCACCCGCGTGTGCGAGCTGGAGATCTCTCGCACCGGCCTGCAGGAACGTGAAGTTCGGGAGCTGGGCTGGGAGCATGTAGCCGTACGCGTCGAGGCGCCCACCCGGGCCCACTATTACCCCGACGCCGGGCGCATGGCGGTGAAGCTGCTGGCGGAGCGGGGGTCAGGCAGGCTGCTAGGCGGCCAGATAGTGGGGACCGACGGCGCCGGCAAGCGCGTCGATGTCATAGCAGCGGCGCTGCACGCCGGCATGACCGTGGAGGAGTTCGTGCATCTGGATCTAGCCTACGCCCCGCCCTTCTCGCCCGTGTGGGACCCTCTGCTGGTGGCCGCGCGTCAGCTCCTCTCCCGCGTCTGAGCCCGCCGCCTAGCTCTCGTCCGAGTAGGGCAGGGGTATAGGGCCGGGGCCCTGGGAGCGCAGTTCGCGGGGCGTGGGCGCGGGGTACTCGATGCGGGGGTGATAGATGCCCCGCAACGTTGCCTTGAACGACTCGGCGATAAGCTTCAGGTCGCGGAAGGTGAGGTCGCAGTCGTCGAGCTGCCCCTCCGCCACCCGTTCGCGGATGACCCCCTCCACCAATTCGTCGATGTGCTCGGGCGAGTGGTCGCGGGAGGCCCTCACCACCGCCTCCACCGAATCGGCTAGCATGGCGATGGCTGTCTCCTTGGACTGGGGCCTGGGCCCGGGGTAGCGGAAGCGGTCGGGGTCGGCGTCGGGGTCCTGCGCCGCCGCCTTGCGGTAGAAGAAGGTCACCAGGCGCGTGCCGTGGTGCTCGGGGATAAAGGCCCTCACCCGCGCTGGCAGCCGGTAGCGGCGCGCCAGCTGCAGTCCCACCTGCACGTGCTGGACGATGATGTGGGCACTGGCCTCGGGGTCGAGTCCATCATGAGGGTTGCGGCCCTGGAGCTGGTTTTCCACGTAGTACGCCGGCTGGGCCATCTTGCCGATATCGTGGTACAGGCAGCCCACCCGCACCAGGAGGGCATCGGCTCCCACCGCCTGGGCTGCCCGCTCGGCCAGGGTGCTCACCATCAGACTGTGATGATATGTTCCTGGCGCCCTGTCCTGGAGCTGCCGCAACAGCGGATGGGTCAACTGGGCCAGCTCCATGAGCTGGACGCGGGTGGTGAAGCCCAGGCTGTAGCCCAGCACGACCAGCGCCCCTGCCGTCACCACCGCCGACAGCCCGCCCCCTACGGCCGAACTGACCAGCATCCAGGGGACGTCGACGCCCCGCCGGTCGGCGCCTGCCAGCCACACCGCCAGCACCGGCAGGAGGGTGGCCAGGCCCACCAGACCGCCCGCCCAGACGTAGCGGTCCAGCCTCTCTGCCCTCTGCACCGCCAGCACCCCGGCGATCCCGGCGGACAGGAAGGCCGCTCCGATCTCCAGCCCCAGCAGGGGATGCGCCGCTGCCTGGGCGTCGGTCGGCTGGAGGCCGCTGAAGGCGGCCAGGAAGGCCAGCACCGCGGCCACGGCCAGGGCGGCTCCCCCGTCCAGCAGTGTTGCCACCAGCATGGGCGCCGATGCCATAGGCAGCATGTAACGCAGGAAGAGGCGGCCGTCGTCGGGCAGGGTCAGGGCGAGGAAGACCTTGGCCGCCACCGTCCACAGCACCACCAGCGCACCCAGGACGGCCAGCCGCCAGGTGCCCCGCACCTCTCGGGGCTGGAAGACGTACAGGTAGCCGGCCAGGGCCGAGGCCACCAGCGCCGCTGCCAGCACCGCCGCTGCCGCCCCCTGGGCGGTGAAGCGGTTCTCGGTCACCGTGTCGCCCACCTGGACGCTGCCAGGGGGCACCGGCACCAGCACGAGGGCGAGGAAGGTGGTCAGCAGGACGGCGAAGGCCGAGACCTGCTGGGGTGTGAGGCGCTCGTTCCGGGCCATGCAGGGCTGCGACCCCCAGCAAGCCAATGATACCAGAGGGGGGCATTACGGAAAAAAGACGACCGACAGCCGAGGGGCTACGGGGACTGGCCGGACAGGAGCCGGTCCACTACCTCGCTGATGAGGCGGCCCTCCGCGCGCCCGGCCAGGCGCTGGATGAGCACAGGCATCACCTTGCCCTTGTCGGACGGGCCGCGGGCGCCCACCTCGGCGATGACCGCACGGGCGGCGTCGGCCACCTCCTCCCGCGTCATGGGCGGCGGCAGGTAGGACTGGAGGACGGCCAGTTCGGCCTCCTCCTTCTCCACCAGGTCGGGACGGTTGCCCTTGCGGAACTCCTCGATGCTCTCGCGGTGGCGACGGGCCTCTCTCTGGATGATGGCGATGACCTCGGCATCGTCCAGGGGGCGCCCCTTCTCCACCTCGGCGTTCTTGACCGCCCAGGTGACCATGCGGATGGCCGTCTTGCGGGCCTCGTCCCGCTGGCGGATGGCGTCCTTGAGGTCTTCAGCCAGCCTCTCTTTGAGAGAGGACACGCAACATCAACCCCGGAGGGCACGCTGGCTGTTCTTGATGCTCTTGCGGAGCTTGGCGGCGGCCTTCTTCTTGCGCTTGACGCTGGGGGGCTCGTAGTGCTCGCGTCTGCGGGCCTCGGCCAGGATGCCTAGCTGCTGGACGAGCTTGTTGAACCGCTTGAGGGCCTGGTCGATAGACTCGTTAGGGCCGATGATCACTTCTGCCACGGTAGGACCCCTCCTGAAAAGCCCGGTGTGTGGAAAGTCCGCAGAGCGCGGGCACTCGTGGCGGATTTTACAAACCAGTAACCCCTATGTCAAGGCGTGGGGGCTCGTCTCTCGACGGGGCCGCGCCCGGGGCCGAAGCCCGCACCATGGCTGGCCATCCTCGCCCCTCGTGCCTCCGGCGGCCACCGGCGGCGCTGGTCGGGGATCACTCGCAGGCCCGCACCCGTCTCTGGCTAGGCGAGCCCGGCCATGGGCCTGCCTGTCTGCCCCCGGCTGCTGGTGGGCAGCGTGCTCCGGCCCCGTTCAAAGCATCACGGTGCCGCCGTTGACGTCCAGTGTGGCGCCGGTGATGTAGCTCGCCTCGTCCGAGGCCAGGAAGAGCACGGCGGCGGCCTGGTCCTGGGGCGTGGACAGGCGGCCGAGGGGCACGTGGCCCCGCAGCTTCTCCTCGGCGTCGGCGCCGCGCAGCCTCAGGAACCGGGCCGTCTTGGTGGTGCCCGGGGCGACTGCGTTCACCGTGACCCCGTACGGGGCCAGCTCCCGCGCCAGGTACTTGGTCAGGGCGATGACACCTGCCTTGGCGGCAGCGTAGTGCACGGGGGTGGGCAGCGTCGGCATGCGCCCTGCCACCGACGAGATGTTGATTATACGTCCCCAGCGGCGCTCCACCATGTGGTCGTACACCGCCCGGCTGCATAGGAAGACGCTCTTCAGGTTCAGGTCAATGATGAAGTCCCAGCGCTCGTCGCTGATCTGGTTGGCCAGCTCCACTTCGTGGAAGCCGCCGGCGTTGTTGACCAGGATGTCCACCTTCCCCTCTCGCTGCAGCACCTCCCGCACCATGGCCGCCACCTCGTCGCTGCGGGTCACGTCGGCGCGGACGGCGAAGGCCTCGCCCCCGTCACGGCGGATCTGGCCGGCCACGCGCTGGGCGCCCTCCTCGTCGATGTCGACCACCGCCACGTGCGTGCCCTGCCTGCCGAAGGCCAGAGCGATGGCCTCCCCGATGCTGCTCAGGGAGGCGGCGCCGGTGACGATGGCCGTCTTGCCCTTCAGTTCCGGATAGATGGCCATCCTCTCCTCCTTGGGGAACGGTCTCGACCGCGGGGCTGGGCCGTGGCAGCCATGTCAGGGCTGTGCGCGGGTACGCGTAGCTGCCACCAGTTGCCCGTTGCTGGTCAACTGGAGATTACCCAGGGAGGCTCGAGCCTGTCAACGCGGGCGGGCCTGACTCTAGCTTCGCCCCGGCCTATAATGGCCGTGCGGGGCGGTGGTGTCGCGTGCCTGCCGAAGTCAGGACGATCCCCCTGGACCGGCGCCTCTGCATCCTGCGGCCGGGGGTAGTGGACATACGGCCCTCGCGGGGTGCCGTCATCGGGCCGCTGTCCGTGCTGGCAGTGGCCGTGGGGCTCATGGTGTTGCTGGCCTTTACCATGGACAGCCTGCCCGTCCCAGTGGCAGCCATGGTGCTGCTCCTGGCCCTGGCTCTGACGCCTATCGGTGGCATGGGCACCGTCTACTCCCTGTTCGGCTCCCATGTGGTGTTCGACGCCCGCAAGCAGTCGGCGCGCTTCCAGCAGGGGATGCTGGGCCTGGGCCTGGGCACTGTGGAGCTGGTGCCCTTCTGGAAGATCGACCGCATCGAGCTGGCCGACTGGGAGGCGGGCGAGACGGAGGGCCGCGGGCCCGCCTTCCCCTTCGAGCTGCGCGGGTGGGAGGTGGTGCTGGTCAAGACCAGCGGCAAACGCCTCTCCGTGGGCCAGGTGATAGTGCCCGAGGAGCAGGAGCTGGTGGAAGAGGGCTTCGGGCGGGCTTACGATGTGGCCCAGGCCATCGCCGAGCTGACGGGCAAGCCCCTGCGTATCACTGCCGCCCTGGCAGAGGAGGCGTCGGAGGAGCCCCAGGAACAGACCGCCGGTAAGGAGGCATCATGAGCTACGGCCCTATCGAGTACGAACGCTTCGACTCGGCCATCGGCCTCAACTGGTATCTGGTGGACCCTAACCTGCGCTTCCTTATGGACCGCTATCTGCCGCCGGAGCGCCGCCACTGGGCCGAGGAGCACCTGGTGCGCTGGGGCGCGCTTTGCGGCGAGACCATCGCCCGCCGCTCCGAAGTGGTGGACAAGAGCCCGCCCCGACTGGAGCGCTACGACCCCTGGGGCCAGGAAGTGTGCCGGGTCGTCCACCACCCGGATGCCCTCGCCAACAAGCGGGACGTGTGGGAGCAAGGGCCCCACTCCCTGCAGGCCCGCGGCGAGGACGTGCCGCCGGTGCTGGGCGCCGCCTTCACCTATATGCTCAGCCAGGCGGATACGGGACTCGTCTGCGCCACCGGCATGACCGGCGGCGTGGCCGACCTGGTCTCCCGCTACGCCCCGCCCGAGGTAAAGGCCCGCTTCATGCCCCGGCTGCTGGCCGCCTCCTTCGAGGAGGGCTGGGACGGCGCCATGTTCATGACCGAGGTGGACGGCGGCTCCGACCTGTCGCGCATCGCCACCACCGCCCGCCAGGTGGACGGCGACCGCTGGCTGCTCAACGGCTCCAAGTGGTTCTGTTCCAATGTCGACGCCAGGGCCATTGTGACCCTGGCCCGGCCGGAGGGCGCGCCCGAGGGGCTCAAGGGCATCGCCCTCTTCCTGGTGCCGGCCGTGCGGGCTGACGGCTCCCGCAACGGCATCGTCATCAAGCGCATCAAGGACAAGCTGGGTACCCGCTCGGTGCCCACGGCCGAGATCGACTTCGTGGACGCCGAGGCCTACATCCTCTCCAGCCCCAGGGCCGAAGCGCCGGAGGCGCGGGGCCTCAACCGCATGATGAGCATGGTCAACGGCTCCCGCCTGGGCGTGGCCAACATGGCCCTGGGCATCATGCGCCGCAGCTTCCTCGAGGCGGCCATCTACGCCGCGCACCGCCGCGCTTTTGGCCGCCGGCTGGACGAGCTGCCACTGGTGAAGGAGACCCTGGTGGACATGGCCCTGGAAGTGGAGGCCGCGGCCGCCCTGGTGTTCGAGACCTATAGCCATTCGGGGCGCCGGGGGGACGAGGAGTCGAGGCGGCTCTACCGCATCCTGGTGCCTCTGGCCAAGTTCCGGGCCGCGCGCAAGGGGCTGGAGCTGGCCAGCCAGGGGCTGGAGATGATGGGGGGCAACGGCTACATCGAGAACTTCCCTATGGCCCGGCAGCTCAGGGACGCCCAGTGCCACACCATCTGGGAAGGGACCGAGAACATCATCGCCCTGGACACGGTGCGGGCCATCGTCCGGGAGGGCGCCCATGAGGCCCTTTTCTCGCGCCTGGAGTCGGCCTTGGAGCGGGCCGCCCAGCCGCCCCTCCGCCGGGCGCGGGACGTGGCAGCCGGGGCCCTGACCCAGGCGCGGGAGGCGGTATCCTTCCTACTCAACGCCGACGACGAGCTGCGCCAGCTCCACGCTCGTCGCCTCTCGGCCCTCCTGGCCGATGCTGCCCAGGCTGCCCTGCTGCTGGAGGAGGCGGCCCAGGAGATGAAGCAGAGCGGCTCGGCCCGCAAGGCAGCGGTGGCCCGCCTGTTCGTGCGCCGGCGTCTCCAATCGGCGCCCCTGGGCGGCATCGACGGCGACCGGACGGTGCTCAGGCTCTTCCCGGCCATCGTCCGGCACGAGCCGCTGGAGGCGTCGGCCCTGGACTCGGGCTAGGCGCCCGTCACCCCTCGGCATCGGGCCCGGCGGCTTCCAGCACTACGATGCCCGAAGGCCGGATGGCCACCTCCAGCTCGCTTCCGGGCGCCAGGGGCAAGTCCATATAGGTGCTGGGGGGCGAGCGCACCTCCAGCTCCGCGCTCGTCGGGCCCAGCGTGAGCACCCGCACCAGGCGGAAGTCGGGCCCGTGGCGATGCTCCAGGACGCGCACGCGCAGGCGGTTATGACGGACGGCCGCCGACAGGGGCCGGTTCGGGTAGATGAAGCGGATCTCCTCGGGCCGGATATGGACGATGACCCTGGCGCCGACGGGCACGTCCCTCCCCGCGGCCAGCAACTCGCTGCCGTCCCAGTCCAGCAGCAGGCCCTCAGCGGCATGGGCGCGCACCCGGGCCTCGACCAAGTTGGGCAGGCCGAAGGCCTGGGCGACCCGCCGGTTGGCAGGCTGCGCCAGCACTTCCTCCAGCCTGCCCACCTGCTGGACCCTGCCCTCGGCGATGACGGCGATGGAGTGCCCCACGGCAAAGGCGTCCTCAAGGCTGTGGGTGACGTAGACGACGGGCAGGGCCAGTTCGGCCTGCAACTGGCGCAACTCCCCCTGTAGCCGCCGCTTGGCGTCCCGGTCCAGGGCCGAGAAGGGCTCGTCCAGCAGCAGGACGGAGGGCCCCGCAGCCAGCGTGCGGGCGATGGCCACCCTCTGCCGCTGTCCCCCCGAGAGCTGTGACGGGTACAGGTGGGCCACATGCTCCAGGCGCATCCGCCGCAGCCAGGCGAGGGCCCGCTCGCGCCTGTCCGGGCCGCGGATGCCGAAGGCCACGTTCGCCAGAGCCGTCAGGTGGGGGAAGAGGGCGTAGTCCTGGAAGACGAGACCCACCCGCCGCCTGTGGGCGGGGACGTTCAGGGCGCGGTGGCGGCCGTCGCTGCGGAAGAGGAGGCGCCCGTCCAGCCATATCTCGCCGCGGTCGGGACGCAGCAGCCCGGCGATGGCCCGCAGGGTCATGGTCTTGCCCGCCCCCGAGGGGCCGTAGAGCACCATCACCTCCGCCCCCACCGACAGGCGCACCTGCAGGTGGAAGGCCGGGTAGCGCTTCTCGATGTCCACCAGCAGGCGCTCGGCGCTCATGGCCGCCTAGCGCTGGGCGGGCTGCTCCAGCCGGCGCGTGGCGAAGAGGGCCAGGAAGGCGATGCCGCTCAGCAGCAGGGAGGTCTGGGCGGCCAGGGCCAGGTCGCCATTGAGGGCGGCGTCGTAGACCACCATGGGCAGGGTGCGCGTGCGGCCGGGGATGTTGCCCGCCACCATGAGGGTGGCCCCGAACTCGCCCAGGGCGCGGGCGGCCCCCAGAAAGAGGCCGGCCAGGATCCCCCGATGGGCCAGGGGCAGCGTCACCCGCAGCAGCACCTCCGCTTCGGAGCGGCCCAGGGTGCGGGCGGCGTCCTCCAGTTGAGGGTCCACGGCGGCGATGGCCGCCCGCGCCGACTGCAGCATCAGCGGCAGGCCCACGGCCGAGGCCGCCACCGCCGCCCCCTGCCAGGTGAAGAGCAAGTCCAGGCCCAGCCAGTCGCGGACGGGGCTGCCCCGGCCCAGGACGTAGAGCAGGAAGAAGCCCACCACCGTCGGCGGCAGCACCAGGGGAACGGTCAGCACGAGTTCCAGGAGCGTCCGGCCGGGGAAGCGGACGCGGGCCAGCAGGAGCGCCAGGAGGGTGCCCGCCACCCCGATGACCAGGGTGGCCACCCCCACCACCTTTAGAGACACGATCAGCGCCGAAAGCAACGTTACCTGCTCACCAGGGCCGGCAATTCGTAGCCGTAGCGCTGCCAGAGGGCGGCCGCCTCCGGCCCGGCCAGGTAGTCGGCCAGGCGACGGGCGGCCGCCTCCCTAGGCGTCCCCTTCACCACTGCCAGCGCCTGGTCTATGGGGTCGTAGAGCTCCCGCGCCACCTCCAGCCGCTGCCCCGGCTCGTTCACCACCAGCGAAAGGGCGGTGAAGGCCACGTCGGCGTTGCCGGAGCGGGCATACTGGAACGCCTGCTGGATGTTCTCGGCGATGACGATCCTGGGCTGCAGGGCCTCCCACAGGCCCAGGCGCTGCAGGGCCTGCCTGGCGGCGGCGCCGTAGGGCGCCTGGTCGGGGTTGGCGATGGCGATGCGCCGCACCAACCCCGACCGCAGGTCTTCCAGCGAGGAAAGGGCGAGGCCCGAGTCGGCCCGCCACCACAGCACCAGCTTGCCACGGGCGTAGACCCGGACGGTGTCGGGCAGCACCAGTCCCTTGGCCGCCAGCGTCTCGACGTGCTGCCGGTCGGCGGCCAGGAAGAGGTCCGCGGGAGCCCCCCGCTCGATCTGGGCAGCGAGCTGGGCAGTGTTGCCGTAGTTGACCTGCACGCGGATGCCCGTCCGCTCCTGGAAGGCGTCCAGCAGCGGTGGCAACACGTCGGCCAGGTTAGCGGCGGCCGATACGAGCAGCGTCGTCTCCGACCGGGGGGACGCGTCCGGGGCGGCACGCTCCCCTCCCCCGCACGCGACCAGGGCGAGGGCCACCAGCAGGGCCGGCAGCACACGCATCATGACCTCCTGTCGGCCTGCTCCCGGAGCCAGCGCAGGGCGGCCTCGGTCATGGCCGCCCTAAAGCCGTACACCGATCTGGAGAAGGCGTCGCCAGCGCCCTCGCGCGCCTCCTGCCACGCTGCCAGGCGTCGTGCCAGGGCCTCCCCCTGGGCCCGCAGGACTCGTTCCCTCTCGCCGGGGCCCAGAGACTCGGCGAAGTAAAGCCTTCCCAGCAGCCCCAGGCGCATGTCCCTCAGGCCCTGGACGGGCCGGCGCAGCCACTCGCGGAAGGCCGCCTCCCCCTGTGGGGTGAGGGCATAGGCGGCGCGGCGCCTCGGGCCGTGGGCCCCTTCGTCCTTGCGCACCCAGCCCTGGGACTCGAGCTTGGCCAGGATGGCGTAGACCTCGTTGCGTCGCAGGCGCCAGACGTGGCCCAACGCCGCATCAGCCCGGAAGTGGCGGGCGATGGCGTAGCCGTGGCGGGGCCCCTGGCCAAGCAAGCCCAGGATGGCGTACTCGGCATCGGTGTTGGGTCGCATAGTCAGTTTCTGACTATCTCCTTATATCGCCGCCGCCCCCATCTGTCAACCGCCGCCAGCAGGGGGCGATGGCGCGGGTTGCCTGGGGCCCGTGCGGGGTAAGATAATAGGCGCACCGGAGACTACAAATCCTTTCGCCAGGAGGGGGAGACCCTCATGAGCCAGTACGCTGCCAGCGCCATCCGCAATGTCGCCCTCATCGGACACGGCGGCACCGGCAAGACCTCCCTGGCCGAGGCCCTCCTCTTCCGCGCCGGCGCCGTCCAGCGCCTGGGACGGGTTGAGGATGGCACCACCGCCTCCGACTGGGATCCTGACGAGCAGCGCCGCGGCTTCAGCATCAACCTGTCCGTCCTGCCCGTGGAATGGGACGGCCACAAGGTCAACGTCATCGACACCCCGGGCTATCCGGACTTCCTGGGCGAGGTCAAGTGCGGCCTGCGGGCCGCCGACGCCGCCCTCATCGTCATCGATGCCACCTCCGGTGTGCAGGTGGGCACCGAGTTCGCCTGGCAGTACGCCGACGAGCTAGAGCTGCCCAGGGCCATCTTCGTCAACCGCCTCGACCGGGAGAACGCCAGCTTCGCCACCGTCCTCTCCCAGGCCCAGGAGCGGTGGGGACCGCGCTGCCTGCCCCTGCATCTGCCCATCGGCGCCGAGCAGTCCTTCCGCGGCCTGGTAGATGTGCTGGCCCTGCGCGCCTACGCCGGTGACAGGGACGAGCCCGCCGACGTCCCTGGCGACCTGCTGGAAGAGGCCCAGTCCTGGCGCGAGAAGCTCATCGAGGCGGCCGCCGAGTCCGACGACGAGCTGCTGAGCAAGTACCTGGAGGGCGAGGCCCTGAGCGACGAGGAGGTGCTTTCGGGCCTGCGCCGCGCCCTCCTCTCCCGCTCCCTGGTGCCCGTGCTGGTGGGCTGCGCCACGAGGACTATCGGCAGCGCGCCATTGCTGGAAACCGTCTGCCGCCTGTTCCCCTCGCCCCTGGAGCGGTCGGTCCGCACCGAGGACGGCCAGGAGCTGACCGCCGACCCCGACGGCCCGCTGGCCGCCCTGGTCTTCAAGACCACCGCCGACCCCTACGTGGGCCGCCTGAGCTACTTCCGCGTGTTCTCGGGCACGCTGAAGGCCGACTCGCAGGTCTGGAACTCCCGCAAGCAGGTGGCCGAGCGCATCGGGCCCCTCTACCTGGTGCGGGGCAAGAACCAGACCCAGGTGCCCCAGGTGACGGCCGGCGACATCGGTGCCGTGGCCAAGCTGGCGGAAACCGGCACCGGCGACACCCTCTGCGCCCGCGAGCGACCGGTGGTGCTGCCAGGCATTACCTTCCCCGAGCCCGTGTTCGCTGCCGCCATCCATCCCAAGAGCAAGGCCGACCTGGACAAGATGAGCACCGCCCTACAGCGCATCGTCGACGAGGACCCCAGCCTGCGCCTTGAGCGCAACCCCGATACGGGCGAGACGCTCCTGCACGGGCTGGGCGACTCCCATGTCGAAGTGGCCCTGGAGAAGATCCGCCGCAAGTTCGGCGTCGTACTGGAAATGACCACCCCCAGGGTCCCCTACAAGGAGACCATCACCGCCAGCGCTGTGGCCGAGTACACGCACAAGAAGCAAACAGGCGGCCGCGGCCAGTACGCGCGGGTGGCCATCCGCCTGGAGCCCCTGGGCCGGGGCGAGGGCTTCCAGTTCGTGGACCAGATCGTGGGCGGGGCCGTGCCCAAACAGTTCATCCCCTCGGTCGAGAAGGGCGTGGTGGAAGCCATGCAGGAGGGCGTCCTGGCCCACTATCCCCTGGTGGACATGAAGGTCACCCTGTTCGACGGCAAGGACCACCCGGTGGACTCATCGGACATCGCCTTCAAGATCGCTGCCGCCCATGCCCTGCGCAAGGGCGCCCAGGACGCCCGTCCGGTGCTGCTGGAGCCCATCATGCGCATGCAGATAACGGTGCCCGATGCCTATACGGGCGATATCATCAGCGACCTGAACGGCAAGCGGGCGCGGGTGCTGGGCACCAGCCCCAGCGGGCCGGGGCTGACCACCATCGAGGCGCTGGCGCCCCTGGCCGAGGTCCAGCGCTACGCTGCCGACCTGCGCTCCCTGACTCAGGGGAGGGGCCACTACACCATGACCTTCGACCACTACGAGGAGGTGCCTGCCCACATCGCCCAGCGCATCATAGAGCAGGCCCAGAGGGAGCGCGAGGCCCAGCGGGCCTGAGTTAGCCGCCGCTCTCGGTGGCCAGCACGTCGGCGTCGGCGATCTTCCACTCGTTGCCGAACTTGCGCCACACCAGGCGGGCGGTGAAGCTGGTGGGCCCCAGGTACTTCACCAGGCTCACCCAGTCCTCCCCCTCCTGGCCCACGCTCTGGACCTCGTAGCCCTGGATCTGCACGGCCATGCCCGCACCGGCCGCTGCCTGCAGCTTCACCATCGCTTCGGGGGTGAGGTCGTTCATGAGCTGGCCGATGTCCATGGTCACCACCGCCTTGGAAAAGCGGTGCACCGCCTGTTCCACTTCTTGCTGGCTCATGAGCGCCTCCTGCACGGGTATTCCTGTCCGCTAGGCGACTATATGGCCGAAGGACGGTAGTGTCAATTCG
>BEIA01000043.1 GCA_002898715.1 bacterium HR24 | reverse complement strand
AGTAGCTCTCCCCGGGCGTCGAAGAGGGCGGCTGCATGGACGCCGCCGGTGCGAGCGAAAAGGCCCTGGGCCTCTTTCAGCGCCTCGGGCAGGCGCAGGAGAAGCTGAGTCGTCAGGCGAACGTTCCCCCTGGGCGCCCGCGGGCACAGCGAGCGCAGGTGGTCCAGCGATGCCCTGCCGCAGACGCCGCAGGCGGACGTGGTGTACACGTGCCGCGACAGGGACTGGGCCGAAAAGGGCACGCCCGTCGCCAGGCGCACCTCTACCACGTTGTCGGGGTGGGGCTCGCTCTCGTCGCCCCGGACTATCTCCGCGATGTCTTCGGACCGCGCGACGACACCCTCGCCGTAGAGCAGGCCCGCGGCAAGCTCCGCATCGTGGCCGGGGGTGCGCATGGTCACCGCCAGGGGAAGGGTGCGCGCCACGCCGCCTTCCACCCACACCAGCCGTATTTCCAGCGGCTCCTCCACCGCCACCGCATCGGGCACGAGGGAGGCCCCCTCGCCCTGCACCTTCAGCACCTGCCGCCCCTGCACGTCCTCCATGACTGGCCACCGGGCAGGGCGATGATAATGGCGCCCCTGGGACGGGTCAAGCTGCTATGATGCGGGCGGCATGGGCTGGCGCGCTGCGGCCTGCCTCCTGGTAGCCCTGACGGCCCTCTCCGCCGGCTGCGTCGGGGAGGGGATGCCGCCTCGGGGGGAGCCAGCCAGTGACGGAGCTGCGACACCCCAGCCGGTGCATGCGGAAGGCGAGGCGGGGCCCCCAGCCGCTGCCGTTCAGCCGCCGGCAGCCGGAGAGGAACTGGCGGCCCTGTCCGGCGGCAAGCGCATCTGCCTCGATCCGGGCCACGACGCCAATTCGCCCGGGGCCAGCGCCAGGGACCCCTCCGGCCGTGTCATCTTTAACGAGCACGACCTGACGCTGGCCGTGGCCTACCGCCTGAAGCCCCTGCTAGAGGCCCAGGGATTTGCGGTGTGCGTCACCCGCAACCCGGACGGCACCCTGGTAGCCCGGCCGCGAGACGAGAACGGCAACGGTCGGCTGGAGGGATGGGAGCGCGCCCAGGCCAAGATAGACTATGTCAACGCTTTCGGCGCCCGGGTGTTCGTCTCGATTCACTTCAACGGCATCTCTGACCCGTCCATCGGTGGGACGGAGGTCTATTACGCTGATACCGGCCCTCACGAGGAGGACAACCGCGCGCTGGCCAGGACGCTCCTGGACTCGCTGGTCTCGGCCATGCGTTCGGCAGGCTACTGGGCCATCGACAGGGGCATCAAAAGCGACAACTACAAGCCATACGGCCGTCTGTGGGTCCTGGGCTACAACGACCAGCTCGCCCGCAAGGCCCACTGGCAGGCGGGGGCGCTGGTGGAGGTCCTGTTCCTGACCAGTCCCGCCGACGTCTCCTTTCTCCAGCGCCCCGATGCGCTGGACATCGTCGCCCGGGCGCTACTGGACGGCGTCGTCCGCTTTTGGGAACAGCGCTTCGGCGCCGAAGCGGCCCAGGCCCGCCTGCCTTAAGGCCTTTAGCCACCTCCGAGTGCCCGTTATCCCTCTGTAACGGTACCTTCGGGCACGTTTATCCTGGTGAAACTATTTACCACCTATTCTAGCCCTGACCGCACGTGGCAGAGAGGAGACCAGCGATGTTCCAGTTCAGGAGCTGCCCCCGCTGCCGGGGAGACGTCTTCCTGGAGGACCAGGGAGGGCTTCAGGACCTCGTCTGCCTGCAGTGCGGGTACCGCCGACCGCTGCCACAAGGGGCCCTGCCGCCGCAGGGGATCAGGGTGGAAGTGGTGATCACCGGAGAAGGACGCTAGGAATGGAGGGAGCCATGGCTGGCGAAGGAGACATCGAGCGGCTTAAGGGAGAGGGCAAGCTGGACCAGCTGCGGGGCCGCATACGCTCCATCTGGGGCGACCTGAGCGACGACGACATACAACGGAGCCAGGGCGATATAGAGCGGCTGGTCGGAATCATCAAGGAGAAAACGGGCGAGAGCGCCGAAAGCATTCGCGACAGGCTCCGGGAGCTCATGGGCAAGGAGTAGCCCCGGGCCCCAGGCACCGAGGAAAGAAGGAGAAACAGGATGCCGAGACGGACACGGAAGACAGAGACCGAAGAGGACGCTCGCAACAGGCCGGCGCCGGAGGAGCGCGACCCCGAGGCCCGGGCCACGGTCTGGACGGCCATGGCAGGATGGGGCAGCACCATGACTGGCCTGGTGGTGGCAAGCATCTTCGTGGTGGAGGCCTTGCTGGCCACCCGGCTAGGCTTCCGGCTGGCCGGAGCCAGCCCCAATAACGACTTCGTGGACTTCATCTACGACCTGACCAATGCCCTGGTGGCCCCGTTCCGGGGCATCCGAGAGACCGAGCAGATCGAGGGCGGGGTCTTTGAGCCCGAGACGGCGGTGGCCATGGGGCTCTACCTGCTGGCAGCCATAGCGCTGGTGCTGGCGGTACGAGCGATCACCCTGGGACCCATAGCCGGGCGAGAGCGGGCGGCCCGGCGCCGCGCCGACGAGCGGCCTCTGAGGTAAGCGGGCGGGCTGCTTCCGGGTAGCAGGCGGTAGCACCGGTCTCGTGGGTGGCGAGGGCGGTGGTGGGGATGGGGCCCACTACCGCCTGCTATCCGGGGGCGGCCCGGACGGGACAGACCGAGGGAGGGCGAGGGGCAACTTCGCCCCTCGCCTTATTTGGGCCCCGTGCTGGAGGCAGGCCGTGTCTCGTCCGGGCGGACGACCTCTGCGTCCAGCATGTAGCCGATGCCGGGCATGGTCTTGATTATCGCCGGCTCGGACGGATTGTCTCCGAGCTTCCGCCGCAACCGCGATACCCACACCCTGAGGTACTGCACGTCGTCACGGTACTCCGGGCCCCACACCTTGCTCAGGAGCTCGCTGTTGGTGAGGACCTTGCCGGCGTGGGCCGCAAGCTGCTGCAGCAGCAGCCACTCCGTTCGCGTGAGCGGTACGAGCTGGCCCTGTCGCGTCACCAGCCGCCGCTCTAAGTCGATCTCCAGGCCCCCCGCCGATACGAGGCGCCGCCCCGCCGGTGCGGGCCCGGCAGTACGGCGCAACACGGCCCGCACCCGCGCCGCCAGCTCTTCCGGGCTGAAGGGCTTCACGATGTAGTCGTCGGCGCCCATTTCCAGCCCGCGCACCTTGTCCATGTCCGTGTCCCGGGCCGTGACCAGGATGACCGCGGCGTTGCTCTGCTCGCGCAGGCGACGCATCACCTCCAGTCCGGACATGTCGGGCATGAGCACGTCCAGCAGGACAATGTCGGGCCGGTGCTCCTCGGCCACGCGCAGGGCCTCCTCGCCGCTGCTGGCCACCAGGACACGAAACCCCTGCGCGGAGAGCTCCTGCTTCAGGAGGCGGAGGATGCCTGGCTCGTCGTCGACAGCCAGGACCAGCGGTTGTGTGCTCATTCCTCGTCCTCGTGCCAGATGGGAAAAGTGAAGGCTACGTCCAGGCCGCCGCCCTCCCGCGGCTGCGCCCAGATGCGGCCGGACTGGGCCTCCACCAGACGCTTGCAGACGGTGAGGCCGATGCCGCCGCCCGCCTTCCCGCCGGAGCTGGTCTCGGAGCGGTAAAACCGCTCGAATATGCGCTCCAGCTCCTCCTCGGGCACTCCGGGGCCCCTGTCCAGCACGTGTACCTCCACCTCTTCTTCTTCCTCCCTGTACTTTACCAGTATCTCTACCGGCGAGTCAGGCGGGCTGTAACGGAGCGCGTTGTTGAGCAGGTTGCGCAGCACCTGCTCCAGGTAGACAGTCTGGGCGGCCGCCGGCCTGCTTTCTCCCTCCACCCTGAGTTCGAATCCCCGGCCGGGGAAGCGTTCGCTGTAGGCGGAGAGGAGCCGGGCAGCCACACGGTCGACCATCACCGGCTCCATCTCCGGCGTCTGCCCCAGCTCCAGCCGGGCCAGTGCCAGCAGGTTCTCGACCATCCGGAACAGCCTCTCCGACTCCTGCTCGATGTCCGCCAGGATGCGGTCACGGTTCTCCGCACCGAGGCGCTCGCCGCGGCTGCGCAGCATGCGCGCCCCGCCGTAGATGGCGGTGATGGGCGTGCGCAGCTCGTGAGAGATCAGGCCCAGGAACTCGTCCTTGGCCTCGATGGCCCGCTGCAGCTCGCTGTAAAGACGCGCGTTGTCCAGGGCCAGGCCCACCCGCCGTCCCAGCTCTTGCAGCAGGGCCAGTTGGCGCGGCCCGTAGCTGCGCCCAGAGCCGTTGGTAGCCACCGTAATGGCCCCCATTGCCCTGCCGCCCGCTACCAGCGGCGCAACGATGGCCGAGCGATAACCCGCCCGCGCCAGCGCCCTCAGCAGGCGGGACTGACTGCGGGGCGCATCGTCCGATGCTCCGTGGTCGATGTCGGCGTACAGCAGCGGCCGGGCAGTGCGCACCACCCTCGCCACGGGGTGAGAGGAACGCAGGTGAGGAGGGCAGAGCCCCTCGACAGGGCGGCCTTTGCTGCCCGGCCGCCCCCTCCATACCACCGGCACGAAACGGTTATCGTCGTCGAGCACGCAGACCTCGCAGTAGTCGGCCAGCCGCGGTACCAGCAACTTCGCCAGGGAGGCCAGACACGCCTTCACGTCCA
Organism: bacterium HR24; assembly: GCA_002898715.1. Taxonomy (GTDB): domain Bacteria; phylum Chloroflexota; class Dehalococcoidia; order SM23-28-2; family HRBIN24; genus HRBIN24. The sequence goes on along the minus strand of BEIA01000043.1, from coordinate 9,223 downwards.
GGGGTGGGGCGAAGATGACCGCGATCTCGGCCAGGATGGCCAGCGACTCCTCCTCTTCCTTGCGCTCGGTTATATCGGCGCACACGCCGATCATCCGGCGTTCCAGGCCCTCGCGACCGCGCACCACTCGACCGTGGCATTCCAGCCAGCGCATGGTCCCGTCCGGACAAACGATCCGGTACTCGAGGTCGAGGGAGCCCTCGTCGACCGCGTTCAGAAAAGCACGGCGCACCGCCTCGCGGTCGTCTGGGTGCACTCGCTCCAGGAAAGCGTCGAATGTGCCGGGGAACTCGCCGGGGCGGAGGCCGTGCATCACCTCCAGCATATCTGTCCACCGCATCTCGGCCGTGTCCACCTCCCACTCCCAGGCCCCGAACCGTCCCGCCCGCAGGGCAAGCTCGATCAGCTGACGATGGGGCCGCCACTTCGTCCGCCTGACCGGGCGGGGCGAAGCTTTACGCCCAGACACCTCGGCGGTGGACTCGGGTAGGTCAGGGCTCGCGCGACCGCTCACCGCACAGCCGCCCGCGGCCCGGTATGTTCCGGGGCAACACCCCACTCCTGCCAAAGGGCTTCCATCGGTAGCCCTCTTCGCGGCCTGCCAGGTCTTCCCTGTCCACTTCGTCAAATTTTAACCGAGCCGTCCAGGCCCAACAACGACGCCGGCCTGCGAAACGTGGCCAGCCTTGCGTTGTTATGAGTATGTAATGTCGGGCTGGCCCTTGTTAGCTGAAGACATACCACCCTGGCAGCTACACTGTAGATTGGTGGGACACCTGTGGCTAGCAGAGGAAACGGCCCCGAGCGAGCGGCCCAGGCACCGGCCATGACCGCGCTCTGCCTGGTCGTCGAGGACGAACCGGCGATCCTCAGGCTGGTGACCATGGTCGTGCAGGACCTGGGGTTCCAGGTCATCGCCGTGCCCGATGCCGAGGCGGCCCTGGAGGCCATAGCCAGGGAGAAGCCCCAGGTCGTCCTCACCGATGTGCGGCTGCCAGGCATGGATGGGGTCGAGCTGGCCAGGAGGATCAGGAGCGATCCAGCCCTGGCCGGGGTACCTGTCCTGCTCATGAGCGCCTACGGCGAACCGCGCGATCACGACGGCGACGGCTTCCTTTCCAAGCCCTTCGATCTGGACCAACTTATCGAGTTCCTGCGCCGTCATCTCCCGCTCTGAACGCTCGTTCGCATGCAAGGTGCCTGTAACTTCCATGGCCCACCCTGTTATGCCCTCGTAGGTAGTCGACATGTAGGCTGGATGACGACGAGGCATGTCGGCCACTGCCGAGCGAGACCCGAGCACCGCGATGGGCCCGACGACCTGGGCCGACTGCCTCCGGGCACTCTTGCCGGCCTTCGAACGCAAAAGGAGGTCACGGAATGCTGCTGTTGATCCTGTTTCTGGTGCTCTTGGTAGCCCTGTTCGGTGGACTGGGCGCCCTGCTGCACCCGCTGTTCCTGCTGGGCCTGATCGTCGTCCTGCTGGTGGCTGGGGTGGGCTGGTACGGCCACCGCCACTACTGAGCCACTGACATGCAGGGGCGGGCCGGAAGCGGTGCAAGCGGGCCCCGGCGAGTGCCGGGGCCTTCGTTTTCGCTGGCGGTGGTGGACTGCGGCGCTGGCATATGGCTAAAAAAGCGGGGCCCCGGAGCTCAGTATCCGGGGCCCCGCAGGCCAAGGGGAGGCTGCTCAAGGGTATGGCTCGCCACCGTGGACGGAACCCCGCCAACCGCCGGTCTCCCGGCCGTGGGACTCTATGAACTCCTTGAAACGCTTCAGGTCTGCCTCCAGTCGACGGGACATGAAGCCGAGTTTGTCGCCCATACTTTCCATGAAGTCCTCGGGCTCGTATTCGAGCTGGACTTCCACCCGTGTGCGAGCGGGCCCCAGCGACTGGAAGCGCACGACGCCGGCATTGCCCGCGCCCTCCTCCGCCTGCCAGGCAATGACCTGGTCCGGCACCTGCTCCACGATCTTGGCCGTCCACTCCTTGCGACGGCCACCCACGTTAGCAACCCAGCGCAGGCGTGTCGGGTCGAGCTGCTCGATCTGCTCGACCCCGTCCATGAAAGCCGGAAACTGCTCGAACTGGGTCCACTGGTTGTACACGCTGCTGATAGGCATCTCGACTTCGATGGCCTTTTGCACCGTTGCCATGCTGCCACCTCCTCCCTGACTCCGACCTCGTTCTCCGCTGAGGGTATGCCATACGGGCATCCCGGCGCATAAACCGCCGTGACCGCCCAGGGTAACAGCCGCATAACACGTCCGGCACGGGGCGCCAATCGTTAGTGAAGTTTTGCCCCGATGGGCCCGCCTGTTACGAGACGGTTACCTGCGCTGGACTAGGCTTCAGGCAGCCTCAGAGCGAAGGGAGAGGTGACGATGACTGACGTGGGGCGCCTGGCGGTGCGAGAGCCGGGGCTGGACAGCCCCAGGCTGTACGCACGGCGGGTGCGTGCCCTTGCGGCCATCTACGTGGGGCTTTTCCTGTGCTCCCTGACGGGCCTCGCCCTAATCGTCTGGAAGGCACGGCTGTTCGTCACCCTGTCGCAGCGCTCCAACGTGGAAACGCTGGTGCTGGCCTTCTTCTTCGTATTCTTCTCGTACGTCGCCCTGGTGAGCCGGCCAGGCGCGGCGGGCGCCCTGCGTATCGCCCGCTACGCCTTGGGGCGCCTGATCAGCGGGGACAACTCGACAGAGCTGGCGAAGACAAAGGCGCTTCGGTCCGGGGGGACGAGCGAACTGGTGGCCGCTCTGAACGTGGCCCTGGAGCTGGAGGGGCAGCCAGGAGAGCCGTTCACCGTGCCCGTAGCCGACGCGGCCGGCAGCATCGGCGAGATCGTCGTGGACGGGGCGCGCCTCGCCTTCCGGCGCCATTGCGCGGCCGGCTCCAACGGCTTGCTGGCGTTCTGTAGCCACCAGCTAAATCGCATGCTGTCAGCGCGGGGCATCCAGCGCGACGTCGACATCGTCCATTGGAAGACCCTGGACGACGAGAAATGCGAGCAGTACCTGTCGCTGGTAGATTTCGCCCGCAACCTCGCCCGCCGCATGGACGGCGGGCCCCTGTGGCCGACGGTCATCCTCCAGCCTCATGAAGCCGAGGCGCTACGGGACCGGCTGTCCGACCTCTGCCCTGCCCTGCGCGACGAGGGCTTCCTGCCCGACTGGGAGTACCGCGCCGAGCATAAGCTGCCCATCGTCCCCGAACCACTGGGGCTGGCCAGCCTCTCCCGTTCGGAGCAGCGGGCAGACCCGCTGGCCTCCATGGGCTTCATCCTCGGCATCGTGGTGATGGTGGTGGCACTCCTGGCCTTCCTGGTCCTGTTCCCGCCCTGGGTGCCCGGGTGACAGACATGAAGGCGCATTTGCTGGTAGCGGCGGTGGCGGTGGCTGCTGGCGCCTTCCTGTGGACGCGCAACTGCGTCGGGCCCCAGCCGACGGTGAGCGAGGCCCGCATCGTGCCGCCGTCGGTTCAGGGCGAGCCGTACACCCTAGAGGCCGTCGTCGGCAGCGGCGGGCCCGGCCAGGGCGAGGTGACGGTGGTCTTCACCCTGCGCGACCGGGCGACGGGGGTCTCCTATCGCGAGGAGCGGACTGTACACCTGGGACCCGGCGAGCGGCTCCTGGTGACCGCCTCGGTGCCAGCGCCCTCCGGCGACTACGAGCTGCACGTTGAGGCCCTCTACCCTCCAGACTGAGGCGGGGCTGATACCTCCTTGCAATGGCGTCCCTGGCGGCATTGATGCGTTCGCTTCACAGGCGCAGTTACCTTGAGTCGAGATGACGGCGGAGGTGGTAGCCATGCCCAGAGGTAAGGGTGAGGCGGAGGAGCCGGAGATACCCGGCACCATCCTGCGTTCCGACGCCCGCGCCCAAGAGATATGGAAGAAGGCCCACGACAGCGCCGTAGAGACCTACGGCGAGGGGGAGACTGCGCATAGGGTCGCCTTCGCCGCCCTCAAGCGCGAATACCGCAAAGAGGGCGACCGCTGGGTGCGCAAGGAAGAGGCGAGCGCCACCGGCCAGGGCACGCGACGGGGACGCTCATCCACCGGGCAGAAAGGCACTCGTCGCCGACGCCCTCGCGCCTAAGACCTCTACTGTCGCCCGTGCGCATCAGCGCGTGGTCAGGCGGTTCAGGCGAGGTAGCACCTGGCGCTGATAGAACCTGAAGAACCCTTCCTGATCGGGGCCAACTTGGTGCACGTATATGTGGTCGAACCCGGCCTCCACGTACTCCGCTATCCGCTGCAGGTGGCGCTCGGCGTCGGGCCCGCAGACGATGTGCTCGGCCACATCCTCTTCCCGCAGCGGCGCCACTGCCTGCTCGAACTGGGCGGGCGTGGGTAGCTCCTGCAGAAGTTCGCCGCGGAGGGCCGTGTTGGCCCACCAGCGATGGGCGGTGCGTCGCGCCGCCTCCTCGCTCTCCGCCCAGCACACAGTGACCTCGCCCACGACTGGCTTGCCCTCGCCACCCGCGGCGCGGAAGCGCTCCACCAGTTCCCGCTGCGGTGCCACGCACACCAGGCCATCGGCTATGCGACCCGCCAGAGAGGCCGACCTGGGGCCGGCAGCGGCCATGAACAGTCGTGGCGGCTCCGGTGGCAGGGTATAGATGCGGGCACGGTCGACAGTGAAATACTGGCCCTCGTAGCTCACGTATCCCCCGCCCCACAGGAGCCGCATGATGCGCACTGCCTCCTCCAGCATTCGCAGCCGCACGCCAGGCCGCGGCCAGCGCTGGCCGACGATGTGTTCGTTCAGGTTCTCGCCAGTGCCCACGCCCAGGAAAAAGCGGCCGTCCAACATGGCCGCTGCCGTGGCCGCCGCCTGGGCGACGATGGCGGGGTGCATGCGCACGATGGGGCAGGTCACGCCGGTGCCCAGTTGCAGCCGGTGGGTCGCCTGGGCGATGCCCCCTATGACCGTCCACACGAAGGGGCTTTGTCCCTGCTGGTCGAGCCAGGGGTGGTAATGGTCCGAGATGCCGGCGAAGGCGAACCCCGCCTCCTCTGCCATCTGCGCGTACCGGACCAGGTCCCTGGGCCCGTGTTCCTCCGAGGCTAGAGCGTAGCCCAACATTACCATGGCATCCCCCGTCTTTCGCGGGCCTCTCTGCCTCAGTCCGACCCGTGCCTGCCGGTGGCTTCGCGCGACCGCTCGATGAGCCCCTTGATCATGGCCAGCAGGTCGCCCCTCAGCATGCGCCTGACCTCGTCCAGGTACTCGAGCCGTCGGCGCTCTATCTCCTCGGCCAGCTCGGCCAGGCGGGCATCGCCCAGCTCCCGGGCACGGGGCAGGACGTCCGATTCCTCCTCACGGATATGGTGGAGAACCATCTCCTTGGCCACGTGATACTTCGCATCGAAGTAAGGGTTGGTGGGCTCCAGACGCGCCACTTCCAGGGCCAGCAGCTTGGCAGCGTGGTGCTCCTCCTCCGCCTCGTTCATGGTCGAATCGATGCCACCTACCTGACGCACGGCGGGATAGAAAAAGTTTTCCTCGACCTTGGCGTGAACCTCCAGCTCCATAACCGTCTGCTCGGCGATCTCCTTCTTCTGCAGGCTGGTCACGGCCCGCTCGAACTGGTCGAACAGGTCTCTGACCTTCTCGTGGTCCTGGCGGATCAGGTCTATGGCGTTGGCCATGGCTGCCTCCTCCTCCACACCTTCTCGCCTCCGATTGTCGCGGCCTCCGGTTCCAATCGCCTCAACGGCTTTGCCCAGGAGCCTTGCAATTCCGTTAACGCTGGCGCGAAGACTTTGTCCCTTTTATATGCGCTGCCCCAGGCCGTTTATCGGCCTGCAACGCTTCTGGCGCGACCATGAAGGCGGGATTGGGGAGGTGAGGGGCAATGCCACACGCTAGTTGCGCCCATTGTGGCTGCCGAATAGTAGACCACAGCACCATGGTGGAGCGTGAGGGGAAGACCTACTGCTGCGTCAACTGTGCCGAGGCCGACAAGGAGCACGGCGACTAGGCGCGACACCCGGCCCTCGGAACATGTCTCTCCGCAGCTTCACTGCCAGTGAAGTGCGGCCGTTCCGAGGACGCCACCCGCGGAGGTGATCTCGGTGACCTTTGCCAAGAAGGCCCTTCTCATGCTCATGGCCGCTGCCTTGGGGGCAGTGGCCATGTGGGCCTGCGGCGACGGCGATGGCGGCCAGCCTACCCCTGTCACCAGGGAGCAGGCCGAGCGCGAGATCGAAGAGCGCCTGGACGAGCTACGCCAGCGCTGGGACGAGCTTTCCCGGGAGACAGGGCAGATGTCAGAGGACGCACGGCGACGCATCGAGTCGGAAATCGAGGAACTGCAGCGCCAGCTAGATGACCTGCGGACGGCAGGAGACGACCGCGTCGACGACATCCGCTCGCAGATCGCCGAGGGGCTGGACCGGCTGGAGCGCGGACTGGATGACCTCGAGCGCCAGATAGCTCCCGATACGTCCCGCTGACCGGCTTCTGGGGCGGAGGCTAGAGCGTGGAAGGATGGCGCGACCGAGTGCTGTGGCTGGGCCTGCTCTTCGGCCTGGCCTACGTGATGGCGATAGCCATCATAGGCATAATCGCCACGTAGCTGGCCCCCGCCCTACCACTGCACGAACATGGGCATGACGACGTGGACGTAGTTCTCGAGCCCCACCGGCCGGAACACCCCTGGGCTGGTGGGGCTGGTCGTCTCCAGCGCCACCTGGGAGCAGTCGAGCACCTGCAGGACGTCTTGCAAGTATTTGGCGTTGAAAGCGATCTTGGCCGGCTCGCCCTCCACCAGGGCGTCCAGCTCGCCCCGGTGCTCGCCCAGCTCCTCGGCCCTGGCCCAGACCACTAACCGCCCGACAGCCCCCTCTGCCGCCGGCTCTATGTGCAGCCGTACGATGTTGGAACCGTCCCTGGCAAAGATGGCTGCCCGTCGCGTCTCCTGCAGGAACTCCTTCAAGTCGAGGACGGCCCTAGTCCGGTGCTCCTGAGGGATGAGCTGGCCGTAGTTGGGGAAGGTGCCCTGCACGAGCTGGGCCACCATCTCCACGTTGCGCAGCCGGAACAGGGCCTGGCTGCGCGTCTCGTTGACCGTGAACACCACCGGGTCCTCCTCGTCGGCCAGCAGCCGCTGCAGCTCGCGCATTGCCCTGGCTGGCACGATGATCTCGATGCGCTCTCCGGGCGCCTCCTCCACCGGCAGTCGGTGCACCGCCAGCCGGAAGCCATCGGCCGCGGCCAGGGTCAGCACACCCTCTTCCAGGAGGGTGTGGACGCCAGTGAGCACGGGGCGGGTGTCGTCGGTGGCGGCGGCGAACTCCACCTGAGAGATGCCCGTGCGCAAGGCCTCGGGGTCGATACGGGCGATCGGTCCATCGCCCACCTCGGGTATGGGCGGAAAGTCGGAGGGGTCGGCGCCGCTGATGGTGGCCTCGTTACGGCCGCAGGTCAGCCGCAGCTGGCGGGCCCGTGGAGCGATTGCCAGATCGATGCGCTCGTTGGGCAGAGAGTTGACGAACTCGGTGAACAGGCGCGCCGGCACGGTGATGGACCCTTCTTCGTCTACCTGGGCGCCCACCCAGGAAGTGATGGCGATTTCCAGATTGGTGGCAGCGAGGCGCAGGCGGCCGCCGTCGGTCCGCAACAGGACATGCGTCGTCTGGGGCAGGGTGCTGCGGGTGGCCACAGCGCGGCCCACCACGGCAAGGCCGCGGGCCAGGTTCTCCTGCAAACACGAAACCCTCATGGGCTACTCCCCTGCAGAGTTCTCGGTTAGGGATTTATTCCCTTATACAGAATAGGCCGGGTCGCGCACTAGTATACACCGACTGACAGGGGCCGACAACGGGGTTATGTCAAGCAGATGCCAGGGCGCGACGGGCCGCCGCCACCGTGCGTTCGATACCTTCCTCGTCGTGGGCCAGGGAGACGAACCAGGCCTCGAACTGGGACGGTGGCAGCAGCACCCCCTGCTCCAGCATGGCAGCGAAGAAGCGGCCGAAACGTCCCGTGTCCGAGCTGCGCGCCGAGGCGTAGTCCCGCACCGGCCCGGGCGCGAAGAAGAGCGTGAGCATGGAGGCTGCCCTCTGCACGGTGGCCATCACTCCCAGCTCGGCCAGGACGGCAGCCAGGCCCTCCTCCAGCCGCGCCGAGAGCTCCTCCAGGCGCCGGTAGGCGCCCTCCTCCCGCAGCAGGCGCAGGGTGGCCACGCCTGCCGCCATAGCCAGCGGATTGCCGGCCAGCGTCCCCGCCTGGTAGACGGGGCCTAGGGGGGCCACCAACTCCATCACCTCTCGCCGCCCGCCGTAAGCGCCTACTGGCAGACCGCCGCCGATGACCTTCCCCAGGCACGTCAGGTCGGGCTCCACGCTGTAGACGGTCTGGGCGCCTCCCCAGCAGAGGCGGAAGCCAGTCACTACCTCGTCGAACACCAGCAGGGCGCCGTAGCGCCGGGTCACCTGCCTGAGTCCCTCCAGAAAGCCGGGCTCCGGCGGCACCACCCCCATATTGGCCGCCACGGGCTCCACGATGACCGCCGCTATCTCCTCGCCCCGCTCGGCGAACAGGGCGGACACGACCTCCAGGTTGTTGTAGGGCAACACGACGGTCTCGGCGGCATAAGGGGCAGGCACGCCCGGGCTGTCGGGCAGGCCCAGGGTGGCAGCGCCCGAGCCGGCCCGAGCCAGGAGGCCATCGGCGTGGCCGTGATAGCAGCCTTCGAACTTGACGATCTTGCTGCGTCCTGTGTAGGCGCGGGCCAGGCGCAGGGCGGACATGGTCGCCTCGGTGCCCGAGTTGACGAACCGCACCAGTTCCAGGGAGGGCAGGGCCTCCCGTATCAGTCCGGCCAGCTCCAGCTCCAGCTCGCTGGTCAGGCCATAGGCGGTGCCGCGGGCTGCAGCCTGCCGGACCGCCTCCACCACCTGCGGGTGGGCATGGCCGGCTATCAGAGGGCCGAAGGCCATCAGGTAGTCGATGTACTCGCGACCGTCGGCGTCCCACAGCCGTGAGCCGGCGCCACGCACGGCCACGATGGGCTCCGCGGCGACCGCGTTGAAGGAGCGGGCCGGGCTCGAGACGCCGCCCGGCATGAGGGAGCGCGCCCGCTCCATCAGTTCCCGGTTGCGGTCAGGCATGCTCCACCCCCAGGGCGGGGAGCAGCTCCAGCAGGGAGCCTATCTTCAGGTCCGGGGCGGGCACGCGTCGGGGGCGTCGCCTCCGCCTTTCCCGGTCCAGCCAC
>BEIA01000042.1 GCA_002898715.1 bacterium HR24 | reverse complement strand
ACCGGCAACTGGCTTTGCGCCCTGGACTTTTACCTCGCCCCTCCCAAGGAGATAGCGGTGGTGGGCGACCCTTCGGCGCTCGATACCCGCCGTCTCCTGGATGTCGTGTACAGTACGTTTCTGCCCAACAAGGTTGTGGTCGGCCTGCCACCCGATACGGCTGCCCCACCCGGTTTCCCTCTGCTGGAAGGGCGCACCGCCGTCGGTGGCCGGGCCACGGCCTACGTGTGCCAGAACTTCGCCTGCCGGGAGCCCGCGACCGAGCCCGACGTCCTGGCCGCCCAACTCCGGGATCCCTGACCCGAATGACCGAGCGCGACGCCACCGCTGCCTGGCGGTACCACAACGCCACCAAGCACTCGTACTGGAGCGTCCGGCTGGAGGGACACCAGCTCGACTGGGCCAACGAGCCCCTGCCTTTCAAGCTCTACCGCGGACTGGAGCCGATCCCTCTGCCGCGCGACCTCCACGCCACCGATGTGCCCTGCCTGGAGGCGCTGGCCAGCGCCGAATACCCTGCGGAGAAGGAAGCCCCCGACCTCCCCACCCTGGCCAGCCTGCTCTACTTCTCGGCGGGCATTACCAAGCGCGTCCGCTATCCTGGCGGCGAGATCTATTTCCGGGCAGCCGCCTGCACCGGCGCCCTGTACCACATCGACCTTTACCTGGTCTGTGGGGACTTGCCGGGCCTCTCTGCCGGGGTGTACCACTTCGGCCCCCACGACTTCGCCTTGCGGAGACTGCGGGCAGGCGACTACCGCGCCGTGCTGGTAGACGCCGCCGGACAGGAGCCGACCGTGGCTGCGGCCCCCGCTGTGCTGGTCTTCGCCAGCACTTTCTGGCGCAATGCCTGGAAGTACCGGGCCCGCGCGTACCGGCACTGCTTCTGGGACTCGGGCACTATTCTGGCCAACCTGCTGGCCATGGCCGCCGCCCACCGGTTGCCAGCGAAGGTGGTGCTGGGCTTCGCCGATGGGCAGGTGGACCACCTGTTGGGACTGGACGGCAGGAGGGAGGCATCCCTATTCATGGTGGCGCTGGGCCGAGGGACGCCGCCTGCCGGGACGCTACAGGTGCCGGCTCTGTCCCTGGAAACGGTGCCGCTGTCGGCCCGAGAGGTGGAGTACGACGAGATCGTGCGCATGCACCAGGCTGCGTCCCTGGCCGATGGCGACGAGGCCGCCCGCTGGCGAGGCGAGCCGCCGCCCATGCCCCTGCCCCCTCCGTCCGGTCGGCTGTATCCCCTGGCGCCTCTCCCGCTTTCCGCCTCCGAACCGACAGAGGCAGTAGTGCTGCGCCGCGGATCCACCCGGCGCTTCGACCGAGGCGGCAGCATCTCGTTCGCGGAGCTGTCGGCCGTGGTCCACTGCGCCACGCGGGGCATTCCCGCCGACTTCCTGCCGTCTCGGGGGCTGGGCCTCAACCGCTTGTTCCTGATCGTGAACGCGGTGGACGGCCTGCCGTCGGGTACCTACGTCTACCGGCCTGAGGCCGAGGCGCTGGAACTCCTGCGGGAGGGCGAGTTCCGCCAGCAGGCAGGCTACCTCGCCCTCGAGCAGCCCCTGGGGGCCGATGCCTGCGTCGATCTGTATCTGCTATCCCCGCTGGGCAGGGTGCTGGAGCGGTTCGGCGACCGTGGCTACCGCGCCGCCCAGCTCGAGGCCGGGACAGTGGGAGGCAAGGTATACCTGGCTGCCTACGCCCTGAGACGAGGCGCTACGGGCCTGACCTTCTATGACGACGACGTGACCGCATTCTTTTCCCCTGCAGCCGAAGGCCACGGCGTGATGTTCCTCACCGCGGTGGGAGTGCCGTGGCGCCGGCGCGTACAGAACTGATCGCTCGTCTCCCCGTGTCCTGTCTGTAACGGTCGCCCCTGGGCGGCGTCTCCTCCCTGGAGTATTCGCCCTGGGGGTGAGAGCAGAGGGGTAGCGGCAGCCCGTGTACGACCCGCAACAGGCAGCAAGCTCAAGGGAGGTACTAATATGCTCAGACTCATGGTTCAGCACCTGCTGGCCATCTTCGGACCCAAGGAAGAGGGCCAGGCCCTCACCGAGTATGGCCTGATCCTGGCCCTCATCGCCGTGGTCGCCATCGGCGCTCTGATCGCCATCGGACTGGCCGTCAGCGGCACCTTGGAGGACATCGCCGGCAACCTGGGCGGCAGCTAAGACCGGTGCCGCTTGCGCCGGTGGTGCCCCGGCTCCCCTCCGGAGGGAGGTGTGAAAGCAATGGGGCGTCGCGTGGCGGGAGGGCGGGGCCAGGCGGTGGTGGAGCTGGCCCTGGCCCTCCCGCTGCTGGCCTTGCTCCTGTTCGGCATCATCGATTTCGGTCTGGGCCTCAGCGCCCGCATCCAGGTCTCCAACGCGGTGCGGGAGGGCGCCCGGCTCGCCTCCGTCCGCTGGGCAGACGCCGATATCGAGACCCAGGTCCAGAGGAAGGTGCGGAACCTGACGGACACCGTCATCAACGCCACCTTGCCCACGCCGGTGGTGGAGTTCCCGGACGGCAAGGTGCCCGGTGGCTCGGTGCGGGTGAGGCAGGACTGCACCTACAACTTCTTCGTGCCCGTGCTCTCCGGCATCGTCAGCCTGGACTGCTCCTCCACGATGGAGATGAGGCTGGAGTGATGGGCAAACGGGGTAGCGCTGGCGACCAGCGGGGCAATGCCGCGGTCATCATTGCGCTGGCCCTAGTGGCACTGCTGGGGGCGGCGGCCATGGCCAGCGATGTGGGCGTGTTCCTCTGGAACAGGCAGAAGCTGCAGGACATAGCCGATGCCGCTGCCCTGGCCGGTATCCAGGAACTGCCCGAGGACCCGGATGCCGCCGTCGCGGCCGCCACGGACTACGCCCGGCGCAACGGCGCTGGGTCCGGCGGCTGGGTGCTGGACTCGGTCCAGGTGGTGGGCACCGATGCGCTGGAAGTGCGGCTGAGCTATCCCGATGCCCCGTTCCTGTTCGGCCGTGCGCTGGGCCTGCGCAAGGTAGACATCTCCGTGCGGGCCAGGGCCGCTGTGCAGTCGCCCACCCGGTCCGACAACGTGATGCCCTGGGCCCTGCGCGACTCGGTACGCCAGCAAGCCCGGTTCGGCGACGTGGTGACGGTGAAGTACAGCGCTGGCAGCGGCTCCCAGGGGGATTACGGCGCCCTGGCCATCATCAAGCGAGGCTCCAGCCAGTACGAGGAGAACATCCGGAACGGGGTGACGCTGGAGCTGAGCCGTACCTATGACGTGGAGACGGGGAACATGACCGGCGCCACGCGCGACGGCATGTCCTACCGTTTCGCCAACACCAGCACGGGCTGCGACACCTTTGACGAGGTGTTCCAGTCCACCGGGCAAGGGCTGTGGCACTTCCGCCGTCCGGAGTGCAACCCATGGTCGGGAAACGGCCAGGGCAGCAAACGCGTCGTCCTTATACCCGTCATAGCGGATAACGAGGACCCGGGACGGGGGCAGGTGACGGTCATGGGCTTTGCGCTTGCCTTTCTCGAGGACTTCACCTGTCCCACCGGCAACGAGTGCGACGTGCGAGTGCGGTTCGTTCAGGCGGCCATGTCGGCGGACAACCAGATGCTCTACGGGAGCTACGATCCCAGGTCGGGCGTGAAGGTCGCTCGCCTGGTGCAGTGAGCGAAGGGAGGCTAGGACATGCTGGGGATGCAGGCCCTGGGCAGGGGTGGACAGCGATTGGCGCTGCCTTTGGCAGCCCTGCTGGGCCTGCTCAGCGCCCTTCTCATCTTCATCGTGCTGAGCCAGGCCGGGGGTGGTGGCGGCGGGGAATCGGCTGCGCCCTCCGTCTCGGTAGTGGTGGCGAAGCAGGACATTCCGGCGCGCACCCGCATCACCCCCGAGATGGTGGAGGTGGCGGCAGTGCCCCAGGACGTGGCCAGCCCCAAAGCCCTGGCCCAGACCGATGCGGCGGTGGGCAAGGTCACCCGCTTCCCCATCGCTGCCCGGGAGCAGGTCACCGCCGACAAGCTCGTGGAGACCACGCTCAGCGCGGAGACCAGCCGCAATCCACCCCTGGCGGTGCAGGTGCCCCCCGGCAAGCGCGCTATGGCCATCAAGGCCAGCGAGGACACCGCCGCCGGCGGCCTGGTGCTGCCCGGCGACTTCGTAGACGTCATCGGGGTGTTCGAGGTGTCGCTGGGCCCGGACGCCCAGGACAAGCGCACCGTGTCGGTGGTGGTGGCCCAGAACGTGCAGGTGCTGGCCATCGGCCAGCAGGTGACCAACCTGCCGCCCGGCTCGGCCGACCTGCCGCCGGCCGAGCGTGTCAACCTGCGCAATGCCAGCGCCGACCCTGCTGCCAAGACCATCACCCTGTCCGTGAGCCCGGAAGAGGCGCTGGCCCTCGCTATGGCAGCGGAGAAAGGCTCCCTGCGAGTGGCCCTGCGCTCCTTTACCGATACCAACAGGACCAATGCCCGCGTGCTGCCGCCGGGCATCCCGTTGCCGCCGGAGATCGCGGCCATCCTGGCCCTGACCCAGACCCAATGACGAGATGCCCACTCCAGATGTGAGGTGATACACGATGGCCCGCAGCGCGCAGCTCATCATCATCGACCCTGAGCCTAACGGCCGCGAGGAGGTGCGCCGGATGCTGGCCCTGGCCGGCTTCGCCGTGCTGGGCACCGCCGGTTATGGCACCGAGGCCTTCACCCTCTGCCAGGAGACCCGGCCGGACGTGGTGCTCATGGCCCTGGCCGAGCCAACCGGTCGCGCCTTCCAGACGCTGGAGGCGGTGGGAAGGCTGCTACCCGCCGCGGGCATCGTCATCTACTCGCACATCGCCTCGCATGATGTGGTGCGGAAGGCCATGCAACTGGGTGCCAGGGACTACCTGGTGAGGCCTCTCAAGCAAGAGAAGCTGGTGGCAGCCATCGAGTCGGTCTGCCGTATGCTGGAGGAATCGCCGCGGCTCGTACCGCCGGAGATCAGCGACCGCCCGACGGTGCCGTTCGGCTCGGTAGTCACCGTGTTCGGCCCCAAGGGTGGCGTGGGCAAGACGACGCTGGTCACCAATGTGGCTGCCGCCCTCGCCCAGCGGGCCAGGGTCTCCGTCGCTGTCGTGGACCTGGACATCCGTTTTGGCGACGTGGCGACGTTCTTCGACATGCCGGTGGAGCACAGCATCGTCGACCTGGGCAGTCACTCCGGGCCGCTGGGCCTGGACACGGTGCGACAGTACATGGTCCGCCACGCCTCGGGAGTGGAGGTCCTGCCGGCACCTCGCTGGAAGGGCGAGTGGTACCCGCTGACTCCCGATCACGTGGCCAGTGCCCTGTCTGCCCTCACCCGCGCTTACGACTTCGTGCTAGTGGACACCCCCGGCGGCTACAATGACCTGCTTTCGCAGGCGCTGGAGATGTCCACCGTCGCTCTCCTGGTGACCACACCCGATGTGGCCAGCGTCAAGGACGCCCTGATGGCCCTTGAGATCCTGCGCTCGTGGTCCTACCCGCAGGAGCGGATCCAGGTAGTGCTGAACTACACGAGCCCCGCCATCAGAGTGTCGGAGGTGGAGGTGCGGCGCGCCCTGGGCACGGTGCCGCGCTGGCGGGTGCCCTTCGATAAGGCCATGGCCAAGGCCATCCAGGACGGGCGGCCGCTGGTGATGGACCGTCCCCGGTCACGGGCAGGCAGGGCCCTGTGCGAGCTGGCCTACTACCTCGCCGGCCACCGCCCTAACCACAATCCGGACCGCGGGCTGCTAGGCCGCCTGCTGCCTTCGGGCCGCGCCAAGGCCGGGGCGAGGTAGAGCGGCCATGACCTGGTGGGAGTCCAGGCTTCCCAAACGGACACCGGAAACGACGCCCCCGCGGCTGCCGCGGACGGAGGGGCCGTCCAGCCCCAGCCGCCTGTACGAGGACGTGGCGCTGGACCTGCACCGCCAGCTGCTGGACGAACTGGATATCGCCAGACTGGCCCGCATGCCGGCGGAGGAGGCGCAGAAAGCCGTCCAGGAAGCGGCGGTAGCTATTCTCGACCGCGATTATCCGAGCATAGTCGGCGCGGCCCGGGACGCCGTCATCCAGCGCCTGATAGACGAAATGCTGGGCCTCGGACCGCTCGAGCAGCTCATGCGCGATCCCAGCATCTCCGAGGTCATGGTCAACTCGGCCGACGAAGTCTACTACGAGCGCGAGGGCATCATCTACCGCAGCGATGTGCGCTTTCGCGACGACGAGCACATAATGCGAGTCATCCGTCGCATCCTGACCCCTCTCGGGCGCCGGGTGGACGAGGCCTCGCCCATGGTCGACGCCCGCCTGCCCGACGGCTCCCGAGTGAACGTCATCATCCCGCCGCTGGCGCCGCGCAGCCCGGTGGTGACCATCCGTCGTTTCCGGGCCGACAAGATGACCATGGATGACCTGGTGAAGGCGGGGACCCTGACGCCCGAGCTGGCGCGGTTCCTGGCAGCATGCGTGCAGTCGCGCATCAACATCCTGGTATCGGGCGGCACGGGCACGGGCAAGACGACCCTGCTCAACGCCCTTTCGGCCTTCATTCCTCCCAGTGAGCGAATCATCACCATCGAGGACCCCATCGAGCTCAGGTTGCAGCAGCCACATGTCATCAGTCTGGAGGCGCGGCCGCCCAGCATCGAGGGGCGGGGCGAGGTGACGCAGCGGGACCTGCTCCGCAATGCTCTCCGCATGCGCCCCGACCGCATCATCATCGGCGAGGTGCGCGGGGCCGAGGCCTTCGACATGCTGAACGCCATGAACACCGGACACGAGGGCTCCCTGTCCACCGTCCACGCCAACTCCCCCCGCGACGCCCTGCACCGACTGGAGAACATGGTGCTCATGGCCGTGGACCTGCCCGAGCGGGCCATACGCGAGCAGATCGCCTCGGCCCTGGACATGATCATTCAGGTGGCGCGCTTCGTGGACGGGGTGCGGCGCATAACCCACGTGACGGAAGTGGTGGGCCTGGAAGGAAACGTGATCACACTGCAGGACATCTTCCGCTTCGTGCAGCGGGGCGTTGACGGCGAAGGGCGTGTCCTGGGCGAGCTGGCGCCAACGGGCATCCGGCCGGGTTTTGCCGACAAGTTCCGGCTCGCTGGCATCGAGGTGCCGAACGACCTCTTCGTGGCCGGGGTGTGGTGACATGCTCGAGGCGCTGGCGGCGCTTCTCGGCGGGCTGACCGTCTTCTGCGGCGCACTGGGCGTCACGGCTGCCCTGGCCGGCACGGGCTCCCTCGAGCAGCGTATCGTACGTATGCGCGAGGGGGCCCCCGAGAGGGTCCAGAGACGGCAACAGCGGCGGCGGCCGGTGCTCAAGGCACGCGGCGGCACCGGCGTCAGGGGATGGTGGGGCCCCGACTCGGCCCTGGCCCTGGAGCTGCAGCAGGCCGGTGTCTCGTTGCGACCGGTCGAATACGTGCTGATGCGCGTGGTCCTGGGACTGGTGCTGGCAGTGGTGCCTTTGCTGCTGCGAGCTCCTATCTTTTTGGTGCCGGTGCCGTTCCTCATCGGCTACCACCTGCCGCGGCTCCTGGTGCAACAGCAACGGAAAAAGCGGCAGGCGCGGATCGAGGCCCAGCTCCTGGAGGCGCTACCCATGCTCACCAGCGGCCTGCGGGCAGGCTACGGCTTCCTGCAGGCGCTGGACTTCGTGGCGCGGCGGGTGGGCGACCCGCTGGGCTGGGAACTGGGACTTACCATCCAGGAGATGCAGCTCGGCGCCGATGTGGACGACGCCCTGACTGCCCTGAGCCGACGCGTTGGCAGCCCCGACCTGGACCTGGTGGTGACAGCGCTCATCATTCAGCGACGCGTGGGTGGCAACCTGGCCGAACTGCTGACCATGGTCGAACGCACTATGCGCGAGCGGGTGCGCCTGCGGGGCGAGATCAAGGCGCTGACCGGCCAGCAGCGCATGTCGGCCATCATCATCGGGTCGCTGCCTTTCTTCCTGGCCGCCGTCCTGATGCTCGTGAATCCGAGCTATGTGGGCATGCTCTTCACCAAGACTGCCGGCCAGATCATGCTGGGGGGCGCCCTGGCTATGGAGATGCTGGGGCTCTACTTCTTGCGTCGCATACTGGACATCGAGGTCTGAGCCGTGCTGGCACTGGCATCATTGACCACCGGCCTGTTCGTCGCCGTGCTGGCCTTCATCATCGTGGGCAGCGGGCGCCGCGATCTCGCTGCCCGCGTGCAGGGGATAGCGCCCCAGTCCCGCCAGGCCAGGGAAGGTGACAAGGTGCCTGGCCTGCGGGAGCGGGTGGTGGCGCCGCTGCTCCGCTGGGCCGAAAGGGCTATTGCCCGCCTGATGCCCGCTAACGTCACTACCGACGTCGAGAAATCGCTGGCCCTGGCCGGGCTGAACATGTCGCCTACCGCTTTCCTGACGGCCTGGGTCCTGGTCGCCTTCCTCCCGGCCGTGGCGGTGGCAGGGCTGGCGATTTTGCTGGGCCTGCCTATAGTGCTCGCGGTGATGGGCGGCATGGTGCTGTTCCTAGTCGGCTTCAGCGGGCCGCTGTTCTGGCTCCGCGGCCTGACCAGCCAGCGGCAGAAGCGGATCCTTAAGGCCATGCCCGACACCCTGGACCTGATCGCCATCAGCGTGGAGGCAGGCCTGGGCCTGGAGGCCGCCCTGTCCAGGGTGGCTGAGAAGGTGAAGGGCCCCCTGAGCGACGAGATATCTCGCACCCTCCGCGAGATAGCGGTGGGGCGCGACCGGCACCAGGCGCTGACCGAGCTGGGCGAGCGCACCGGTGTCGAAGACCTGCGCACCTTCACTATGGCCGTCGTCCAGGCCGAGCAACTCGGTGTGGGCATCGCCCAGACCCTGAAGGTGCAGTCGGACTTCCTGCGGATGAAGCGCCGCCAGCAGGCCGAACTGGCGGCCCAGCAGGCGCCGGTGAAGATGGTGTTCCCACTGGTGTTTCTCATCTTTCCGGCCATGATGGTGGTCATCCTAGGACCGGCGGCGATCAACCTGTTCGAGACGTTCAGCAAGCGCTAGCGCCCCCGCCGGGAGTAGCAGGAAGGGCAGAAGCCCGCTAGAATGCTGGCAGACCCGCTTCCTGGAGGGAATGGATGAAGTTCGGCGTGTTCATGTTCCCGACGGACTATTCCATCAAGCCGGCGGAACTGGCCCGGGCGGCGGAGGAGCGAGGATTCGAGTCGCTGTTCGTGCCCGAGCACACGCACATCCCCGCCAGTCGTCGCTCGCCATGGCCGGGGGGCTCCGAGCTGCCCCAGGAGTACTACCACCTGGTGGACCCGTTTGTGGCCCTGGCCAGCGCCGCCGCTGTGACGGAGAGGCTGGTGGTGGGGACGGCCATCTGCCTGGTGCCCCAGCACCACCCCATCACGCTGGCCAAGCAGGTGGCCAGCCTGGACTACGTCTCGGGCGGGAGGTTCGTCTTCGGGATCGGCGCCGGCTGGAACGAGGAGGAGATGCAGCACCACGGCGTCGACCCGGCCACGCGCTGGCAGGTGATGCGAGAGTCGGTGCTGGCCATGAAGGCCATCTGGACCGAGGACGAGGCCCAGTTCCAGGGCCGGTTCGTGCGGTTCGAGCCCATATGGTCGTGGCCCAAGCCGGTCCAGAAGCCCCACCCGCCCGTCTACGTGGGCGGACACGGCAACCGCGTCCTCCAGCGGGTGGTGGACTACGCCGACGGCTGGATGCCCATATACGCCCGGGAGCCTGACCTGGTGGGACGCGTGCAGGAGCTGCAGCGGCTGGCCCGCGAAAAGGGGCGTGGGCCAGTGCCGGTGACGGTGCTGGGGGTGCCGCCCCGGCCTGAGGCGCTGGAGACGTGTGCCCGCGCCGGTGTCGAGCGCTGCCTCTTCTGGCTGCGCCCGACGCCGGCCGAAGAGACGCTGCCTTACCTGGACCAGCTGGCCTCGCTGGCGCGCGAGTTCGCCGCCGCCTAGCCGACGGCCTGAGGCGCCAGGGTGCCCTCGAATGCGGCCCGCAGCGTCGCGCCCAGGGACAGGAGCGCCTGCCTGCCCGCTGGCAGGACGTACTCCAGGCTCACGAAGCCGTGTATCTGCCCCAGATAGCGGACGCAGATGGTCGGCACCCCTGCCTCGGACAGTCGCTGGGCATAGGCCTCGCCCTCGTCCCGCAGCGGGTCGTACTCCGCGGTGATGACGGTGGCTGGCGGCAGCCCGGACAGGTCACGGGCGCGTAGTGGCGAGGCGAGTGGGTCGGCGCCGTCGGCCTCGCTCCGCAGGTAGTGGTCCCAGAACCACTTCATGGCCGCCCGGGTGAGCAGGTACCCGTCGGCATTGTCGCGGTAGGAAGGGCGGTCGAAGTTATAGTCGGTGACGGGGTAGATCAAACCCTGATAGGCCAAGCGGGGCCCGCCGCGCTCCTTGGCAGCCAGGGCGACCACAGCGGCCAGGTTGCCGCCGGCGCTGTCGCCGGCCACGGCCACCCGCGAGGCGTCGACACCGAACCGAGAAGCGTTCTCGACCGCCCAGGCGGCGGCGGCGTAGCAGTCTTCCACCGCCGCCGGAAACTTGTGTTCCGGCGCCAGGCGGTAGTGGACGGACATGACGATGCTGTCCGAGGCGTTGGCCAGGTGGCGGCAGGTGGGATCGTGCGTCTCCAGGTCGCCGATGACCCAACCTCCGCCATGGTAATAGACCACGAAGCCCACATTCCGGCCGCTGAGGGGCCAGTAGATGCGGACGGGGATGTCGCCGGCCGGACCGGGGATGGTGGTGTCCTCGACCCTGGCCACTTCGGGCTTCGGGGCCTGGGCAACCATGGCCAGCATCATTTGTCTGGCCTGAGGGACGGGCAGCTCGTTTATGGGCGGGGCACCCGCCTGCGCCATCTGCTGCAGGAGGGCGGCGGCACCGGGGTCTAGCGCCATGACTGACCTCCCATCGCGTTCGCTCTAGCCCTGAAGGAACTGCAGCACCCTCGGCAACACCTGGTCCAGCTTCTCCAGCTGAGGCACGTGCCCTGCTCCATCCACGACCTCGACCTTGGCCCCCCGGATGTAGGAAGCGAAGTCCTGGGCGTACTCCACGGGCACCACGGCATCGTCGCGGCCCCAGACCAGGAGGGTGGGCGCGCGCACGCGGTGCAGCCTCTTCTTCAGCCCTTTGTCCGGGATGGGCCAGACGAACTTGCCCGAGCAGCCCAGGGCCCACACGAATTTGGCCTGGGCCATGACCAGCTGCTCCTGGTCCTGGGGCATGGCCAGGAGCCGCTGCACCGCCGGCGAGGACAGGTCGCGGAACATGAGGCGGGGCATGTCCTGCAGGGGCACGGCCATCCAGTTGGTGACCGGCCTGTCCTCCCTCCAGAGGCCGATGGGGGAGATGAGCACCAGCTTGGAGAACCGCTCGGGCCAGTGGGCGGCCATCTCCGCCGCCAGCATGCCACCGAAGGAGTGGCCCACCAGGGGCACGCCGCTCAGGCCCAGGGCGTCGAGGACATCGCCCATGATGAGCACCACGTCCCACAGGCTCTCCACCTGGTAGATGTCATGGGGGTCGCTGTCGCCGGTGCCGGGCAACTCGGGCGCGTACACGGTGAAGTGCCGCGCCAGCCCGCCCAAGAAGTCGTCCCAGCGCAGCCCGGCAGCGGCATGGACGTAGACCAGTGGCGGTCCCTCGCCGGCTACCTTCACGCTGGCCTTCAGTCGCCCCTGCCACACCTCCAGGAACATGCCCTTGGGGCCAGTCGCCACGCTCTCAGCCATGCATCGTCCCCCTGTCCTCGATAGATATGTTCGGGCGCCATCAGCGGGTAGCGGGCTGGGGCTTGCGCAGCCGCTGCGGCCACCAGTGGTTCTCCCAGCCCTCGTCGTCCCAGATGTCCCGTATGTGGGGCAGCACCTCGCGGGCGAACAGGTCGATGTTCTTCAGGGTCAGCTCGTGGGGCATGGAGCCGATGTGCAGCAGCACCATGAGGTTACCCACTCGCAGGCGCTTGGCCATCTCCCGTAGCTGGTCCCGCACTGTCTCCGGGCTGCCGGCGATGACACAGCCCTGGTTGACGAAGTCGCGATAGCCCATCTCCCGCAGATTCATGGACAGGCCGCCGAAACCGCCCCTCCGCACCATGTGCACCAGGCTCTCCCAGTCGTGGTGGCCGGGCGGGAAGGCGAACTCGGGAGCGATGTGCAGGCACTTGTGGTAGAAGTACTCCACATGCTCGGCGTATTCCTCCTCGGCGCGAGCGTCCGTCTCCGAGACGACTACGAGTTGCAGGAAGCCGAGGCGGTACGGGTTCATGTCCTTGCCCTTTTCCTGCACGCGAGCCCAGTAGCCGTCCACCACCCCCTGGGCCATCTGCCAGCCGAAGTAGCTCAGGAAGCAGTAGCAGTAGTCGTGGTCGGCGGCGAAGTCCCAGGTGGTGATGCTGCCCGAGCCCGGCACCCATATGGGCGGGTGAGGTTGCTGGATGGGCCGCGGCCAGGGGTTGACCATGGGCAACTGCCAGTACTTACCGTTCCAGGCGAACATCTCCTTGGCCGTCCACGCCTTGACGATGAGGTCGTGGGCCTCCCGGTAGCGCTCCCGCTGCTCCATGGGCGGCACGCCGTAGCAGTAGTTCACGTCCATGGGCGAGCCCAGGGGCATGCCCGCCACCAGCCGGCCGCCACTGATGCAGTCCAGCATGGCGTACTCCTCCGCCACGCGGATGGGCGGGTTGGTGGTGGGCAGGGTGGAGCCCATTTGCACCACGGCCACGTCCAGGCCGTTGGTTGCCTTGGCCAGGGCCGAGCCCATCAGGTTGGGGTTGGGCATGAAGCCGTAGGCGTTCTGGTGGTGCTCGTTGGTGCAGATGCCATCCAGCCCGGAACGGGCGGCGTAGACCAGTTCGTCCAGCGTCCAGTTGTAGTACTGCCCGACCTTGTCAGCGTCGGCCAGCTCCCACCAGGGCGGGTCTACCCACACCGAGTGGTAGCGCTGTTCGAAGTCCTTCGGCAGGTCACGATAAGGCATCAGGTGGAACATCGATACCTGCATCCGCTCACCTCCTACCGTTACGTTGACGTCAAGATACTAAGTTGGCTGTCAAAGGTTGTCAATACATTCAAAAGCCGCTGCGGCGCTGGCCCAGTCCACACCTGCCTCCCCCGGCAGGAGGATAACCGAATGGCGCTGCTGCTTTGACCGAGCGGCATAAGCAGGTTGGCCCTGTAACACTTGCCGAAGGGGCAGCATCTACCCATAGAAGGTATTGGGAGGATATCCGGGCGTGCCTGGTGGGCCTACCCCGAAGGCAGAGCACATATGGCCGGCATTCGCACCTGGCGATTGACGGCGCGAGAGGGCCGGGCGGCGGCCGCAGCGCACGTTCTCGTCCCGGGCCTGCCGGCCTGGCTGGCCAGGTACCGTCTGCTAGTGCAGGCGGGCATATTCGTCCTTGGCGTCGTGGCGGCGGTAGAAGTCGGAAGCCTGGTCGCAGCTACCGGCGGGCTGCCCAACGCATACGTCCACCTGTTCTACCCGCTGCTGGTGTGCACGGCCTTCGCTTTGCCGGCCTGGGCTGGCATGCTCCTGGCCCTCTGGGCCGGTCTCATTCCTTCCCACGAAGGCTTTCTGCTGGTCTCCGCCGTATCCGACGGCGGGCTGGATAACCTGGTGCGCCCGCTCACCTTCGTACTGGTCAGCGGGCTGGTGGCCTCGATGTCGCACGCTCTGCGACGGCAGGCAGAGAAAGAGATGCAGTATGCCCAGCTACTCCAGGCAGAGATGGAACGGGCCGAGGACTCGTGGCAGGCCCTGCAGCGGTCGGAGGAGAAGTACCGCACCCTGGTCAACACCATGGACGAGGTGCTGGTGGCGCTGGACACCGAAGGATGCATCACCGAGGTCAACGCTGCCTTCGAAAGGCTCACCGGCTGGTCGCGTCAGGAGGTGCTGGGCAAGCACTTCTTCCACCTGGTCCCGCCATCGGCGGCCGGCAGGCTGGGACGCGATTTCCGCCGCATCATCGAACAGGGCGGGAACGGAAAGCTGCGCGACCTGTCCATACGCACTCGCTCCGGGAGCTGGGTCACAGTCGAGGGGACCTGCGCCGTGCTCATGTCCCAGGGCGAGCCGGTAGGGGTTGTGGCTACTGCCCATGACGTGAGCGGGCGTCGCCGGGCGGAAGAGGAGAGGGCCCAGCTCCTCAGGCGACTGCTCTTGGCCCAGGACGAGGAGCGACGGCGCGTCTCATATGACTTTCACGATGGCCCTGTGCAGCTCATGGCAGCCGCCCATTCCTTCCTGGACGCCTACCGGGCCAAACACCCGTACCAGGGTGCCGACCACCCTATCGCCCTCGCTCACCGTTACCTGAGCGAGGCGCTGGAAGAAGCGAGACGGATCATCTCTCTGCTGCGGCCAAAAGAGCTGGAGGAGCACGGGCTGGCAGGCGCGCTGCGCTGTCTCGCCGATGACGTGAGGGAGCGCTCGGGGATCGAGACCGAGGTGGA
>BEIA01000041.1 GCA_002898715.1 bacterium HR24 | reverse complement strand
CCGGACTCAGTTAACGGAGTGAGACCCCCCGGCGAAGAAAGGAGGGCAGGTCGGTGTCGGACAGGTTGGGCATCTCCTGCCGCAGCCGCCGCCACTCCTCCTCTTCCTGGGTAGGCTGGCGCCGCTGCTCCAGCGGCTCGAAGCCCACAGCGATGAGGGTTATCTTCACCTCGTCGTCCAGGCTGCCGTCGGTGGCCGTGCCGAAGATGATCTCGGCGTCGGGGTCCACCACCTCGGCGATGACCTGCGCCGCCATGTTCAGCTCGTGCAGGGACATGTTGCCGTTGGAGGTGACGTTGAACAGCACCCCCTTGGCGCCGTGGATGCTCACATCCAGCAAGGGGCTGCGGATGGCCGCCTGGGCCGCCTCCACCGCCCGGTTCTCCCCCCTCGCCCGTCCGATGGCCATCAGCGCCGGGCCGGCGTCGGCCATGATGCGCCGCACGTCGGCGAAGTCCAGGTTGATGTCGCCGGGCACCGTTATCAGCTCGGCGATGCCCTGAATGCCCTGCCGCAGGATGTCGTCGGCCAGCAAGAACGCCTCTTGCAGCGTGGTCTTCTGGTCGCAGATGTTCAGCAGGCGGTCGTTGGGGATGACGATGAGGGTGTCCACCTCGTTGCGCAGCCGGCTGATGCCCTCCTCGGCATTGCGGCGGCGCTTGGCCCCTTCGAACGAGAAGGGCTTGGTGACCACCGCCACCGTCAGCGCACCCACATGCTTGGCCACCTGGGCCACCAGCGGGGCGGCGCCGGTGCCGGTGCCGCCGCCCATGCCGGCGGTGATGAACACCATCTCGGCACCCTTCAGGGACTCCTTCAGCTCGTCCAGCGACTCCTCGGCCGCCTGGCGCCCCTTGTCGGGGTCTCCGCCCACGCCCAGGCCCTTGGTGAGGCGGTCGCCGATGCGGATTTTGGTCTCGGCGTCGCAGCGCATCAGGGCCTGGGCGTCGGTGTTTACGGCGATGAACTCGACCCCGCGGATGCCGACCTGGATCATGCGGTTTACGGCGTTGCACCCTCCACCGCCCACTCCCACTACCTTGATGGCGGGCAGCCCGTCCATCTCGGCCCGACGGCTATCCGACATTCTCGCAGACATGACCCCTTCCTCCTGCTGCTGTCTTCCTCGCTTACTGCGGCACCAGAAGTTTGAGCCACTTTTTGAGCTTCTCCCAGAAGCTGTCGCCGCCAGGGGACGCGGTCGAGCGGCGGCCACGGCTGGGGCCGGGCCAGCCGTCGCTGTATGCGGCCCAGCGCAGGAGCCCCACGCTGGCGGCGTAGGCCGGCCCGCTGACGGCATCGGCCAGGCCATAGGTGCCCTTGGGCAGGCCGATGCGCACCGGCACGTGCAGGAGCTGTTCGGCCAGTTCGTCCAGCCCGGGCAGGGCGGCGGTGCCGCCCGTGAGCACCAGGCCGGCGGCGATCATGTCGTCCAGCCCTGCCCGGCGCACGTCCAGATAGACCATCTCCAGCACCTCTTCCGCCCGCGCCTGGATGATCTCGGCCAGGCGTCGGCGGGGCACGCTCTTGCGCCTTTGCCCGCCGAAGGACTCCAGCTCGAGCGCCTCCTCGGGATTGACGCGGCTGGGCAGGGCCACGCCGTAGCGCAGCTTGGCCTCCTCTGCCACCGAAAAGGGCACCCGCAGGCCCAACACCAGGTCGTGGGTGAAGTGGTAGCCGCCCACAGGCAGGCTGGCGGTGTGGTAAGGCATGCCGTCCATGAAGACGGCGATGTCGGTGGTGCCCCCGCCGATGTCCACCACCACCACGCCGTGGCGCTTTTCTTCCTCCTCCAGCACCGCCTCGGCGGCGGCCAGGGGGGAGGCGACGATGGCCTCCACCTGCACGCCCGCCCCTTCCAGGGCCTGGCAGAGGTTCTGCACGGCCGTCACCGATGCGGTCACCAGGTGCACCTCCACGTCGAGGCGCTGGCCGTGCATCCCTATCGGGTCGGCGACGGGCTCTTGTCCGTCGAGCACGAAGGAGCGGGGCATGACGTGCAGCACTTCGCGGTCGGTGGGCAGGCTGACGGCCTGGGCATCCTCCAGCGCGCGACGGATGTCCTCGTGGCGGATGGGGCGTCGCCCGCCGGGCACGGTGGCGACGCCCTTATGGTTCAGGCAGGCCAGGTGGTTGCCCGAGATGGAGACGAAGCAGGGCGGAAGGCGGCTGCCGCTGGCCCGTTCCGCCCGCTCGATGGAGGCGGCGATGGCCTCGGTGGCGGCCTTGATGTTGTCCACCAGGCCCTTGCGTACCCCCTGGGCCGCCGCTACACCCACACCCAGCAGCCGCAAGTCGTCGTCGGGAGTGATCTCGGCCAGCAGGGTGCAGACCTTGCTGCTCCCCACGTCGACAGCACCCAGGATGGCAGACCTTTTCACGTCGTCGCTCCTTCACCTCAGGGCGGGGCGGTCGCCGAAGCGCAAGTCCAGGACACGCCCCCGCAAGCCCTGCGGCCCGAGCCGCTGTTGCATGGCTGCCCACACGGCCAGCTTGTAGTCCAGCCCGTTGCTGTCGCCCAGCACTACGCGGTAGTCTCCGTCAGTGGTCACTATCAGCCCGTCCGGTCGGGTGAACTCGAAGCGCACCGGCCTGGTCCCCAGGGAACGTGGCAGCTCCTGCGACAGGCGGACGGCCAGCGAGATTGCTGAAGCGCTGACGCGCTCGCCTGGACGTAGGGGCTCGCTGCCGGTCGCGTCAATTATAGTGGGAACGCCGTCCCCCGACGATACCCCTTCCAGGACGACTCCCTCTTCATCGACCACGTATACGTTATTGCCCCGTTGCCAGCGGCCCCAGGGTTGCCGCTCCTGCACAGTGATGACCGCCTTGTCGGGCAGCTCAGGCCGTACCTGGACCGCCTTCACCATCTGCAGGCCCGACAGCCTCCGCTCCGCCTGCGCCGCGGGCAGCCGGAATACGCTCTTGCCCTCCAGGCCAGCGAGGGCCGCCACCTCCTCGGGGCGCAGTGTCTGTGTGCCCCGCACTTCCACCGTGTGCACCCTGAACAGGGGCGAGAAGTATACGGTAGCCAGCCCGGCCACTGGTGCCACGAGCGCCAGCGCCAGCAGCAGGCGCCGCCAGCGGCGACGCCTGACCATGAGCTGTTCGCGCTGGCCCAGCAGCACGTAGGGCCGGATCGGCCCCCGGTCAGCACTGGTCCGGCGAAAAGAGGCGTCCCTGTTTCTCACGGTGTCTCTCCAGCCCCAGCTCGATGAGCTGGGTTATCAGCTCCCGGTAGCTGATGCCGGCCGCCTCCCACAGCCGCGGATACATGCTGATGGGCGTGAAGCCGGGAATGGTGTTTATCTCGTTCACGATGGGCTCCTCCCCCACCAGGAAGAAGTCCACCCGCGCCATGCCGGCGCAATCGATAGCCCTGAAAGCGGCCACGGCCATCTCGGCTAGCCGCCTCTCTATCGTTGAAGGCAAGGCGACAGGGGCCACCAGCCGCGTCCCCTCCTCCAGGTACTTGGCCCGGTAGTCGTAGAACTCGCGGTGGGGAACCACCTCCCCCGGGGGAGAGGCGACGGGATCGTCGTTGCCGAGGACAGCCACCTCGATCTCCCGGCCGGCGATGGCTTTCTCCACCAGCACCTTGCGGTCGTAGCGGAAGGCCTCGTCCAGGGCGGGGGCCAGGGCCGTCCACTCCTTCACCTTGGCGATGCCAACGCTGGAGCCCAGGTTGGCCGGCTTGACGAAGCAAGGAAGGCCTATGACATCGCGCACCGATGCCTCCACTGCTGGCCGGTCGCGCTCCCACTCGTGGCGGGCAACCACCACGAACTCGGCAGTGGGCAGGCCGGCACGCCGGAACAGCGCCTTCATGAGGGCCTTGTCCATCCCCACGGCGCTGGCCGCCACGCCTGCCCCTACATAGGGCAGGCCCATGAGCTCCAGCATCCCCTGCACGGTGCCGTCCTCGCCGTGGGGGCCATGGATGAGCGGGAAGACCACATCGACCGTGGCCAGGGCGCCCAGCACCTGCGGCCGCAGGGGCGGCACGTTGCCTTCCAGCGAGGGCAGCGGCAGGTAGCTGTTCAGGGGCACCGACCGCAGCGCCTGCTCCGTCTCCTCGGGGGTGAGCCATGTCCCCTCGCGGGTCACGCCGAAAGGCACTGGCAGGAAGCGCTCCCGGTCCATATGCCGAAGCACGCCCTGGGCCGATACCACCGAGACCTCGTGCTCGGCCGAGCGACCGCCGAAGAGCACGGCCACCCGCAGCCTGTCCCCGCCCATCAGAACCCCTCCCCCACCAGCGTCACTTCCAGCTCCAGCTCGATGCCGAAGCGCTCGCGCACCCGGGACCGCGCCAGCTCGATGAGAGCGGCTATATCAGCTGCCCTGGCCCTGCCCAGGTTGAGGATGAAGTTGGCGTGTTTCTCCGAGACCTGGGCATCGCCGATGCGGTGGCCCCGCAGGCCTACCTGGTCGATGAGCCACCAGGCTGGCCGATCGGGCGGGTTCTTGAACACCGACCCGGCGTTGCGCCCGGGCGGCTGGGCCGCCTTCCGGCGCGCATCCAGCTCGTGCACCCGCCGTTTCAGGTCCTGGGCGTCGCCCTCCCAGAGTCGCAGGTCCACGGAAAGGACCACCAGTTCCCGCAGGAGGCCACGGGTCAGCACACTGCCCCGGTAGCCGAGGGCCAGGTCTTCGGGCCCCATCTCCACGATGCGTCCTCGCCCGTCGGCCAGGCGGGCCATAACCAGAACGTCCCGCAGGCAACCGCCATAGGCGCCAGCATTGTAGACTACCGCCCCTCCCACGGTGCCGGGGATGCCGCAGGCCCACTCCAGGCCGGCCACGCCGGCGAAGGATAGGCGGCGGGCCGCCGCGGCAAGGCTGGTGCCGCTGTAGGCGCGCACCAGCAGCCAGCCGTTCTCGCGCCGCGGCCGCTCCACGCCCCCTGCCTGGTTTTCGATCACCAGCCCGCGGAAGCCCTCGTCCCCCACTAGGACGTTGGAGCCGGAGCCGAGGACGAAGATAGGCACGTCGTGCTCCCTGGCCAGGACGAAGGCCTTCACCAGCTCTTCCTCGCTCCGGGCGACGAAGTAGACATCGGCGGGGCCACCCACGCCCCAGGTAGTGTGCCGGCGCATGGGCTCCATGAGCCTCACCGGGCCCAGCCGTCGCAGCCCGTCCAGGAAGTCGCGGGTGATCATGACGAAAGCGCCTCCAGGACCGTCCGCGCTACCCTGTCCACATCGCCCGCGCCAATGGTGAAGAAGACGTCGCCCGGCTGCAGCGCCGCTAGCGCGGCACGGGCAGCCTCTTCCAGTCCGCCCACGTAGCGGGCGGGAGGCCGTTCGATATGACGGGCGAGCTCGGCGGCGTCCATTCCCGCCGAAGGGTCCTCGCGGGCAGCATAGGTATCCGCCACCAGCAGCACATCGGCCAGGCGGAAGCAGGTGCGGAAGCCGTCCAGAAGATAGCGACTGCGGCTGTAGGTGTGCGGCTGGAAGAGACAGACCAGGCGCCGGCCAGGAAAGCGGCAGCGCGCCGCGGCCAGGGTAGCCTCCACTTCAGTGGGGTGGTGGGCATAGTCGTCCATGATGATAACCCCCGCTGCCTCGCCCACCAGTTCGAACCGGCGGTGAACGCCCTTGAACTCGACCACCGCCTGTCGGATGAGCGCAGGAGCTATGCCCACGGCCAGCCCTACGCCGATACCGGCCAGGCAATTGCGGACGTTATGCAGGCCGGGGAGCGATGTCGAGAAGGTGCCCAGGTCTTCCCCTTTCCACGACACGCGGAAGCTGCTACCTGTAGCCGCTAACGTTATGTCATCCGCAAGCAATTGGCAAGTCCCCCGCAGGCCAAAATAGGTGACGCTCATGGCCCTGTTCCGCAACCGCTCCTCTACCAGCTCACGCAGGCGCTCGTCCTCCCCCCAGGCCACGACGTGCCCGTCGTCCCGCACCTGTGAGAGGAACGTGCCGAAGGCGTCCCGCAACCTGTCGAAGGTGCCGTAGTAGTCCAGGTGATCGGGCTCCAGGTTGGTCACCGCCGCCACCCAGGGCCGGTAGTGGAGGAAGGCAGCGTCGTACTCGTCGGCCTCCACCACAAAGTAAGGGCTGTCCCCCACCATGACGTTGGTCTCCAGGCCCACCATCTCTCCGCCCAGCAGGAAGGTCGGCGCCATGCCGGCCCGCCAGAGGATGTAGGCCACGAGAGAGGTGGTGGTGGTCTTGCCGTGACAGCCAGCTACCGCCACTACCTGCTTGCCTTCGGCCAGCCGGGCCACCATCTCGGCCCTCTTCAGCACCGGTAGCCCGAGGGCATGTGCCGCTGCCAGTTCCGGATTGTCGGGCCGGATAGCCGCGGTGTGCACCAGCATGTCGACCCCGTCGAGATGCGAGGGGTCGTGCCCGCGCTGGAAGGCCACACCCAGGCCCCGCAGGCGTTCGGTCAGACGCGAGGGATAGAGGTCACAGCCTGAGACCTTCCACCCTCGTCCGGCCAGCACTTCGGCTATGGCCGACATGTGGATGCCGCCCACCCCCATGAGATGGACGTGAAGGGGCGCCGGCGCCGTCATGGGGCCTCGGCCACCTCCAGGAGCAGGCGAGCGATGTTGCAGGCGGCATCGGGGCGCGCCAGCCTGCGGGCGGCCGTGGCCATTTCCTGGCGGCGGCGCTCATCGCTCAGCAACTCACCCACCAGCGGCAGCAGCACCTCTCTGAGCTGGCCGTCCTCCACTACCACCGCCGCGCCCATCTCCTCCAGGTAGCGGGCGTTGTGTCGCTGGTGGCCGCCGGCGTGGGGATAGGGCACCAGGACGGCAGGCAGGCCCACCGCCGGCAGCTCGCCCAGCACGGAAGCCCCGGCCCGGGTCACCGCCAGATCGGCGGCGGCCATGGCCCAGGGCAGCTCTTCGTGCAGGTAGGGAAACAGGAAGTAGCGCTCGCGGAGGCCACCGTTGAGAGAGGCGCGCACCTCTCGCAGCCACGGGTAATCGCGCTGGCCGCAAATATGCACCACCTGACACAGCTCCAGCAGCCCCCGCAGGCTCCCCGCCACTGCCTCGTTGATGCTCCGGGCGCCCTGGGAGGCACCTGAGACCAACAGCACCTTTTCCTCCAGGTCAAGGCCGATACGCTTCCTGCCCTCCACCTTCTCGGCCAACCAGAAGGCCCTCCGCACCGGGTACCCGGTCACCCGCACCTTGCCGTCCAGCACACGGGCGGGCGTCACCGGCGCCGACACGGCCACGCGCTGCGCCAGCCTGGCCATGAACCGCACCGCCCAGCCGGGCAGCACATCGGGCAGGAAGACCACAAGAGGTACCCGCTTGGTCCAGGCGCCGATGGCGATGGGCACACTGGCGTAGCCGCCGGTGGCCAGCACCGCCTGGGCACGGAACCGCGACAGGGCGCGCCGCGCCTTCCACGTGCCTACCGATATGCGCATCAGGCTGCCCGGCAGTTCCCACGGCCGGCGTCCGCGTACGGGGCCGGAGGGGATGGTCTGGAAGGGGATGCCGGCGCGGGATACCAGTTCATCTTCCAGGGCGCCCGCCTGGCCGAGGTAGAGGACGTCCAGGTCGTTGTCCAGGCCCAGCTCCTGGGTCAGGGCCTCCAGCACACTGAGGGCGGGATAGATGTGCCCCCCTGTGCCTCCGCCGCACAGCACCAGTCTCATACGCCCCGCCTCCTCGGGCTCCCCCGCCACCACCCCCCAGCGGCGGCCCGCAGTCCCTCTTCTGCCTGGACATGCCGAGACACGCTCAGGAGCAGGCCCACGGCAGCCAGATTGGCGATTAGGGCCGACCCTCCGTAGCTGAAGAAGGGGAGGGGAATGCCCGTCAGTGGAATTAGACCACTTATACCCCCTACATTTATTAACGTCTGGTACCCCAGCCAGGCACTCACCCCCGCCGCCACTAACCGCCCGAAGGGGTCGCGGACGCGCATGGCCACATAGATGCCCCGCCCCACCAGGACGGCGAACAGCGCCAGCACCGCCATCACTCCCACGAACCCCAGCTCCTCCCCCACTATGGCGAACACGCCGTCCGTATGCGCGCCGGGCACGAACCCGAACTTCTGCCTTCCCGCTCCCCATCCCAGGCCCACCAGCCCGCCGCTGGCCAGGGCCGTCTTCAGTTGCACCAGCTGAAACCCCTTGCCGTAGGGGTCGGCCTCGGGCGACAGGAACGTCTGCACCCGGGCCAACCTGTAGTCATGGGTCAACACCACCGCGTAGCTCACCAGGGCACCCACCGCCAGGAACAGGGCCAAATGCTTCATGGGGGCCCCGGCAAGAAAGAAAAGGGTAGTGGCCACCAGGACCAGCACCACAGCCGTGCCCATGTCCGGCTCCACCAACACCAGGCCCGCCACCAGCCCCACGATGATGACGAAGGGCAGGAACCCCAGGGACAGATCGCGAATATGCTCGCCCCGGCTGCTGAGCCAGGCGGACATGTACAGCACCAGCGCCAGCTTGGCCAGCTCGCTCGGCTGCACCTCCACCGGCCCCGCGTCCAGCCAGCGGGCAGCGCCGTTGCGCACCACCCCCACTTCCGGCAACAGCACCGCTATCAGCCCGAGGATGCTCGCCAGCATCAACAGCACGCTCACCCGCCTCAGGCGGCGGTAGTCGAGCCTGGCCAGGCCGCCCATAACCGCCAGCCCGACGAGGGCGAAGATGGTCTGCCGGACTATGAAGAAGTTGGGGTTGCCATACTCCTGCTCGCCGATGGCGAAGCTGGCGCTGTACAGGGACAGCAGCCCCACCACCAGCAAGGCGATGACCACCGCCAGCAACAGGTGGTCGGGCGGCCCCAGGGTACGGCCATTGGCCCTCACGTCAGCGATGGCAGCTCCTCCTTCACCAGGGCGTGGACCAGCTCCCGGAAGTGCCGGCCCCGCTCCTCGAAATTGTCGTAGGCGTCGAAGCTGGTGCAGGCCGGCGATAGCAGGACAACGTCCCCCGGTCGGGCCAGCCGGTGGGCTGCCGCCACTGCGCCCTCCAGGTCGCGCTCCAGGACCAGGATGGGGCGCCCGTCGGGCGACAGCCGCGAGGCGGCCTCGGCCACGGCCTGCTCCAGCTTGGGCCCCGACTCGCCGAAGAAGACCACCGCCCGGCAACGGCGGCACGCCTCCTCCGCCAGTTCCTCCAGGGGCAGGTGCTTGTCGCGCCCGCCCAGCAACAGCACCAGTGGCCGGTCGAAGCAGCGCA
This sequence comes from bacterium HR24, assembly GCA_002898715.1. Classification (GTDB taxonomy): domain Bacteria; phylum Chloroflexota; class Dehalococcoidia; order SM23-28-2; family HRBIN24; genus HRBIN24. The sequence continues at coordinate 5,263 of BEIA01000041.1, read as the reverse complement.
TGCCGGCCAGGGTGCGCTCGGGCGTGGTAGCGATGCTATCGTTGTAGTACTCGATGCCCCCGGCCGAGGCCACCAGCTCCAGCCGGTGCTCCACGCCGCGGAAGGTGGCCACCGCCCGGGCGATGGACTCGGCCGATATCCCGCAGGCACAGGCCATAGCCGCCGCTGCCAGCGCGTTCTGCAGATTGTGCCGGCCACGCAGCCGCACCGTCGAGACGGGGAAAAGGCGCCGTTGCCTCCCCCTGCACCGCCAGACAGCATAGCCGCGGTGGACGAAGGCCCCCTCCCCCTCCACGTCCTCCAGCGAGAAGAAGACGACTCGGGAGGCCACCCTGTCCGCCAGCGCCCGCGACTCTTCACAGTCATAGCCCAGCACCGCCCAATCGCCAGGGCCCTGGTAGCGGACGATGTTGGCCTTGAGCGCCCGGTACTCGTCCCACGTGAACCGGTCCAGGTGGTTCGGCGTTATGTTGAGCACCGCCGCCACATGGGGACTGCGCCAGGTGAGTTGTAGCTGCGTGTGGCTGATCTCCAGCACGACCCAGGTGTACGGGTGAACGAGGGGCAGCATCCCCAGCAGGCCCACGCCGATGTTACCTCCCACCACATGGGGCAGGCCCTCGTAGCGGAACATCTCGCCCAGCAGGGCGGTGGTGGTGGTCTTGCCGCTGGAGCCGGTGATGCCCGCCACCGGCCCCGGGCACAGCTCTAGGAACAGCGACGTCATGGACAGTACGGGCACCCCCCGCCGTCGCGCCTCCGATATTCCCGGCAGGTCCAGCGGCACCCCCTGGGACACGAACAGGTAGTCGGCGTCGGCCAATGCCTCGGGGTCGTTGCCCCCCAGGGAGAGGCGCACGGGCAGGCCATCGATCTGGGCCAACCGGTGGCCCAGCCGCTCCGGGGGCTTGGCGTCGCTGACGGTGACGTGGGCGCCCTTGCCCACGAAGAAGCGGACGGCGTCCACCCCTTCGATGCCCAGACCCACCACCGTGACCCTTTTGCCCCGGAAGTCCATCACATCGCCTCCAGCGCCAGCAAAGTGCCGCCGAGGGCGCCCAGGGCCGCCACCAGCCAGAAGCGCTGCACCACCTTCGGTTCGGCCCAGCCCAGGGCCTCGAAGTGGTGGTGCAGGGGCGCCATGCGGAAGAGGCGCCGCCCGCCCGTGAGCCGGAAGCAGGCCACCTGGAGATAGACCGAGGCCCCTTCCACCACGAAGACGATGCCGATGAGGGGGAGCACCAGCCACTGGCCCGTCATCAGCGCCAGCGCGGCCAGGCCGCCGCCCAGGGCCAGGGCGCCGGTATCGCCCATGAACACCTGGGCCGGGTGGGCGTTGTACCACAGGAAGCCGAGGGCCGCCCCCGCCACCGCCAGGGCGAAGGCGCCCAGGGCCTCCTGTCCCTGGGCCAGGGCGATGACGCCGTACGCCAGATAGGCGATGGCGCTGGTGCCCGCCGCCAGTCCGTCGAGCCCGTCGGTGACGGCCACGCCGCCGGCCGTCAGCACCACCACGACGGCGGCTACAGGCACCAGCCACGGCCCGAGGTCGAAATCGCCGACGAAAGGCACTGCCACTGAGGTTATGTCCAGTCGCCACTTTAACATAACGCCGGCCACAACGCCGATGGTTACGAAGCAGAGGAACTTCAGCCGCTTGTTGAGGGCCCGCTCCGGTCGCCCCTGCAGCGAGCCCAGGTCGTCCACCATGCCGAGGGCAGCCAGGGCAGCCATCACGGCCATGGGCAAGCCCAGGGCCAGGTCGCGGCCCAGCTCGTAAGCGGCGAAGACCAGAGCCACCCCCCATATGACCACGCCCCCCATGGTGGGAGTGCCGGCTTTAGCCTGGTGCGACTGCGGCCCCCAGGGGTTGATGGCCTTGCCCACTCGCCAGCGGCGCAGGAGGGCCACCGTCAGGCCGCCCACCGCTGTCGCCGTCAGCATTGCCATCGCTCCCGCAGCCAGGGCATGAATCATCGCCTCAGGGCCTCGACCACCGTCTCCAGGGCCAGGGCCCGCGACGCCTTGACCAGCAGGTAGTCGCCCGCCCTGAGCTCGCGGGCCAGGACTCGGATCGCTTCATCTTTGTCCGCCAGCAACCGCACGTCCGGGTGGCCCGCGGTGCGGGCGGCCTCGGCCACCAGGCGCGCCATCTCACCCACCGCCAGCAGGACGTGACAGGTGCGGGCGGCATGGGCTCCCACTTCCCTGTGCGCCGCCTCGGCCACTTCCCCCAGCTCTCGCATGTCGCCCAGGAGGGCCAGGCGCCGCCCGGGCATCTCCGCCAGCAGGTCCAGGGCCGCCATCACCGAGGCCGGGCTGGCATTGTACGAGTCGTCGATGATGGTGCTCCCTCCCGGGCCGGCCACGAGGCGCAGGCGCAGCTCGCTGCGCGCGGCCGCGAGGGCTTCCACCACCTCTTCCCATTCCATCCCCAGGGCCAGTGCCACTGCCGCCGCCGCCAGGGCATTGTGCAGGTTGTGGCGTCCGGGCATGGGCGAGCGCACGGTGGCCGCCCGCCCCTGCCATTCGAGACGGAAGGTGAAGCCCTCCAGCCCGCGAGAGGCCAGTACCTCGCCGCGTACCTGGCACTGCTGGCGCATGCCGTAGAAGACGGCCCTCGCCTGACCTCTGGCGGCCAGCCGGTGCGCCCATGGGCTATCGCCGTTGATAACGGCCAGGCCATCGGCGGGCAGCGCCTCTACCAGTTCGCCCTTGGCCGAGGCGATGGCGCCCACGGAGCCGAGGCGCTCCAGGTGCACCGGGCCGATGTTGGTCACCACGCCTATGTGCGGACGGGCGATACGACAGAGGAGCCGGATATCGCCTAGGGCGAACATCCCCATCTCCAGGACGGCCACCTGGTGCTCCTGCTCCAGCCCGAGGAGGGCCAGCGGCATCCCCACTTCCGTATTGAGGTTGCCCTCGCTCTTGAGCACCCGGAAGCGTCGGGCGAGGACGGCCGCCACTAGCTCTTTGCACGTGGTCTTGCCCACGCTGCCCGTGATCCCCACCACCTTCAGCTCGGTATGCCGGGCCCGCCGGGCCGCAGCCAGGGCCTGCAGGGCGCGGGCGGTGTCGGTCACCAGGTAGACGGTGACCCCTTCGGGCACGCCGCTCGGGGGGCGCGAGACCACCAGTCCCCGGGCGCCTCGAGCGACGGCGTCTTCCAGGAAATCATGGCCGTCGTGGCGTTCGCCGCGCAGGGCGAAGAAGAGGCTGCCCTCCTCCACCTGACGGGAGTCGAGGGCGGCGCCCGTGAAGGGGCCAGCGTCGAGGGGCCCGGCGCAGGCGACCAGCTCCCGGCCCAGATCGCGGGCCACCGCGCCCCTGTCCAGCGTGCCCATAGCCTGACGCAGGCCGCTCCCGCTCGTGTCCGCCATCCTCCCGGAATCCTGACCTCCCGCCGTAGCTGCCGCCCTACCGTTGCGGGCGGGCCGCCACCAGGCTGTCCGGGGGCACGCGGTAGTGGAGCATGGCCTCGCGGGCCACCTGCCCGAAAACGGGCGCCGCCACCACCGTGCCCCAGGGGACATCCTGGGGCTCGTCGATCTTCACCAGCACCACCAGCCTGGGGTCGTCCAGGGGCACGATGCCGGCGAAGGACGATATGTAGGCGTTGGGCTTGTAGGTGCCATCGGCCACCAGGTTGGCCGTACCGGTCTTGCCGCCCACCTTGTATCCGGACACGTCCAGCAGGCTGGAGGGGATCTTTTCGGCCACGGCCCCCATCATCTGCAGTACCGTGTGGGCGGCCTCGGGAGAGATGACCTGCCGCACCACCTGGGGCTGCGTCTCCTGCACGCCCTGAGGCGTGACGATGGCCTTCACCACGTAGGGCCGCATCAGCTTGCCGTCATTGGCGATGGCCGCCAGGGCGGCAGCCATCTGGATGGGGGTTACGCTAAGCCCCTGCCCGAACGAGTTGGTGGCCAGGTCCAGCTCGCTCCAGTTGGGGTCGTCGGGCCAGCGGACCTGGCCGGCCGCCTCGCCCTGAAGGCCGACGCCCGTGGCCTCGCCAAAGCCGAAGCGGCGCACATAATCGTAGAAGCGCTGCGCGCCGACCTGCTGGGCCAGCCACACCGCGCCGGTGTTCAGGCTCTTGGTGAGCATCTGGGTCACCGTCTGCGAGCCATTGGCGGAGAAGTCCCAGTTGTAGATGCGGCTCCCGTTCACTACGGCCACGCCCGAATCATACCAGCGAGTGTCGGGGCCGGCTACGCCGCTGTCGATGGCCGCTGCCGTGGTGATGACCTTGAACACCGAGCCAGGCTCGTAGGGGTCGGTGACGGCGGGGTTGCGGAACAGCGAGACGGCCTGCGCGTCCCGGAAGTCGGGACTGGTGAGGTCGAAGGTAGGGCGGGAAGCCAGGGCCAGGATGGCTCCCGTCCTGGCGTCCATGACCACCACCGAGCCGCCTCGGGCGCGGTGCTCCTGGATGGCCTTGTCCAGCGCCTGCTCCACCACCCGCTGCAGGTAGCGGTCGATGGTCAGGACGACGTCGGCGCCGGAGCGGGGCGGCACCTCTTCCCAGCCCGTCCAGTACATGCCCTCGCCGGTGGCGTCCCGTTGCCAGGAGACGCGGCCGGGCTCGCCCCGCAGGAGCGAGTCCAGGTCCGCCTCGAGGCCCGAGAGCCCCACCCCGTCGCGCCCCACCACGCCGATGAGCTGCGCGGCCAGGCTCCCCTCGGGGTAGATGCGGCGGCCGTCCTGGACCAGTCGCACGCCGGCGAGGCCGAGGCGGCGCACCGCTACAGCCTTCTCGTAGTCCAGGCCCCGCGCCACCTCCGTCTCGAAGGCGGGGCTCGATATCACCCTGTCCACCATCTCCTCGGGGGAGCCGCCGGCAATGGCCGCCAGTTGCCGCGCCGCGGCCAGGGCAGCGTTGCGGTCCTGCCAGGCCCTCTTCTCCACCATCACGTTGTAGCTGTCGACGCTCATGGCCAGGGGCGCGCCGCTACTGTCGAGGATGGAGCCCCGCCGACCGGGCAACATGGCATCGGCCTCGCGCGTCATGCGGGCGCGCTGGGCATACTCGGCATGGTCCTGCACCTGCAACTGGCCAAGCCGCCCCGTCACGGCCACCAGGCCCAGGGCCAGGCCGCCGATGAGGAGCCAGATCCGCCGCGACGGGTCCGCCAGCAACTTCCCTCACCTGCTAGGGCAGGGGTAGCCAGGACAGCAAGCGGTGCCACCACGGCTGCGACGCCGGCGGCGGCGCTGGCTCCTCCTGCGGCCAGTAGCGGTCGGGAAGCTTGGGCTC
>BEIA01000040.1 GCA_002898715.1 bacterium HR24 | reverse complement strand
CGGCTGAGGGCGACCTTCGTCTGAGCGTGGAAGCGGGGCCGAAAGTGCCGGTAGCGCGGGCCCCCGTCGCCCGGGCAGACGGCATAGAAGCCCCCGAGACGCTCCATGCGATCGCCGCACTGCGAGCAGAGCAGGGCGAAGGGCACAGCGAACGCTGCTCCGGCCCTCCGAAGGAGCACGTAGGCCAGGTGCGGCAGGAACTCGTCCAGGGCGCCGTGGCCGACCTCCTGGTCGCCGTTGGTGGAGCGAAAGCCTTTGCCCCTCTTGCAGGTGAGGGCGCTCATGGGCACGGGCAGCGCATAGTCCAGAGGCCCGTCAGGGGCGGGGAAGAAGTTGCCGATCCGTAACCGTGCCACCGTGTCAGCGATGGCGCTGCCGTCGTGACCGCGCCTGGCCAAGTCCAGCGCCCAGGCACCCCGCACTGCACGGCCGGGTATGTACTGCTTACTGGCCAGGAACTGGGAGTCGCCCCTGACATCGCCGATGACCAGGGGCTCCCGGGGGCTAAGCTTCAGCCACATGGCTCCCCCTCTCCCAGGCCAGCCAGAACCGGGCCAGCGCCGAAGGCTCCAACGGCGCACCGTCCACCGCTGCGAGCACCTCCACGCCCTCTATCCAGCCGAGGCCCCGGGTCCGGCCACCGCCGATGGCATATCCCCACCGGGCGGCCAGGGCCACCAGAGCGGCGGCCTCCAGCGCGGCGCCGCGGTCGGAGAAATAACCCTCGCAGAGCGCGCGCCACTGCGTGCCGTACGGGCCGGCCGTCTCCAGGAAGAACAGTCTCTGCGGGTACGCGGCCCGCCTGTACCGGCTGATGGCCACGCCGCTGCGCACCGCCAGCGCGCTGTCCCCTGGCGAGTCGGGGTGCGCATCCCGGAAGCGCAGGGGCGCCCGGAAGCGCGGGTTCCCAAACACACGGCACACCAGGCAGGGTGCGTTCTCGCCACACATGCTGTCCGGCCCCGGCCCCATGCACACCTGATGCCCCCATGAGCGCAGGATCTGTTCCGCCCTGGCCCGCAGGAATCCCTTCAAGGTGGTGGCAGGGAGCACGGGCTGGTCCTGGACATCTAATGCCTGGGCCTTGTCCACGCCCAGGCGTCGCTGGTTGCCAGTAGTGTGCAGTGCCGTTCCGATCTCAATGCGCAGCTCTATCTCCAGCCGGTTCACTGCTCGTCCTCCTCGGCCGGCGCATCGGGGCGGGTGGAGTACAGCTCGGCCAGCTCCAGGGCATCGAAGAGCGCCGTCTTCCACGTCGGCTGGCCACCCCCGGCGTCGATGGAGGCCCACACCGGCGGCTCCAGCGAGGAGCCCACTCCGTCCCGGCCGATGAGGTCGGCCAGCCCCCGTATAGTGCGCTGCAGCCTTCCCTGCCTTGCGGGGTTCTGGCGCGCGATGTCGTAGGCAATCAGGGCAGTAGAGGGCATAACACCTGCCAGCAGGGCCTCCGCCCAGCGCTGGCGCAGGCCCCGCGGCCAGAGGACGACCTCCCTGACCAGCTCGGACAGCCTGCTCGCCTGCTCGAGAGTGTACGGGCGCGCCGCCAGCGTGACGGAGCTTTTGCCAATGGTGACCAGCCTGTACCCGCTGAGCAGCGCCTCGGCCGTATCGACCGCAACCGGTGTCGGCAGCCACAGGAAGCTTAGGGCGGAGCTGCTCGTGGGCTCGGCCTTGGCCAGATCCTTTGCGGTCTTGAGGACCGACGTGGCCAGGCGCTCCAGGTAACGGAGGGGATAACGGGCGTCGGCGATGGCGATGCCGCACGAGGCGGTGACCTTGCCGGGGAGGGGACCGCCCAGGACGCCTGAGAGCCGCCCGTTCACCTTTTCTTCGAAGCCTTTCAGGAAGCGGACGGCGAGGTCCCAGGCGTAGCCCGCCTGGGCCAGGACGATCACGTCGTCGCCGCCGACGTTGACGATGTCGAAGGGCCAGTATTCCTGGTCCCGCAGAGCGGCGCCGCACGTTTCCTTCAAGGCGTCATAGAGGGCGTCTCTGGTGGCCTCGGTCAGCGCATCGGAGATAGCCTTGTACTGGCCCTCGTTCCGAGCGCGCTGCAGCAGGCGCCCGATATCATTGCCATCGGCGTAGAGGAAGGCCAGGTAGTCGCGCCTGGCCCCCGCCACCAGGGAGCCCAGATCCTCGGGCTGCTGGGCTGAGAACTCCTGGCCGTATCTGTGCCAGAAGCACTGGTTGAACCTGCCCCGTACGTCCTGGCCATAAATGCGCTCGCGCCCGCCCCGCCCCGCACGGTCGCGATGCTGGCAGACAAGGCACAGCCACCTAGCGTCCTCTACAGGCTCCCGGGACACGGCCATTCGCTTGCCACACCGCTGGCACCGGCGGCCGAAGGGCCAGGCCTCGAAGAACGGGGCCGACCGCGGCATCGTCTTCGCCTCCCGCATGCGGGCGGCGAGGGCGGCCATACGCAGCCCGAAGCTGTCGTCATGCCCGGCAGCGGCCCTTTGCAGGCGCCCTGCCCACCGGTCGAGGAGCTGCCCCGCGGGCCCAGGCTCGACGGGGCTACCCTCCTCCCAGACGATGGTGACCGTCGCGCTCAGGGTCCTCTCCCTGTACAGGCGCTCGAGCTCGGCCTTGACTGTCTCCGCGGAGACCGCCGGGACTTTGAGCAGGAAGGTGCCGCCGGCGCAGTAGACTACGCCGTCCCCGTAGCGCGAACGGATCTCCGCCTCGCAGTCCTGCAACAGTCTGCTCCCGCCCCGAACCTGGGGCAGGGACGAGGTCTCGAATACGAATTCCTTGATCTCGTCCACGTCCCCGAACAGGTACACCCGGTCAGCCATCCACCGTGCCCCTCGCTCGTCGGCCTCGCTCTATCTTCGCAATCACGTCCCGGCAGCACATGAGCACGAATTCCTACTCCCGCCAGGAAAACTCGCCCAGCAGCTCGGGTACCGAGGCCAGGTCGGCCACCAGCCGCTCCCTCACCCTATCCTCTTCCGCCACCCCTAGCCAGGCGCGGTACTTCTGGTAGATGCTCAGCAGGTGGTTGGCGACGGTCTTGGCCCTCCTGCCCACAGCCCGGCCGATACGTTCGTTGCTGCCTCCCGTCGCCACCATCGCCGCTGCTATCCTGCGCTCCGCCGGGGTCAGAGAACGCCAGAACTCGGCCAGGGCACGACGGCGCAGGTGCTCCCGCATCTCCCTCTGACGCTGAATGGCCCGATAGGGGTCGTCCCACACCAGCAGGTCGGCCATGGCCGATGGCAACAGGCTCCAGCGCAACACCGGCACCGGCACCAGCGACACCCCCATCCCCGGCACGTGCATCTGGCGCGAGCGCAGCACCTGCGGCTCCGACAGGAGGTGCCAGACCCAGTCCTCGTCTGAGAGGAGCAATTGCGCCACCACCATGCCGTAGGCCGCCATCACCTTCCGGCCGCCAGCGATGGACAGGTGCACCCGCCTGCCAGCCCGCTTCAGCGCCGCCACCTCGCGGTACAGGACACGCAACAGGAGGGCCGCATCTTCCTCGCTCACGATATCCGCCGGGTAATGCTCCCGCTCGCGCACCGGCACGTAACGGAAGGCGATGGAGCTCTCGCCCCGCGAGTAATACGCCTCCTCATGCCGGAGTCGTTCGAGAGCGCCGCCCAGGCCGGACGGGTGGGTGTGCACGACCACGACTTCCCCGATGGGGTGGCCGCGGGCCAGGAGCGCGTCCAGGGCGAGAGTGACTACCTGCGGCTCCGTACCGAGGGTGGCTAATAGCGCCTCCATTGGGGGTAACCCTTGATGGGGTGGCAAGAGTATAGCCAGATATAACAGGCCTGTCAATAGCTGCTCACTAAGCTTGCAGCGGCAGCGGGGGCTTTCGCCATCGTGGGTGGGCATCTTATGATAGCTAGCGGCAGGAGGAGAGACGTGCCCCTCCCCCAGGTCCAGGCAGCCCTACGCGACCTGCGACAGGCGCACCGACAGCTGCTGCGCCTGGTCGACTCCCTTTCGGCCGATGACTGGTACCGCTATGTGCCCTACGGCGAGTGGACCGTCAAGGACCTGGTAGCCCACCTGGTGGGCGATATGAGCCCGGGAGGTGCCGGACTCGTCCTCGCCGGCATCCTGACCCCCGAGTTCATCGCCGGCACTGCCGAGGGTATGGACCGCCGGGCCATGAACGCGCGGGTCGTCGCCGAGCGAGCGCGGCTCACGCCCGCCGACCTGCGCCAGCTCCTCTATCACTCCCACGACCGCTTCATCGAGGCAGCCCGCCGCATCGGCAGACGACACCTGCACTACCTGGAGATGCCGGTGCCCATGGGCCCGGGCTATACCCTCCTGGTGGAAGACTGGCTCTGGTCCGGCTACCACGACCGCCAGCACGCCGATGACATTCGACGTGCCCTGTCCCAGGAGTGGCAGCCGGAGCCCCTCTCCTTCCTTCCGGAAATAGAGGCCAAGTTCCGCCTGCTCTGGCGCTACCGCGAGGGGTTCCTGCGGGCCGTCTACTCGGTGGCCGACGACGCCTGGGACGAGCCCTGCGCGGCCACTCCGGGCTGGGCCTACCGGGACGTGCTGGCGCACGTGGCCAGCAACGAACTCAGGGTGCACGCGCGGCTGCGCGTGATACTGGGGGAGGCCGACCCGTCTTCGCTGGCCCCCTTCCAGGCTGTCGATGAGTGGAACCAGCAGCAGGTGGAGGCCCGGCGCGACCGCACAGTGCGCGAGCTGGTGGACGAACTGGCCTGGAACCGGTACCAGACCCTGCGCTTGCTCGCGCGGATGGATAGGCAGCACCTGGCAGCGACGGTCGTCCTGGGCGACGGCCGCCACATGCCCCTGCTGGACTACATCGATATGTTCTCCGTCCACGAGTCCCTCCACGGCGGACACCTGGTACCGGCCAGCCGTGCCCGCCGCTGGCAGAAACAGCCCGTAGCCTGAACCGAGGAGCGAGGCCATGCCGATTCTGGTGAACCGGGAGACCAAAGTCGTCGTGCAAGGGATCACCGGACGTGAGGGCTCCTTCCAGACGCGACGCTGCATCGAGTACGGGACCAAGGTGGTGGCAGGCGTGACCCCGGGGCGCGGCGGCGAGGAGATGGACGGCGTGCCCGTGTTCGATACGGTGCGCCAGGCGGTGGCCAGCACCGGTGCCGACTGTTCCCTGATCTTCGTGCCCGCAGCCGCCGCCGCCGACGCCATCCTCGAGGCGGCCTATGCCGAGGTGCCCCTCATCGTCTGCATCACCGAGGGCATCCCGGTAGTGGACATGGTCCGGGTGAAGCGTTACCTGCGCGGATCGGGCATCCGCCTCATCGGGCCCAACTGTCCGGGCGTCATCACCCCGGGCCAGTGCCGGGTGGGCATCATGCCCGGCGATGTCTTCAGCCCCGGGCCGGTGGGAGTCATCTCCCGCTCGGGCACGTTGGTGTACGAGGCCGTGGCCCAGCTCACCTCCCGCGGCATCGGCCAGAGCACCTGCGTGGGCGTGGGGGGCGACCCGGTCATCGGCACCGCACCGGTGGAGGTGTTGCGCCTGTTCAACGAAGACCCCGACACCAAGGCAGTAGTGCTCATCGGCGAGATCGGGGGCACCGCCGAGCAAGAAGCGGCCGCATACATGGCTAGCGAGATGACCAAGCCGGTCATCGCCTTCATCGCCGGTGCCACGGCGCCGCCCGGGCGGCGAATGGGGCACGCCGGCGCCATCATCGTCGGCGAGGCGGCTACCGCCCAGGCCAAGAAGGAGGCCCTGGCCAGGGCGGGCGCTGTCATCGTCGATAGCCCCGCCGATATCGGCGCGGCCACCGAGCGGGTCCTGCGAGAGCGGGGCTTGCTCTAGTCCAGTGCCTCTCGCGCTTTTTGACTCCCTGCCTGGCCGGACGCTACAATGGCCTGTGGCCGAGGGAAGCCGGACGCCGCGCGGCGCAGGGCGAACGGCGGCCTGGAAGGTGTGGAATATGGGTGGGCACTCTCACTGGTCACAGATCAAGCGCCAGAAGTGGGCCAACGATGCCAAGCGCGGCCAGCTGTTCTCCAAGCTGGTGCGCGAGATAGCGGTAGCGGCCCGCGAGGGCGGCCCTGACCCCGACCTCAACCCCCGCCTGCGCCTGGCCATCGAGCGCGCCCGTGACCAGAACATGCCCATGGACACCATCGAGCGCGCCATCAAACGGGCCACCGGCGCTGACGAGGAGGGCTCCCAGTACCAGGAGGTGCGCTTCGAGGGCTACGGGCCCGGTGGCGTGGCCATCATGATCGACGCCCTCACCGACAACCGGAACCGCACCGTCTCCGAGGTGAGGCAGGTGCTGACCCGCAACGGGGGTAGCCTGGGCGAGGCAGGCTGCGTGTCCTGGCAGTTCGACAGCCGCGGCGTTATAGTCGTGGAGACGGAGGAAGGGCAGGACGCGGACGAGGTGGCCCTGGCCGCCATCGACGCCGGCGCCGAAGACGTCAAGATAGAAGAGGGCCGCATCGAGGTCTACACAGCCCCGTCGGATCTGTCACAGGTGCGGTCAGCCCTGGAGCAGCACGGAGTCAAGGTAGCCTCGGCCGAGGTAACCATGCTGCCCAAGGCCAGCGTACCCCTGGACGAGAAGACGGCAGTGCAGGTCCTCAAGCTCCTGGACGCACTGGAGGAGTTGGAGGACGTGCAGAGGGTGTACTCCAACGCCGAGTTCCCCGACTCCGTCCTGCTGGAGTACGCCGGCCGCTGACCGGGTGGCCCCCGGTGACCCCCACTAGCGAGTGCATCAGGGTCCTAGGCATCGACCCCGGCAGCCAGGTCACGGGCTATGGCCTGGTGCTGGCCTCGGGAGAGAAACTCCAAGGGGTGGCCTACGGGGCCTGGCGCCTTCCCGCCCGGCGCCCGCTGCCTTCCCGACTGCTGGCCCTGTACAACGCTATCGGAGAGGCCATCGCCGCCTTTCGCCCCGACGAGGTGGCTATCGAAGACTTCTATGTCGGCCAGGTGCGGGCAGCGGTGACCATCGGTCAGGTAAGGGCCATGGCCCTACTGGCCGCTGCTCAAGCCGGCCTGCCTGTGTCCCTGTACCGCCCCCTGGAGGTCAAGCGGGCGGTGGCGGCCTACGGACTGGGGGACAAGGCACAGGTGGCGGCTATGGTGCGCATGCTGCTCGACCTGCCGCAGGAGCCCGCCCCCGCCGATGCTGCTGACGCGCTGGCCGTGGCCATCTGCCACTGCCTCCACCTTCGGGCGAGGCTAGCGCTGGGCCTGTCAGGGGAGAGCGAACGATGAGCCCCATCGCCCGTCTGCAGGGGCAGGTGGTGGAGAGGGGGCCCGACTGGCTTGTGGTCCGGGTGGGCGGCATTGGCTTGCAGGTGACGGTGCCGCCGCCCCTGGCCGCAACCTCTCGGGAAGGCCAAGAGGTCTCGTTGCTGACGTACCTGCTGGTCAAGGAGGGTGGCCTCGCCCTGTACGGCTTCGCCACGGCCAAGGAGAAGGAGATGTTCGAGGCCCTCCTGGGCGTGGCCGGAGTGGGGCCCCGTTCGGCCCTCGCCCTCGTGTCGGCCCTCGGGGCCGAGTCCCTGGCCCAGGCCATCGAGCAGGGGGACGTTGACGCCCTGGCCAGGGCCCCAGGAGTGGGCAAAAAGCTGGCGGGACGCATCGTCCTGGAGCTCAGGGGCCGGCTGGCCATGCCAGCCCTGCCGCCCGACCAGCAAGAGGTGCTCGAGGCCCTGCAGGCCCTGGGCTACAGCCGCGAAGAGGCGCGGGAGGCCCTGCGCCTGGCCGACCTGTCGCCCGATGCCCCGCTGGAAGAACGACTGCGGGCCGCCCTGAGCCGACTGGCCCGCTGAGGAGGAGACGCGTGTCCTACCATCGAAGCGCCCGCCCCGCCGATGGCCTGGCCCTGGTGCGCCGCGTGCTGGCCCTGCCCCTCCGCGCCAAGGCCCGTCTGCTCTGGCGGCTGGTCCTCGACCGGCGCACAGGCCTGTTGCCGAAGCTGGTGCTGCTGGGCATGACCGCCTACCTGGCCAGCCCCATCGACCTGGTGCCCGACTTCATCCCCTTTGCCGGCCAGATCGACGATGCGCTGGTGGCCCTGGTCGCCCTGGTGGCCCTGCGCCTGTTGGTGCCGCACCACGTGTTGATGGAACACTTGGAGAGGCTGGAGCGGGAAGAGACGTCCCTCAGGCGATGACCAGCCAGCGCACGGCCGGCAGCCCCTCGGCCACCTTCTCCCAGTGGACGCCCTTATCGTTCGACACATACAGACCGCCGTCGGTGGTGCCGAACGCCACGACGCTTCCCAGGGCGGCGAGGCAGCCGGTCTCGATGTTGTCGCCGAACCATTCGGGCAGGCCCTCGCGGCAGCGCTCGAGCCGCTCCGGAGCTTCCAGCGAGAGCCGATAGAGGGCTGCCCGCTGGTCGCCGCCTCGGTATGGCCCCAGGGAAGCGCCGACCACGGCCACGTCCTCCGCCACTGCCGCCGCCCGCATGTAGCGTCCGTGCACGCCTTCGGCGAGGACCTCCCACGAATCGCCCTCGTCGCGGCTGATGGCCAGGCCGCGGGCGCATGGCGCCACCACCAGCCCTCGCCAGCCTTCGTGCACCACCACCTGGTGCACATCGGCCCGGATGTCGATGGTGGGATGCCACGAGCGGCCCTGGTCACGGGAGCGCACGACCCCTCCCACGTGGACGTTGACGAAGATGTTGCCCTGGGCGTCCCGCGCGATGGAGCGCGTATCGGGCGGGCCGCCCCAGGGAGTGAACCACTCGTCCCGTCCCTCTACCTCTTCGAAGGGCTGCACAAGTTCGAGCCCGCCCTCGCCCAGACGCAGCAGGTGGGCCTCGGCAGTGCCCACGAGCACGCCCTCGGCCGCGGGCAAGAGGCAGTTCAGCGACCATCGGTCGCTACGCGCCACCTCCTGCCAGTGGCCATCGCCCTGCCTGCGCCACACCTCTCGGGCTTCCACCACGGCCCACCAGTCCTCGCCGGCGCGGGCCAGAGCCGTGATACCCCGCCCTTCCAGCTCCACCCTCTGCCCGGCCCCCAGACGGTGCAGCCCGTTGGCGGTGCCTGCCAGGATCTCCATGACTTCCCCCTCCTCGCTCGCTCCCTGCCCCCGCCATTCTACCTGATAGAATGGAGGACGACATGGGAGTGTTTTCGCACCCGCTCACCATCCGCGGCCCCCGAGGTGAGGAGACCCTGGAGGCGCTGGTGGACACCGGCGCTTCTTTTTCGGCCTTCCCTGCCAGCTTGCTGGAGCGGCTGGGGGTGAGACCCCACCGCGTTATGCGATTTCGCCTCGCCGACGGCCGCGAGGCGGAATGGCGCTTGGGCTGGGCCAGGGTCGAGGTGCTGGGCCTCGAGGAGCAGGTGCTGGTGGCCTTCGCGCCCGATGACGCGCCGCCTCTGATCGGCGCCCACACGCTGCAGAGCTTGGGCCTGACGGTTGACCCGGTGGAGCACCGCCTGGTGCCGAAGGAAGGCTACATGCTCTTGGCAGACTCGCCGTTCAGGCTCGTTGCGCCGTTCCAGCTGACGGGCGACCAGCCTCAGGCAGTCGAGAAGCTGCTGGAGGGGCTGCAGAAAGGCTATAAGCACCAGACCCTCCTGGGCGTCACCGGCTCCGGCAAGACCTTCACCATGGCCAACGTCATCGCCCGCTGGGGGCGGCCCACCCTGGTCATCTCGCCCAACAAGACCCTCGCCGCCCAGCTGTACGCCGAGTTCCGCGAGTTCTTCCCCCACAACGCCGTCGAATACTTCGTCTCCTACTACGACTACTACCAGCCCGAGGCCTACATCCCTCGCACCGACACCTATATCGCCAAGGACGCCGACATCAACGAAGAGATCGACAAGCTGCGCCACGCCGCTACCCGCGCCCTCTTCACTCGCGGCGACGTCATCATCGTCGCTTCGGTCTCCTGCATCTATGGCCTGGGCGAGCCTACCGAGTACTACGACTTCGTCTTGCGGCTGAAGAAGGGAGAGCAGTCCAACCGCCAGCGGGTCCTGCGCCGGCTGGTGGACATGCAGTACGAGCGCAACGACTACAACCTGGTGCGGGGCAAGTTCCGACTGCGGGGCGACTCCCTCACCATCATGCCCGCCTACGAGGAGCTGGCGGTGCGGGTCGACTTCTGGGGCGACGAGGTGGAGCGGATCCTGCAGATCGACCCCCTCACCGGCGAGATCCTGGGCGAGCTAGACGCGATCGAGATTTACCCCGCCAAGCACTTCGTTACCTCCCAGGAGAAGCTGGAAGCGGCCATCCGCGACATCGAGCGCGAACTGGAGGAGCGAGTGGAGTGGTTCCGCCAACAGGGGAAGCTGCTGGAGGCCCAGCGGCTGTGGGAGCGGACGCGCTACGACATCGAGTGCCTACGGGAGCAGGGCTACTGCGCCGGCATCGAGAACTACGCCTGCCACCTGGCCCGACGCCACCGTCCCAAGAACACCTGGGCCGAGGCCTGCGGCTCCACCCCCTGGACACTGCTGGACTACTTCCCCGACGACTTCCTGATGATCATCGACGAGTCGCATCTGGCCATCCCCCAGATCCGGGGCATGTACAACGGCGACGTGTCCCGCAAGCAGACCCTGGCCGATTACGGCTTCAGGCTACCCTCAGCAGTGGACAACCGTCCTCTCAGTTTTCAGGAGTTCCTGGGCCACATCAATCAGGTCATATACGTCTCGGCAACGCCCGGCCCCTGGGAATACGAGGTCTCCGAGCAGGTGGTGGAACAACTGGTGCGGCCCACTGGCATTCCCGACCCTGAGGTGGAGGTGCGGCCGACCCGCGGCCAGATCGACGACCTGCTGCACGAGATACGTCAGCGGGTGGAGCGCGGCGAGCGTGCCCTGGTCACAACCCTCACCAAAAAGATGGCCGAGAACCTGGCCGACTACCTCCAGGAGATGGGCATCAAGACCCACTACCTCCACTCGGAGATCGAGACCCTGGAGCGGGTGGAGATCCTGCGCGACCTGCGTCTGGGCGTCTACGACGTGGTGGTAGGCATCAACCTGCTGCGGGAGGGGCTGGACCTCCCCGAGGTGAGCCTGGTGGCCATCCTCGACGCCGACAAGGAGGGCTACCTGCGCTCCGAGTGGGCCCTCATCCAGACCATGGGCCGCGCCGCCCGTCACGTCAACGGCAAGGTCATCATGTACGCCGACACTATCACCGAGTCCATGCGCAAGGCCATCGATGAGACGGAGCGCCGGCGCAAGGCCCAGCTCGAGTACAACGCCCGCCACGGCATCCGCCCCGAGGGCATCAAGAAGGCCATACGCGACCTGACCGACCGGGTGCGGCAGGTGGCCGAAGAGAAGCCTGCCTGGCGCACCGGCCCCCTGCCCAAGGACGAACTGGCCCGCCTCATCAAGGACCTGGAGCGACAGATGAAGGAGGCGGCGCGGAATCTGGAGTTCGAGAAGGCGGCCCTGCTTCGCGACCAGATCTTCGAGCTGCGCCGAGAGCTCCTTGGCGACGAGGAAGGGCTGAAGCTGATCTCCTCCCTGCGCAAGGGCAGCAGCTAGGCTATCCGCTCCGCCACCAGCCAGGCCAGCCTCTGGGTGAAGACGAAGGTGTCGCCCACCGCTCTTATGTCGAGCCCGCTAAGGTCGGCCTCCTGTGCCCCGGTCATGAGGCGACGCATCAGCTCGACCTTCTGAGGGCTGGGGCGCGCGCCCAGCAGCCATTCGTTGAACTCGCGCTGCAGGTCCACCACCTGCAGCCGTCGCACCAGGAACCCGGCCTCGCCCAGCAGATGCAACAACTCGCTGAGGCGAAAGTAGCGCGGATGCGAGCGGTCGCGCAGGCGTTCCAGTCGGTCCTGGTAGCGCGCCCGCACCTCTTGCTCGTGGGCTACCGTTTCCTCCAGCGCCAGCCAGCCGCCCGGTCGACAGACGCGCCACATCTCGCTCAGCACTTCTCGGGGACGGGGAAAGTGATGGAAGGGGCGGCCGCAGGTCACCAGGTCGAAGGTCTCGTCGGGGAAGGGTAGCTCGGGCGCGAGCCCCGCCACCCGTACCAGCTCCACATTGCGCGGGCGGCGCCAGTTCCGCGGCGGGTCCTCCCTCTGCACAGCGACCAGGCGGGAGACCCTAGGCGCCAGCACCCTCGCCAGGACTGCGGGCCCCAGCCACACGTCCAGCGCCACGGCCTGCGCTGAGGGAGAGACGAACCGCACGAAGCGTCGCAGGCGACGCGGGTCGGCGATAATCCTGGAGACGAGCATGGGCCGCCCCGATGTTATCCGGGTGGCCCACCTCTGTCCAGGCTGTCCCCGGGCCAGACCCTCATGCGGGCGCGCCGGGGGCCGAGACGCGAAGGGCAGCCCTCCCCCTTCGCCCGTCGCGTCCCCGGCCTGGACCGGGCCCTGGCCCGTAACTCCTCGGGCCCGCACCTGCCGTCAGCTAGACCAGTCCCGGGCTCTGCCCGGGCAGCCTAGGGGCTTCCCGGATGATACGAGCAGGAGGCCCCTACCGCCTTGCAGGCGTTGAGGCGGCCGCCGCCTGGCCATAGCCCGCTCAGGGCCGAGGGCGTGTCCACGGCTCCCTCCACCGCCGTGCGCACGCACGCATTGGTGGAGCAGCCGCTTGCCCAGACCAGCCCCGCCACCCCCGCCACGAAGGGCGTGGCCATGGACGTGCCGCTACCGTAGGCATACTTCACGCCCCTGCCCCAGATGCGGTTGGGGTGGTCGGGGGCAGTGGAGAGGATGCTCACCCCGGGCGCGCCGATGTCCACCCAGGCGCCGTAGTTGGAGAAGCTGGCCTTCCGGTCGTTGCGGTCAGTGGCGGCCACGGCGATGACGTTATCGTAGGCGGCGGGGTAGAGCTTGCTGGTGGTGTTGTCGTTGCCGGCCGCCGCCACCAGAACCACGCCCCTGCCCCAGGCATAGTTGACCGCGTCCTGGACGGTGCTGGAGGCCGAATAACCGCCCAGGCTCATGTTGATCACTCTGGCGCCGTTGTCGGCCGCCCACTTGATGCCCCTGGCTATGGCGCTCCAGGAGCCGGACCCGTTGTCGTCCAGCACCTTCACGTTCAGCAGCTTGCAGGCCGGGCAGGTGCCCGCCACCCCCAGGCTGTTGTTGGTCACGGCAGCAGCGATGCCGGCCACGTGAGTGCCGTGGCCGTAGCGGTCGTCCACCTTGGGGGAGCTGGAGAAGTTCACGTCGCCGGCCAGCTTGGCCTTCAGGTCCTCGTGGCTCTGGTCTATGCCCGTGTCCAGGATGGCGATGAGGATGGTGTCGGTGCCGGCGGTGATGTCCCAGGCCTCGGGCGCGTCTATGTCGGCGTCGGCGGTGCCTCCACTCTGGCCGGTGTTGTGCAGCCCCCACTGCTCACCGAAGCGCGGGTCGTTGGGAATGCCCACCACCTCCCAGAGGCCGTTGGGCTCGGCGTAGAGCACGTTGGGGTTGCGGGCGTAGGCGGCCGCCCGCGCCCGCTCTTGCCCCGGCGGCACCTGCACCACCTGAACACCGATGCCCGGAATCTCCTCCTTGACGCGGCCGCCGTTCTGTCGGTGGGCCTCGGCGATGGCCTGTCCGGGGGTACCCGGCCGGAACTTGACCAGCACCTCGCCGGGGACCACGTCTCCCTGGGCCGCGGTAGTGGGCGCGTTCTGCCGCCCCAGCAGGAGGACCACCACCAGGGCACCGGCGATAATCAGCGGAAACGATAGCCGCCAAGAGAGCGCGTTCATGGCATCCCTCCCCATCGTGAACGGGACCCGATGCCGCGACTATATCTGACGTATCTGGCGCCGTCAACGTTTTCCGGGCCTGTCTCGCTAGAGATGGGCCCAGGGCGGAGGGGAATCCCCTGCCAGCCTGGCCGGTATCGACCAGCGGCATGAAAAGCGAAGAGCACAAGCTATGACGCGAGTTTCGACCCGCGGCACGGTCCGCCCCATGAGGCTGCCCCACATCACCGGGCGGCCAGGCCGGCGGCCCACCGACAACGGCAGCGCCCGCGAGACGTTTATTGTTTCGTGGGGACTTTCGGAGAGAGGTGCAGCGCGCAGATGAAGAGTCGCCACTGCCTGGTCGGGGTGGCCGGATTTGAACCGGCGACCTCCTGGCCCCAAACCAGGTGCTCTACCAGGCTGAGCTACACCCCGACCCACTCCCACTGTAGGCGCACCCTCGCAAGGGGTCAAGGCCGCATCGGCGAGTCCAGACGCGGCAGGCGGCCCGTAAGGTTATAGCGGGTTATAATACGGAGGCCGTTCATGAGACCGCTGGTCATATCGCTGCTGGTCCTGGGCAGCGCTGCCCTGCTCCCCTTTCCATCGCCTGTCCACTCCCGCGGCTCCGAGGACCAGCTCCGCTCTGCCGTCTACGCCCTCCGCGATGCCCCCCAGCCACCAGCCAAGCTCGCTTCCGGACTGTACCGACCGCAGCCCGGAGCGGCGGCACGCCAGGAGACGCCCGCGCCCCAGAGCGCCGCCTCCCCCACGGTTCAGGTGGAGGTCGAGGCCGCGGCGGGGCGGGAGGAGGCAGCCCTTGCCGCCGTCGCTGCGGCCCGCGGCGTGATCCAGGCC
>BEIA01000039.1 GCA_002898715.1 bacterium HR24 | reverse complement strand
GGGCCCTCGGCACGGGGACCGCTACAGGGACAGCCGGAAGCAGACCACCGCCAGCACCGCCAGGGCCAGTCCAGCCACCTTGTTGACGGTCAGGCGCTCGCGGAGCAGCACCGCCGACAGCAAGGCAGTGAGGACAAAGCTCAGCTGGGAGACGGTGGCGCTGACTCCAACCTGGCCCAGGTTCACCGACCGGAAAAGGGAGAGGACGCCGAGGAACTGGAGCACGGCGGCGGGGACAGCGTAACGCATGACCGACAGCCGGAAGCCCCACTCGCCGCGGTTGAGCGCCACCGAATGGGCGCAGACGTTGAAGGCAGTGGCCTGGAAGACGAGGAAGGTAGGGGCAGTGGCCCCCGTCAGCCCGGCCTTCTTGTAGACCACCGCCACAGTCCCCCACAACACCGTGGCCAGCACCAGCGTCAGGAGTCCAGGGACGCTGATGCGGTGGGGGTTGCCCACGGTAGCGATGCCAGCGGCTCCCAGGGGGGCCGCCGCGCGGGCGACCATGGCCCCCGGCAGCGAGAACATGGCGATGGCCAGCCCGGCCGTAACGATGCCCAGGACCTCGCCCGTGCCCAGGGGCTCCGAAAGCCACAGCAGGGCCAGCAGGGCAGCAGGCACGAAGCTCAGACGAAATATGGTGGATGCCGTGCTCGCCTCCATCACCCGCAGGGTGCGGAGGAAGAGGATCAAGGCAGAGTAGCCCATGATGCCGGCCATGACGCCGTAGCCCAGCACGGCATTGCTGAATTCGGGGCCCCCGCTCACCAGCATCAGGCTCAGGGCGCACAACAGGAAGAAACTCGCCTGGGTCATCATGAACGTCGGCGGGGCGATGCGCCGGAGCTGCGACAGCTTGTAGACGAAATCGCTGCAGCCGAACAGGACGGCGGCGGCCAGGGCCAGTAGCAGCGACTGTTCCATCTACAGCCCCGTCAGGCTCTCATCCTCTCGGGCATCGTCGACTGCGCTGGCCTTTCCGGAAGTGTGCTCGTCAGAGGAAACTTAGCTTCCGCACCGGCACTAGGTCAAGGTCTCCCATACGCCATGCCGCGGGAGAGAGCGCGCCCGCCGTGTAGCCGCGGGCCCTCGCCCATGACTAGCCGCCCTGTACCCGAGGCAGGCAGGCGCGACAGCTACGCCCGTCATCCCCGCGGCCACGTTCGGCCGCGAGTCGAGTCGGTGGCAGGGGCCTGACTCGCCCGCCGCAGGTCAGGAGCAGCCCTGCGGATGCTGCCTGGCACCCGTTCAGCCCCGGCTACGCCGGCCCGCTTCCGCGCCCCGCTGCCTTGCGGCACCCCGGCGCCCGTCGGACCGGCCCACCGCCGCCTCCGTCGGCTGGAGGACTTGCTCCCGCAGCCAGCGGGCGGTGTATGTGGCCGCGATCTCCAGCCGCTGCCGTTCGGTGTAGAGGCTCATGTGGCTCGTCCTGGGAATGATGAACAGCTCCTTATGGGGCGAGGGGATGAGGTTAAAGGCAGCGATCTCCAGGTCCCAGGAAGTGATGTTGTCGCCCTCGGCCACCAGCATCAGAGTGGGCGTGTCCAGGATGCGGGTCACGTACGGGAAGACGGTGTAAGTGAGGAGCAGCTCCGTCGACTCGATGGTGCTCCAGTGCTCGTGCCTCGGCGCCTCGGCCCGTTTGATGGCGTCGAAGGCAGAGTAGACCTCGGGGAAGGGCCACGTGCACAGGACCTGGTCGGGGTCAGGGGCAGACATGGGCAGGCGACCGCTGGGCTCGCCGCGGTAGCGACGGGCCCTGTCCTCAGCGATGACCTGGAGCAACTGGGCGAAGCGCCGTTCGCCGTGCACCCGCCGCTGGCTCTCGTGGCCGTCCACCACCGGGATGTTGGAGACGATGCAGCGCACGCGCCGGTCGATGGCGCCGACGATGAGGGCGTGGCCACCGCTGTAGGAGATGCCCCACACCACGATGCGGGCCGGGTCGAGCTCCGGCACCGTCTCCACGAAACTGATGGCGTTGCGGTAGTCCTCGATCTGGGCCCATGGGTCCAGGTGCTGGCGCGGCTCGCCATCGCTGGCGCCCAGGTTGCGGTAGTCGAACATCAGCACAGCCAGCCCTTCCCCACAGAAGAACTGGGCGTAGTGGGGCATGACGATCTCTTTGACGTAGCACCAGCCGCCTGCCATCACCACCACCGGATAGGGAGGCGCGCCCCGCTCCGGCAGCCACAGGTCGCCGCGGCAGGTGACGCCTCTGCTCTTGAACTCCACCTGGGACTTGCGCACCCGTGCCAGTTCGGCTGTCGCCATGGCTATCGCACCTCGCTCTCGGCAGAAGATATCGCGGCTGCCCCAAGCTACACCTCCGCCCACCACCTGTCAATGGCCACCGAGGTTCGTCTCTCAAACGGCCGGGCGCAGTCCAATGTAAGCGAGTCGCCAGTCATCCAAAGCCCCACCGGCAATGGGTGGCCAGCTTGCCGAGGCGACCCCACCTGCCGTTGACAGTGCTGGGGGCGGAGACTAAACTTGACTTTTGGCGTTCTCAGGCTGAAGCAGGTGCCGAGGGCTAAAAGGCACCCACACCAGCTCTCGGCCCTTTCTGTTGGTGAGGGAGACAGGCTATGCCGACTATCAATCAACTGGTACGCAAGGGGCGGCAGCCTCTCAAGCGCAAGGCCAAGGCCCCGGCCCTGCGCTACTTCTACAATTCCCTCAAGAACGAGATGAAGGTGGTGCCCTCGCCCCAGAAGCGTGGCGTGTGCACCGCCGTCCGTACCATGACCCCCAAGAAGCCTAACTCCGCCCTGCGCAAGATCGCCCGTGTCCGCCTCACCAACGGCATCGAGGTCACGGCCTACATCCCCGGCGAGGGGCACAACCTGCAGGAACACTCCATCGTTCTGGTGCGTGGCGGCCGCGTCAAGGACCTGCCGGGAGTGCGCTACCACATCGTCCGTGGCGCCCTGGACTGCGCTGGCGTTTCCGGGCGCAAGCAGCAGCGCAGCAAGTACGGAAGCCGCCGCGAGGGAGGGCGCTAAGGGCCATGCCCCGCCGCAAGGGCCGAGTCGTCCGCCGCCAGATTCCACCCGACGTCAAATACAACAGCGTCTGGGTGCAGAAGTTCATCAATCACATCATGTGGAATGGCAAGAAGGCCACCGCCGAGAAGATCGTCTACCGGGCCTTCGACCTGGTGCAGCAACGTACGGGCGAAGACCCGCTGAAGGTCTTCGAGCAGGCGGTGCGCAACTGCATGCCCGTACTGGAGGTGCGCCCCCGCCGGGTGGGCGGCGCCACCTACCAGATCCCTGTGGAAGTCCGGCCCGAGCGCCAGCTTTCGCTGGCCCTGCGCTGGCTGCGGGATGCCGCCCGCTCCCGCCGGGGCCGGCCCATGCACGAGCGGCTGGCCGCTGAGATCATGGACGCCTACCGTGGCACCGGCGTCGCCGTCAAGCGGCGGGACGATACCCACCGCATGGCCGAGGCCAACCGCGCCTTCGTCCACTATCGCTGGTAGGCCACGCCCGAGAGAGTGATAGGGCCATGGAGAAGACGCCCATAGAACGAGTGCGCAACATCGGCATCATTGCCCATATCGATGCCGGTAAGACCACCGTCACCGAGCGGGTGCTGTTCTACACCGGCCGCTCGTACAAGATCGGCGAGGTGGACGAGGGCACGGCGGTCATGGACTACCTGCCCCAGGAGCGGGAGCGGGGCATCACCATCACCGCTGCCGCCACCACCTGCTCGTGGCGCGACCACACCATCAACATCGTGGACACGCCAGGGCACGTGGACTTCACCGTGGAGGTGGAGCGCAGCCTGCGCGTGCTGGACGGGGCAGTGGTGGTGTTCGAGGCCGTCCACGGCGTCCAGAGCCAGTCGGAGACGGTCTGGCGGCAGGCTGACCGCTACCGCGTGCCCCGTATCTGCTTCGTCAACAAGATGGACCGCCTCGGGGCCGACTTCTGGCGCACGGTGGGCATGATCCGTGAGCGGCTGGGCGCCCGGCCCGTGGCCGTGCAGATCCCCATCGGCGCCGAGGACAACTTCCGGGGTGTGGTGGACCTCATCGAGGAGGTGGCCTGGGTCTTCCCCGACGACCCCCGCGAGCAGCCCGAGCGGCAGCCCATCCCCTACGAACTGCGGGAGGAGGCGCGCAAGCGGCGGGAGCAGATGATCGAGGCCCTGGCCGAGGTGGACGACCAGGTGCTCATCAGCTATGTGGAGGGGCACCCGCTCACGCCGGCCGAGATCAAGAAGGCCATCCGCCGCGCCACCGTGTCCTACCTCATCACCCCGGTGCTGTGCGGGGCCGCCCTGCGCAACAAGGGCATCCAGCCCCTGCTGGACGCCGTGGTGGACTACCTGCCCTCGCCCGTCGACCTGCCGCCGGTGCGGGGCACCCACCCCGAGACGGGCGAGCCCCTGGAGCGGGCCCCCAGGGAGGATGAGCCCTTCGCCGCCCTCGCCTTCAAGGTGGTGGCCGACCCCTTCGTGGGCCGCCTGGTCTACTTCCGCGTCTACTCCGGCCGCCTCAAGCAGGGGGCCCAGGTCTACAACTCCACCCGACGTCAGCGGGAGCGACTGGGGCGGCTGATGCGCATGCACGCCAACCGCCGCGAGGACATCGAAGAGGTCTCGGCGGGCATGATCGCCGCCACCGTGGGCCTGAAGAACACCTTCACCGGCGACACCCTCTGCGAGGAGCAGGCCCCCATCATCCTCGAGGCCATGAAGTTCCCCGAGCCGGTGGTGTCGGTGGCCATCGAGCCCAAGACTAAGGACGACCAGGACAAGCTGGCCACCACTCTGGCCCGCATGGCCGAGGAAGACCCCACCTTCCGCTTCCGCTACGACCCCGAGACCGGTCAGACCATCATCTCCGGCATGGGCGAGCTCCACCTGGAGATCATCGTCGACCGGATGCGGCGGGAGTTCGGCGTGGAGGCCCACGTCGGCCGGCCGGAGGTGGCCTACAAGGAGACCATGACCCGCCCGGCCCGCGCCGAAGGGCGCTTCATCCGCCAGTCGGGCGGCCGCGGCCAGTACGGCGTGGTGGTCATAGAGGCGGAGCCGCTGCCACGCGGCTCGGGCTTCGTCTTCGAGGACAGGACTACGGGCGGCGTCATCCCCAAGGAGTTCATCCCGGCGGTGGAGAAGGGCGTGCGCCAGGCCCTGGATACGGGTGTGCTGGCGGGCTACCCGGTCATCGATGTGAAGGTGACGCTGGTGGACGGCCAGTACCACCCCGTGGACTCCTCCACCTTCGCCTTCGAGATGGCGGGCAGCATCGCCATGCAGGAGGCCATGCGCCAGGGCGGCCCCGTCCTACTGGAGCCCATCATGCGGGTGGAGATCGCCACTCCGGAGGAGTTCTTCGGCGACATCCTGGGCGACATTACAGCCCGCCGGGGCCATGTGGTGCAGGTAGACCAGCAAGGGCACCTGCGGCTCATCACCGCCCTCATCCCCCTGGCCGAGCTGTTCAACTACGCCACCGACCTGCGCTCCATCTCCCAGGGGCGCGCCACCTACACCATGGAGTTCGACCACTACGAGCCGCTGCCCCAGTCCCTGGCCGACGCCATCGTTGGCCGGGCGCGGGGGGCCGTGCGGAGGTGACGGCCGGTGCCGAGGCAGAAGATCCGCATCCGCCTCAAGGCCTATGACCACCGCATCCTGGACCAGTCGGCCAGGATGATCGTCGAGGCCGCCGAACGCACCGGCGCTGCCGTGGCCGGGCCCATACCCCTTCCCACGGAGATCAAGCGCTTCTGCGTCCTCCGCTCGCCCCACATCGACAAGGACTCCCGGGAGCACTTCGAGATCCGCACCCACAAGCGCCTCATCGACATCCTGGAGCCCACCTCCAAGACGGTGGACGCCCTCATGCGTCTGCAACTACCCTCGGGGGTGGACATCGAGATCAAGCTATGAAGATCGAAGGCGTCCTCGGCCGCAAGCTGGGCATGACCCAGGTCTTCGACCCGGACGGGACGGCGCGCCCCGTCACGGTGCTCGAGGTGCTACCCTCCGTCGTCGTCCAGGTGAAGACCAGAGAGAAGGACGGCTACGATGCCGTGCAGCTCGGCTACGGCCAGCGCCGGCGCCTGAACAAGCCCCTCCAGGGCCACATGAAGGGCCTGGGCAACTTCCGTTACCTGCGGGAATTCCGCGTGGAAGACCCCTCCCAGTGGCAGGTGGGGCAGAAGGTAGGCTGCGAGCTGT
The DNA here is from genome assembly GCA_002898715.1 of bacterium HR24. Classification (GTDB taxonomy): domain Bacteria; phylum Chloroflexota; class Dehalococcoidia; order SM23-28-2; family HRBIN24; genus HRBIN24. The sequence continues at coordinate 9,187 of BEIA01000039.1, read as the reverse complement.
TCCAGCCCGGCGACCTGGTGGACGTGACTGGGCTGTCCAAGGGCCGCGGCTTCGCCGGCGTGGTCAAGCGGCACGGCTTCGCTGGCGGCCCCAAGACCCACGGCCAGTCAGACCGCTGGCGCGCGCCCGGCTCCATAGGCGCCGGCACCGACCCCGGGCGCGTCATCCCCGGCCTGCGCATGGCCGGGCACATGGGCGCCGAGCAGGTCACCGTCCAGAACTTGCTGGTAGTCCACAGCGACCCGGCCCGCGGCATCCTGCTGGTACAAGGGGCGGTGCCGGGCCATAAGGGCACCCTTCTGAAGATACGCTTCGCTCGCAAGGCCAGCGATCTCAAGCGGAGGAGGGCTAAGGCCCGTGTTGCTGCCCGTTAGGAACGCCGACGGCGAGGAAGTAGGCACCATCGAAGTGGAGGACTACGTCTTCGGCATCCGCCCCAACAAGGCCGTCCTCCACCAGGCCTACGTTGCCCAGCGGGCCAACCAGCGTCGCGGCACCCACAGCACCAAGACCCGCGGCGAGGTGAAGGGCAGCACCCGCAAGACGCGCCCCCAGAAGTACACCGGCCGCGCCCGCCAGGGATCCATCCGCGCCCCGCACCGCAAGGGCGGCGGCATCGTCTTCGGTCCCAAGCCCAGGGACTACTCCCAGCGCCTCCCCAAGAAGATGCGGCGTCTGGCCATCCGTTCCGCCCTGTCGGCCAAGGCGGCCGATGGTGAGCTCATCGTCCTCGATCGCCTGGAGCTGGAGCGGCCCAGCACCAAGGAGGTGGCCCGCATCCTCCAGAACCTGGGCGTGGACCGCTCCGCCCTAGTGGTCACGGGCGAGCCCGACCGCACCGTGTTCCTTTCGGTGCGCAACCTGGAAAAGAAGAAGTGCATCCCTGCCGCTTACCTCAATGTGGTGGACATGCTGCATCACCGCTACCTGGTGATGACCGAGGCGGCGGTGCGCAAGGCGGAAGAGCTGTGGGGCGAGGCCCGCGACCGCGAGCGGGCCCTGCGGAGGTGATGGCCATGGCCAAGGCCCTGCACCCCACTCAGGTCATCGTCCGGCCGCTCATCACCGAGAAGGCGGCGCGGCTGGCCGAAGAGAACAAGTACGCCTTCCAGGTCCACCCTGACGCCGACAAGACCCAGATCAAGGACGCGGTGGAGAAGGTCTTCGGCGTCAAGGTGGTGAAGGTGAACGTCATCAACCTCCAGCGCAAGGCACGACGGACCCGCACTGGCCACATCCTCCACGGCCAGCGCTGGAAGAAGGCCATCGTCACCCTGGCCGAGGGGCACAAGATAGAGCTGTTCGAGGGCGTGTGATAGCCATGGGCATCAAGGTCTACAAGCCCACCTCCCCCGGCCGCCGCAATGCCACCGGCTACTCCTTCGACGAGATAACCAAGAAGGAGCCGGAGAAGTCGCTGCTGGCGCCCAAGAAGCGCACCGGGGGACGTAACAACCAGGGCAAGATCACGGTGCGCCACCGCGGGGGCGGCGCCAAGCGTCGCCTGCGCATTATCGACTTCAAGCGGGACAAGTGGGGCGTGCCGGGCAAGGTGGTGGCCATCGAGTACGACCCCAACCGCACCGCCCGCATCGCCCTGGTCCAGTACGCCGACGGCGACAAGCGCTACATCCTCTGCCCCCTGGGCCTGCAGGTGGGCGACAAGGTAATGGCCGGGCCGGGGGCCGAGATCCGCCCCGGCAACGCCCTGCCATTGCGGGAGATCCCCGTGGGCACCCTCGTGCACAACGTGGAGCTGCACAAGGGCAAGGGCGGCCAGATGGTGCGCAGCGCCGGTGCCGCCGCCCAGATCCTGGCCCGCGAGGAGAAGTATGTGCTCCTGCGGCTGCCCTCGGGCGAGGTGCGGCGCGTGCTGGGCGACTGCATGGCCACGGTGGGCCAGGTGGGCAACGTGGAGCATGACCAGATCAACCTGGGCAAAGCGGGCCGCAAGCGCCACCTGGGCTGGCGACCGTCGGTGCGTGGCTCGGCCATGACGCCCAGGGACCACCCCCACGGCGGCGGCGAGGGCCGGGCGCCCATCGGCCTGCCCCACCCCAAGACCCCGTGGGGCAAGCCCGCCCTGGGGGTGAGGACCCGGCGGCGCAAGGACACCGATAAGTATATAGTGCGCCGCCGCTACCAGAGCTAGGAGGTGCCGGGGCGTGTCCCGCTCGCGCAAGAAGGGCCCATACGTAGACCCCAAGCTCATGAAGAAGGTGAACCGTGCCCGACAGACGGGCCAGCGCCAGGTCATCCGCACCTGGTCGCGCCGGTCCACCATCCTGCCGGAGATGGTGGGGCTCACCATCGCCGTGCATGACGGGCGCCGCCACGTCCCCATCTACATCACCGAGAACATGGTCGGCCACAAGCTGGGGGAGTTCGCCCCCACCCGCACCTTCCGCGGCCACAGCGGCAAGACGGCCCAGGTGGCCCGCATGAAGAAGAGGTAAGGGCGACGCCATGGAAGTGCGTAGCTTCGTGCGCAACGCCCCGGTATCGGCCAAGAAGGTCAACCTTATCCTGGATCAGATACGGGGCAAGCGGGTGGACGAGGCCCTGACCATCCTGCGCTTCATGACCTCGCCCAAGGCCCGCATCGTGGCCAAGGCGGTCCGCTCGGCGGCGGCCAACGCCGAGAACAACTACAATCTAGACCCGCGCCGCCTGCGTATCGTAGCCTGCTGGGCAGGGGAGGGCATTCGCTTCAAGCGCCTCAACCCGCGCGCCCGCGGCCGGGCCGACATCATCCAGAAGCGACGCGCCAACATCACCATCGTGGTGGACGAGGTGTGAGCTATGGGCCATAAGGTCCACCCTACCGGCCTGCGCATCGGCATCATCTACGACTGGCAGAGCAAGTGGTTCTCGGACAAGGACCCGGCCTACCGGGAGCTGCTGCACGAGGACCTGGCCATCCGCAACACCATCACCGGTATGCTGCGGGACGCCGCCATCTCGCGGGTGGAGATCGAGCGGAACGCCAACCAGGTGACGGTCACCATCCACACCGCCCGGCCGGGCATAGTCATCGGCCGGGGCGGCCAGCGGGTGGAGGAGATACGCAACCGCCTGGAGGAGGTCACCGGCAAGCGGGTGAGGGTGAACATTACCGAAGTGCCGGCGCCGGAACTGGACGCCCGGCTGGTGGCCCAGACCATCGCCCGCCAGATAGAGCAGCGCATCTCCCACCGGCGCGCCATCAAGCAGGCGGCAGCGCGGGCCATGCAGCGGGGCGCCCTGGGGGTCAAGATTCGCGTAGCCGGCCGCCTGGGCGGCGCCGACATGAGCCGCAAGGCGGTGGAGCTGGTGGGGCGAGTGCCCCTGCACACCCTGCGGGCCGACATCGACTACGGACTGGCCGAGGCCCGCACCCCCCTGGGGGTCATCGGCGTCAAGGTGTGGATATACAAGGGGGACGTGCTGCCCGAGCGCGAGCTGGCAGAGGTCGCCGAGGCAGCGGCGGAGGTGAGCGAAGGTGCTTCAACCCAGGAAGGTTAAGTACCGCAAGCAGCAACGGGGACGCCTGAAGGGCAGGGCCAACGCCGGCAACTACGTGGCCTTCGGCGAGTGGGGCCTCCAGGCCCTGGGCGCCTGCTGGCTCTCGGCCCGCCAGATCGAGGCGGCCCGCCGCGTCATCGCCCGCATGGTGCGCCGCGGCGGCAAGATGTGGATCCGCGTCTTCCCCGACAAACCCATCACCAAGAAGCCCCTGGAGACGCGCATGGGCAGCGGCAAGGGGCCGGTGGAGTACTGGGCGGCCGTGGTCAAGCCCGGGCGCATCCTGTTCGAGGTGGCCGGGGTGCGCGAGGACCTGGCCAAGGAGGCCCTGGAGCAGGCGTCCCAGAAGCTGCCCATACCCTGCCGCGTGGTCAAGAGGGAGGCAGCCTAGGGCCATGGGCCGTTACGTCAAGACCATGGACGAGCTGCGCCGCCTCTCCGACAAGGAGCTGGCCGAGGAGATAGAGGAGACCTATCGCCGTCTCTTCCAGCTACGGCTGCAGAAGCAGACGCGCCAGCTCCAGGACAGCAGCCAGCTACAGAAGCTGCGGCGCCACCTGGCCCGCCTCAAGACGGAGCAGCGGGCGCGGGAACTGGCCCGCATGAGCCAGTAGGGAGGCACGCCAGGCCATGGTCAGCGACACCGTCAACTACGGGCGGCGGAAGGTAATGGAAGGGGTCGTGGTCAGCGACCGCATGCAGAAGACAGTGGTGGTGGCCGTAGAACGGGTCACCCGCCACCCCCTGTACAAGAAGACCATCCGCCGCACCAAGAAGTACCACGCCCACGACGAGAACAACGAGTGCCGCGTGGGCGACCGGGTGCTCATCGTCGAGAGCCGGCCCCTCTCCCGCACCAAGCGCTGGCGGGTCGCCCGCATCCTGCAGCGGGCCGAGCAGGTAGAGGTGCGGGCCGAGGAGGTGGACCTGGAGACGCTGGGCGAGAGGCGCCGCCAGCAGGAGGAGGAGCGGGAAGGGCCGGCCCCTGAGCCCTCCCAGGAGGCGCCCCAGCCATGATCCAGAACTACACCAGGCTGAAGGTGGCCGACAACTCCGGCGCCCGTGAAATAATGTGCTTCCGGGTGCTGGGCGGCTCCAATCGCAAGTACGCCGGCCTGGGCGACGTCATCGTCGCCTCGGTCAAGGATGCCATACCCCACGCGCCGGTGAAGAAGGGCGACGTGGTGCGGGCGGTGGTGGTGCGCGTAGCCAAGACCACTCGCCGCCGCGACGGCACCTACATCCGCTTCGACGACAACGCCGCTGTCATCCTTGCCCCCGACGGGCAGAACCCCCGCGGCACGCGCGTCTTCGGCCCGGTGGCCCGCGAGCTGCGGGAGAAGGGCTTCATGAAGATCATCTCCCTGGCGCCGGAGGTGGTCTGAGGTGGCCCAGAAGATCAAGCGCCAGGACACGGTGCTGGTGGTGCGGGGCCGCGACCGCGGTAAGGTGGGCACCGTCCGTCAGGTCATCCCCGGGGAGCAGCGCATCGTGGTCGAGGGCGTCAACGTCGTCAAGCGCCACCTCCGGGCCATGCCCAACCGGCCGGGCGGCATCGTGGAGCGGGAGTCGCCCATCCACTGGTCCAAGGTCAAGCTGGTCTGCCCCGCCTGCGGCAAGGCCACCCGGGTGGGCTTCCGCCGCTTGGAGGAGGGCCGCAAAGTCCGTTATTGTAAAAAGTGCGATGCCAACATCGACTGACGCCATGCAGGGAAGCAACGGCTACATTCCCAGGCTCAAGCAGCGGTACCGGGAGGACGTGGTGCCCGCCCTCATGCGGGAGTTCGGGTACCGCAACGTCATGCAGGTGCCGCGCATCGAGAAGGTCTGCATCAACGTGGGCCTGGGCGAGGCCGTGCAGAACGCCAAGGCGGTAGAGGCAGCCAGCAACGACATCGCCCTCATCAGCGGACAGAAGCCGGTGGTGACACGGGCGCGCAAGTCCATCGCCAATTTCAAGCTGCGCAGGGGAATGCCCATCGGCCTCATGGTGACGCTGCGGGGCGATCGCATGTGGGAATTCCTGGACAGGCTCATGAACGCCGCCCTGCCCCGCATCCGCGACTTCCAGGGGGTGCCACCCGATTCCTTCGACGGCCGCGGCAACTACTCCCTGGGCATCCGCGAGCAGGTGATCTTCCCGGAGATCGACTACGACAAGATCGACCGCGTGCGGGGCCTGCAGGTGAACATCATCACTACGGCCCGCACCGACGAGGAAGGCAAGCGACTACTGGAGTTGCTGGGCATGCCCTTCGCCAGGAGGTAGGGAGGTTGACCAGAAAGGCGCTGTACAACAAGACCTTCCTGAAGACTCCCAAGTTCAGGGTGCGCCACCGCAACCGCTGCCGGGTGTGCGGGCGGCCCCGGGCGTACCTGCGCCAGTTCGCCCTGTGCCGCATCTGCTTCCGGCGGCTGGCCCACGAAGGGCAACTGCCTGGCGTGCAGAAGGCGAGCTGGTGATGCTGGCCATGATGACGGACCCCATCGCCGATATGCTCACGCGTATCCGCAACGCCATCATGGCGCGGCACGACTACACCGACGTGCCCGCCTCGCGTCTGAAGCTGGATATCGCGCGAGTGCTGAAGCGCGAGGGGTTCATCAAGGGCTACGAGGTGCGGGGCGACGGGGCCAAGAAGTCCCTGCGCATTTACCTGGCCTACACCGAAAAGGGCGAGCCCCTCATCTCGGGGCTGCAGCGGGTGAGCAAGCCCGGCCTGCGCATCTACGTGCGGCGCAAGGAGATACCCCGCGTCTACGGCGGCCTGGGAGTGGCCATCCTCTCCACACCCCAGGGCGTGATGACCGGACAGGAGGCCTGGCGCCGCAATCTGGGAGGCGAGGTCCTGTGCTACATCTGGTAGGAGGTGGAGGGACGTGTCCCGCATAGGCCGCAAGCCCGTGCCCGTGCCGCAAGGCGTCCAGGTCTCCCTGGAGGGCGGGCGCATCACCGTGCGCGGGCCCAGGGGCGAGCTCTCTTGGGAGTGGCCTCGGGACATCCAGGTAGAGATGGAGGACGGCCACATCGTGGTGCGCCGGCCCTCGGACCTGCCCCGCCACCGCGCCCTCCACGGGCTCACCCGCGCCCTCATCGCCAACATGGTGACGGGGGTGAGCCAGGGGTTCGAAAGACGCCTGGAGCTGGTGGGCGTGGGCTACCGCGCCCAGATGCAGGGCAACAAGCTGGTGCTGAGCGTGGGCTACTCCCACCCCGTGGAGGTGGAGCCGCCGCCGGGCATCGAGATACAGGTTGAGGGCACCACGCAGGTCATCGTCCGCGGCAACGACAAGCAGGCGGTGGGCCAGGTGGCTGCCAACATCCGCGCCATCCGCCCGCCGGAGCCGTACAAGGGCAAGGGGATCCGCTACGCGGGCGAGACCATCCGCCGCAAGGCGGGCAAGGGCGCCAAGGGAGGTAAGCGCTAGGCCATGGCCAAGGTGAAGACCCCCCGCGAGGCGCGAATCCGCCGCCACTACCGCGTGCGCAAGAAGGTGTACGGCACGCCGGAACGGCCACGGCTGGCCGTCTTCCGCAGCCTCAACCATATCTACGCCCAGGTGATCGACGACACCCGTGGCCACACCCTGGCCGCCGCCTCGGACCTGGAGCCCGCCCTGCGAACGCAACGGGACGGGAAGACCAAGTCCCAGATGGCGGCCCTGGTGGGGGAGACGGTGGCCCGCCGCGCGCTGGAAAAGGGGATCGTCAAGGTGGTGTTCGACCGCGGCGGCTTCAAGTACCATGGAAGGGTGAAGGCCCTGGCCGAGGCGGCCCGGCAGGCCGGCCTCCAGTTCTGACGCAGGTGGTAGCATGGGCGTCCCGCTGAAGTACATCGCTAATCGGGAGCGCATCGTCCGGGACAGCTCGGGGCTGGCCCTGCAGGAGCGCACCGTATATATCAACCGCGTAGCCAAGATGATGGCCGGCGGCCGCCGATTCCACTTCACCGCCCTGGTGGTGGTGGGCGACGGCCAGGGGCACGTGGGCGCTGCCCTGGGCAAGGCCACCGAGGTGCCGGAAGCCATCCGCAAGGCATCCAACAAGGCCCGTCAGTTCCTCATCCGAGTGCCGCTGGTGAACGGCACTGTACCCCACCCGCTGGTGGTGAAATACGGCGCTTCCCAGGTGCTCATCAAGCCGGCCCCACCCGGTACCGGCCTCATCGCGGGAGGGGCCATGCGCCCCGTGCTGGAGCTGGCCGGGGTGAAGGACGCCGTCTGCAAGGCCCTGGGCAGCACCAACCCCGTCAACCTGGTCAAGGCCACCATAATGGCCCTCTCCCAGCTCAAGGAGCCGGAGGCAGTGCGGGCCCTGCGCTCCCGGGTGGCGGCAGAGGAGGGATAGGCCCATGCCCCGCCTGCGCATCACCTGGCGGAAGAGCGCCATCGGCTACCGTCGCGACCAGAAGGACACCATCCGCGCCCTGGGGCTGAAGCGGCTGGGGCACACCGTAGAGCACGAGGACACGCCGGCCATTCGCGGCATGGTGTTCAAGGTCCGCCACCTGGTGACGGTGGAGGAGGTCAAGGACTGATGCTGGCCCATGAACTGCGGCCGCCCCGGGGGGCCAAGCACCGGCGCAAGCGCGTCGGCCGCGGCGACTCCAGCGGCCACGGCAGCTACTCGGGCCGGGGCATCAAGGGGCAGAAGGCCCGCTCCGGCAAGCCCGTGCCCCCCTGGTTCGAGGGCGGCCAGACTCGCTTGGTCAAGGCCCTGCCCAAGATGAGGGGCTTCGTCAACCCCTTCCGCGTCGAGTACGAGGTGGTCAACGTCGGCGACCTGAACCGGTTCCCGGCCGGCACCGAGGTCACGCCCCAGTTGCTGAGGCAGCACCGGCTGGTGCGGGATGAGAGACGGCCGCTGAAGGTGCTGGGCGATGGCGAGCTGAAGGTGGCCCTCACGGTGCGCGCCCACCGCTTCAGCATGACGGCGCGTCAGAAGATCGAGGCAGTGGGCGGCCAGGCCGTCGCCCTGGAGGCTGCCGAGGGTGGCGACAGCGACTAGGGGCCAGCGCCAGGCCCAACCCCAGCTGCTGCAGGCGGCCATCAACGCCCTGATGCAGCCCGACCTGCGTCAGCGGCTCCTGTTCGTCTTCGCTATGCTGGTGGTGTTCCGCTTCATCTCCAACTTGCCCGTGCCCGGGGTGGACCCGCGCATTCTGCAGGACCTGTTCCGGCAGAACACCATCCTCGGGTTCCTGAACTTCTTCTCCGGCGGTGCCCTGAAGAACATGAGCGTGGCCGCCATGGGCGTGTACCCCTATGTGACGGCGGCCATCGTCATGCAACTGCTGGTGCCCCTGGTGCCGACCCTGCGCGCCCTCTCGCAGGAGGGGGAATACGGGCGGCGCCAGATCGAGATCTATACCCACTGGCTGACGGTGCCCATGGCCCTGCTGCAGGGGTACGGGCAGTTGATCCTGATCCAGAGCCTGCTCCCCGGCAGCATACAGGTGGGCTTCACCGGCGAGACGGGCCTGCGCACGGTCACCATCCTCATCACCATGGCCGCCGGCACTATGTTCCTGGTCTGGCTGGGAGAGCTCATCACCGAAAAGGGCATCGGCAACGGCATTTCCATCCTCATCTTCGCGGGCATCGTTTCCGGCCTGCCGGAGTACGTAGGGGCGCGGCTGTTCACCGGCGTGGGCGGCACCATCACCAGCACGGTGATGTTGGC